>JAFVEZ010000044.1 GCA_017475745.1 Selenomonadaceae bacterium
AATTTGTGTAAGGAAATAGAGGGGGCGCCTTATGACAGAAAATAGTAAAAAAATAAAATTGCTTGAGGATAGAGTAAACCATAGCTCCCAAATAGTGACCAATCTCTTAAGAAAAGGGCAGCTAAATGGTGGGACACTGACTTATGGCGAATTGGTGGAGGCACTGCAGAAGCAGGATTTGTCGCCAGACGATATTGAAGAACTTTACGATACTTTTAGTCAAGCAAGAATTGAAATAGTTGACGATGAAGATGATAACTCTTCTGATATTCAGCTTGATGACGAGGATGAAGGCACTAATAACATTACCGTTTCAGTCGTTGATTCTGAAGATACAGACAATCAATCATCAACTGAAGAGAATGAAGAGGATTCGGACTCAATCAAACACTCTGACGAAGTAGAGGTTGATTTGAGTGTTCCTGAGGGTATCACCATCGACGATCCGGTGAGAATGTACCTTAAAGAGATAGGCAGAGTTCCGCTCTTAACCGCCCAGGAAGAAGTAGAACTTGCCAAGCAAATGGAAAATGGCGACGAAGATGCAAAGCAAAGATTGGCAGAAGCTAATCTAAGACTTGTTGTCAGCATTGCCAAGCGTTATGTAGGCCGTGGAATGTTATTTCTTGACTTGATTCAAGAAGGCAATCTTGGTCTTATCAAGGCCGTTGAGAAGTTTGACTACAACAAAGGCTACAAGTTCAGCACTTACGCTACTTGGTGGATTCGTCAAGCTATCACTCGCGCCATTGCAGATCAAGCTAGGACTATTCGTATACCTGTGCATATGGTTGAGACGATCAATAAGCTCATTCGTGTCTCCAGAAACTTGCTTCAGAAACTCAATAGAGACCCGACTGCTGAAGAAATTGCAGCGGAAATGGATATAAGTGTTGAGCGTGTTCGTGAGATCATGAAGATTGCTCAAGAGCCTGTATCGCTTGAAACTCCAATCGGTGAAGAGGAAGACTCACATCTCGGTGACTTCATTGAAGACCAAGATGCACTTGCACCGGCAGACCAAGCTTCATTCCTAGTGCTTAAAGAACAGCTTGAGGAAGTACTCTCTACCTTGACACCAAGAGAGATGAGAGTTTTACGGCTGCGTTTTGGACTTGATGATGGCAGAGCCAGAACACTTGAAGAGGTTGGACAGAGTTTTGGAGTAACTCGTGAAAGAATACGCCAAATTGAAGCAAAAGCTCTCAGGAAGCTGCGACACCCTTCAAGAAGTAAGAAATTGAAAGACTTTCTCGATTGACGATTTAAATAAGGCAGCTTTGTCGGCTTGATGTCGGTAAAGCTGCCTATTAATTTTAATGATTTGCGAAAGTGATGTCTCATGTTACAAGATATAATGCTCGGTCAATTCTTTCCGGGTAGCTCAATCATTCACAAACTTGACCCACGCGTCAAAATCTGCCTATTGTTTGCAATGATGGTACTGCTCTTTCTGGTTGACACCTTAAATTCCTATGCCATGTTGATGGGATTTGTTATTGTAGTGGTTATAATATCCCACATTCCACCCGTCACTGTCTTTAAGTCGCTCAGACCGCTGATGTGGATTATACTATTCACATTTCTCATACACCTCGTCAGCCACGACGGAGAAGTACTATATAAGATATGGATACTGGAAGTCACGGACGAAGGCATATATAAAGGGATTTTAATCAGTATACGCTTGATGTTGCTGATAGTGTTGTCATCAATGCTAACTTTTACAACTTCGCCGTTGAAGCTGACAGACGCCATGGAAAAGTTATTATCACCGCTCTCAAGATTTGGGGTGCCTGCACATGAGCTGGCAATGATGATGACGATTGCCCTGCGCTTTATACCGACACTTTTGGAGGAGACAGACAAAATCATCAAGGCACAATCCGCAAGAGGCGTTGACTTTGAGTCCGGCAACATATTTCAAAGGGCAAAATCAATGGTGCCAATATTGGTGCCGTTGTTTCTTTCAGCTTTCCGCCGTGCTGATGAGTTGGCAATGGCAATGGAAGCAAGATGTTATCGCGGCGGTGAAGGTCGAACACATATGAAAAAATTGCAGATAACCTCGCTAGATTATGCTGCAATCTTTATAGTAGTGATCTTTTTTGGAATTATTCTTTCGCTGAACCCTTGAGGACGGAAAGATACATACCATATAGAAGTAAATTCCAAAAAAACAAATCCCAAATAATCCCTATCATATTATATCGAAATAGATTTTCGTTTGTATCTTCGATAGAAATGTAAACTTCACCATCAGAAGAAGTCATTTGATATACATAAGTATAAATTGATGTACTTTCTCCCCAAACGATGACAGGCTCACCTTCATAATCCCGTAAATTTTCATCAAAAATAAATCTTAATTGTGGTCGTTCGCCATTTTCCATTTCTAAATACCAATAATTATTTTTATATTGACGATTGTATTCCACGACACCTTCTAATTGAGATAAATCAGATAATTCTTTTTGAGTTATCCAAGGTTGATGAATAAGAAAAAATAATTGAACAGTAACTATCAATAAAAGTAATGCTTGCCAGATATGTATTAGAGATAAAAAGCGTGAGATAATCTTCTCGCTAATGATATGAGGTATAATTAATAGACTTTGTATGATGAATATGATAAATGTTGCCCAGAAACCATAGATTCCACAATCAAACGCGATACATGACATGAAAAGCACAATACCTGCAACAAGCAAAAATAAAAACGTAAAACACATATTTAAATCTATCATAAATATCATGTCCTTTGATTCAATAAGTAAAAAATGAGTCCTCAATATGAAGACTCGAATAATATTCAAACTTCGTGCAAATCTACACGTCAGTATAATGTCAATCTCTCTTCTGCTGGCGAGTGACTTCAACTTCAACATAGTCGATAGGACCTGCGATCGGTACAGAAGGCTTGCGAACGCGTACAGAGGCTTCATCAACATGAGGGAATCTAGCCAAGAGCTTATCAGCAATGTGACCAGCGAGAGCGGCGAGAAGTTGGAAGCGCTTGTTCTCCGTAACTTCCTTGACAATATCATAGACGCGGGCAGTATCAACGCCGTCATTGAGGCTGTCAGTATCCATTGCCTTATCATCTTCGATCTTCAGCTCAACATCAAAGAAGAACTTCTGTCCTTGTTCACGCTCATATTCATAATAACCGTGAAAGCCGTAAAACATCATATTACTGATGCGAACCTTTATCATACAAATCACCTCAACTAATAAATACTAAAATAAACCTGCATGTATTATAGCATAACAATTAACATTATGCTATAATTAAAATATATTTTTTAGTTGATTGAGTTCAGTGATAAAGATGAGACTCAAACAAAAAATTGAACCAAATTGGGCAAATTATAAAAATTTCTCTTGACTAAAACATTTTTTAGGTGTATAATTTCTTTTGTTGGTGACGATGTTTTGTCTCAACTTTCGATCAAACGGCCCGGTAGTTTAGTTGGTTAGAATGCCGCCCTGTCACGGCGGAGGTCGTCGGTTCAAGTCCGATCCGGGTCGCCATTTAAGAGGCGATATAGCCAAGTGGTAAGGCCGAGGTCTGCAAAACCTCTATCCCCAGTTCGATTCTGGGTGTCGCCTCCAAATTTGTTTATAGCGGCACTGCTTTGTGTGGTGTCTATTAATTTTGATAGATAGGAAAAATTTATGATTTTTGAAAGCCTGTCAAACAGCCTTCAAGAGGCTTTTAGAAAACTCCGTGGTCACGGAAAATTAACTGAAGAAGATATTGATAAAGCTATGCGCGATGTGCGTATGGCTTTGTTGTCGGCTGATGTCAACTATAAAATCGTCAGGCAATTTGAGAAGAATGTCAAGACTCGTGCCCTTGGCGGAGATGTGCTGGATACTTTGACACCTGCTCAAGCTGTCATAAAGATAGTCGATGAGGAATTGACTCAGCTTATGGGTGGCAAAGAAAGCCGCTTGAATATCTCTTCAAAACCACCGACAGTTATTTTGATGGTTGGTCTTCAAGGCTCCGGAAAAACTACTTCTGCAGGCAAGTTGGCGCTGTCGCTCAGAAAGCAGGGCAAGCACCCTGTTCTGGTCGCGGCTGACATATACCGTCCTGCGGCTATTAAACAGCTTCAAGTAGTCGGTAAAAGCGTTGAGGTGCCGGTATTCACTGAAGACATACAAGATGCAGTCAAAATAGCTGAAGATTCTCTTGCTTATGCCAATTCACATGCAAAAGATGTTGTGATTATTGATACTGCTGGTCGTCTGCAAATTGACGAAAAGTTGATGCAGGAACTCAAAGACATTAAGGCTAAAGTCAATCCACATGAGATACTCCTTGTCATTGACTCAATGCTTGGTCAAGAAGCTGTCAATGTCGCTCAAACTTTCCATGACACACTTGAAGTCAATGGTATTGTCCTTACCAAGTTAGACGGCGATGCAAGAGGTGGTGCAGCTCTTTCTGTTAAGGCTGCAACTGGCTGCCCGATTAAATTTGTCGGTATGGGTGAAAAGTTAGAACCTCTCGAAGTATTTCACCCTGATAGAATGGCTTCTCGTATCCTTGGCATGGGAGATGTACTCTCACTCATTGAAAAAGCGCAATCTACAATGGACGCCAAGACCGCCGAGAAAATGGTCAAGAAAATCAAAAATGAGGAATTTACATTGGCTGATTTCCTGGAACAGCTCCAACAAGTCAAGAAACTCGGTTCCTTGAATGATATCTTGGGCATGATACCAGGTTTGAACAGTCTCAAAAAGAAACTCGGCGGCGTTGATCTTGACCTCGATGGAAAAGAAGTTCGACATATGGAAGCAATTATACTTTCAATGACGCCTAAAGAACGCGAAAATGTTGACATCATTGATGCAAAGCGTCGAAAGAGAATTGCTATGGGAAGTGGCACTCGTGTCCAAGATGTTAATCGTCTCATTAAGCAATTCAATGAGATGAGAAAAATGATGCGAAAAATGAAAACTCAACAGGTGCAACAAACCAAGAAAGTTAAAGGCAAGAAGTCCAAAAAAGGCAAAGGCGGCAAAAAAATGCCATCTATCGGCGATTTACTTGGCAGATTGCCATTCATGAATAAATGAATGAATAAAATAAAAAAATCTTAATTTGGGTATTGTAATTTATTGAAAAGTGGTTTATAATTATTTGAGTTTGTTTGAAGGGTGGTGAAAGAATGGTAAAAATCAGACTTACCAGGATGGGTGCTAAGAAGAAACCATTCTACCGTATTGTTGTTGCAGATAGTCGTTCACCGAGAGATGGACGTTTTATTGAGATTGTCGGTAATTATGATCCGCTTCAAAAACCCGCCGTCGTCAATGTTGACGAGGAGAAGGTCATTAATTGGGTTTTGAAAGGTGCTCAACCTACTGACACAGTGCGTTCCCTTTTGAGTCAGAAGGGTATCATGGCAAAAATTGATGCTGCCAGAAAATCTAAATAAAATACTATTGAAGATCAAGAAAAGAGGAAATCATCATGAAAGAACTTGTTAAAACAATCGCTTCAGCATTAGTTTCAAATCCTGACGCTGTTGAAGTGGAAGAAGAAATGGACGAAGATAGAAGCGTTATTAAACTTCACGTTGCACAGGAAGATATGGGTCGCGTAATTGGTAAGCAGGGTCGCATTGCAAAAGCGATTCGCACAATAGTCAAAGCTACCGCTACACGTGAAAATAAAAAGGTCTCAGTTGATATCGAATAATAAATTATGGCGGTTATGCTAAGAAATGCTAACCGCTTTTTTGTTGCTGGAAAGTGAGGAATATTAATGGACAGTATTAAAATTCAAGTGCCGGTTACTATAAAAGCAAAATTGACGGAAAAACTCAAGGCCAAAATCCTCGACGATCTCAAAAGAGGTATCAGCGAAGCCGAATTGGAAATGAAGCAAATTAATCTTCAACAGGAACGCGCATTACAAGAAGATGGCGATACTCCTCAGAAGGAAGCGGCGATTCGCAGACACTTCGGTCAAGAATTGCATAGGCGCCAACAATTCTGTGCAGAATCACTTGCCAGACAGGAAAATCTTGAGAAATTGGCAATCGGTGCAGAAATTGTTCAAGGTACTCTTCAACGTCAAGTTGAACTCAAAGTTGGAGATGATATGCGTGAGGTCATGAATGTCGAAGTTTTGGTCGAGGACGATAAAATCATCGCCATTCGCAGTTAATAGGAATTGAGAATTGGAAAATAAAATTATTATTGGTAAAATTGGCGCAGTGCGCGGCTTAAACGGTGAACTCAAACTCATTCCATTGACGGACTTTGAGGATCGCTTTGACAACCTCAAAAGTGTTGACATTGACGGCAAAAATTTACAGGTCGATTATGTCAAGCCAGTTGGTAAAAGCTTGGTCATTCGATTTAATGACTATACAACTCGTGAAAGTGCCCAAAAGCTTACGGGCAAGTTAATGAAGGTTGATAAATCAGAAGCCGCGCCACTCGCTGAAGGTGAATTTTATACATTTGATATAATTGGATTGGAAGTCTCAGACCTCGTCGGCAACAAACTTGGCGTCGTTACGGAAGTTTTAAAGACGGGCAGTAATGATGTGTTTGTCACCAAAAATGACGATGGTCATGAAATTCTGATTCCGGCATTAAAGAGCGTGATAAGAAAGATTGACATTGAAAACAAAGTCATGCTCATTGACACTAAAGTTTTGGAGGAAGTTTAAATTAGCTTTCTCCTTATTTTTGTAATGAAGAAGAGGACTGCTAAAGAGCAATCCTCTTTTTTTGTGCGATTGCAACATACCAAAATTTGTATTGTTTCGTAAGTAGGTGATTATGCGGTCTATTTAGGTGTATAGGTTCAAGCAAAAATTTTGATAATGTGCGATAATATAAATATAAATTTTTTAAGTGTCCGATGAGAATACCAATGACAAGAACGATTTTGCTAAAATGAATTGCGGCAGGTGAGATTATGGAAATCCAGAAGCAGATTTTATTAAAACAAATAGGCGCAAAAATTGCGTATTACAGGACGTTGCGAGATATGAAGCAATCCGAATTAGCAAGACGAGCACGGATCAGCCGCAGTGCATTGAGTCGAATCGAGAGAGGCAAATATAATGACAATGTATCAGTAGTGATATTATCCGATATAGCGGAAGCACTTCAGATTGATATTGCTCTATTGGTGACATTCAATGATACAGAAAAGCAAATGTGGTGGAGTACTCTGCCGCCAGAAAGCATAGAAGATAATTATGATGAAGAAGATTTTCAAGATGAATCAGATAATTAAATTTTTACGCTCTAGTGAACTGACAGAACACCAAAAATGAAATTTACTCTGATACAATTACCCATATAAGAAATTGAATTAAATGATAAGGAGAGAGACTGAATGGAATTTTTGTCTATAATTTTGATTTTAGTGTATGTTTACGCCGGAGATCAAGCTAACTACTACTTAAAGTACCATATAATGGGAGTACGAGCTGAAATCTATGGAAATACAGGAGATTATACTTTAAACAGAGTTATCTGGGCTGCAATATTAGGTTGGGCAACTATTCCATTAGCGATATTGCATTATGCGTTTGTCAACGGCGATGCAAAGCAGAGAAAGTATATTCTAATGGGAGTCGCTGCCTTTGTAGTTGTGGTTGGTCTGTATGTGAGTTTAAAAGACGAATATCGAGATTATCAGTATAACAAGTATAGAACTCAAAATCAGACAAATTCTGTTCAAAAGAAAAAGCAAGAACCAAAACGCGAGGAACAACAAGAATCTGATCGAAAAGATACAATTTCTGATAATAAAAATTATGATCTTGACGGCTTGGTTAATGAGCCAGGTATAGAGACGCCAGTTAAATTGATTGACGGTAAAAAATATAAACTAAGTACGATTTCTACACAAGAAAAGGGCATTATAGAAGCAGTAGAAGGAAAACAAAGTAACGAGGAAATAAGTCAATTTCTGCGAGCAGTAAGAATAAAAAGAGGAGGGATTCCATTAGGCTTAACTAACAGTGTAATTAAGCCCGGAAGATTATTAGGCAGTGATGATTTAAGACTTGGTTGGATTGATATAGATGAAGATATGGATTCAGTTAATGGAAAATTAGGTACACCTTACAAAATAGAAAATAAAGGCAACAATGAAATGCTTTATACTTACGAATTGGAAGAAAATAAGTCTTATATGGAAATCACAACAAAAAATAATAAAGTAGATATGATTGTTTCATGTGGGGAAAATATCACAACTCCCAGAGGTATTTCCGCCAGTAGCAAACTTATCGAGGGAAAAAATTACGAACCGACGCAAAGAAACGATAAGTTTATGACACGCAGTAATGTAACGAGTTACTATGGTATCGGCTACGCAAGTACAGATTATGAAGATATGGAACTCATAGAGTACACAGTCAATTCCAAGAAAGGTCAACCTTGTATTTTACGTTTTGCAGTCAATAAGGCGGATAAATATATTTATTACATAAGTATTCGTCATAAGTGATAGAGAGGAGAGACTGTATATGAAAATAGATATTAAAAAAAAGTTTTCGGGAGAATATGGTATTCCGTTGACATTGTGGTCAATAAACAATGAAAATATTGTATCTTTTGCCAAAGATTTTGGTCAATCGGGATTTCAAAAAAATGAATATTTCATTATGTATGAAGAAAGCTATTACAAAGGCATTAATATTGTTTGGCAATGTGAAGTTAATGCAAAAGATATAAGAGAGCTTTTCAAAAGGCAATGGAATTGGGGAGATTTTCGTGGTAACATTCCATGGGAACAAGTATCCCCAATGCTTTATGAAATGATTAGATACGATATTAATACATTGTGTAATTCAGGTATAACTCTAAATCTTCCTGATCGTAAATTTAGAATAGATGGTTCTAATTTTTCAAAATTAGCCCATTTTGTTGGGTGCCAGTGGCTCAAAGACGCGTACATTAAATGCTGTCGAGAAGATAATAATGATCATAAAGAAGAAGGCTGTTTCATAACTACGGCAGTATGTACTCACTTTGGTAAAATTGACGATTGCTATGAACTAACAATGTTTAGACATTTCCGCGATCACTGGCTAATTCATCAATCTGACGGGAAATCTCTTATTGATGAATATTATGAAATTGCTCCTAAAATTGTCGATAAGATCAATCAGCTTATCAATGCAAATGAAGTTTATCAGTCAATTTGGCAGAATCACCTTAAACCTTGTCTCAAATTTATCGAATTGGGTAATAATGAAAAATGTAAACAACTCTATTGTGACATGGTTAATTCCTTGAAAGCTCAATTTTTGAGTTAAATTGCGTGTCAGAGTTTGTGTAAATTCATTTGAAATTTGAAGAAGTATCCTTATGCAATTCTTGTTTGTACTTGCACAACTTTTTTAAGAAATAGAATTAAAGGTGCTTTATGGATTTATACGATAAACTCGATGCTCTCGTCAAAAAAGCTGAAGAACTTGATGAGCTTGGTGACGAACTAGCGAAAGTGGATGGCAATAAAAATCCCATTCAAGAGCGGTGCATTTCTCAGGCAGCATTGCAACTCGCTGATGAATTTGAATGACGGATTTGTTTACTGACGATGATATTGATGAGATCAATGACGCTTTGAGTGATGAGGAACTCGCTGAACTGCATAAATTGATTGATAAAATTCAAGTTTCCTGCAAAAAATGAAAGAATTAATTTTGTTTCCTCTTGTGATAATTGCTGACTTCATTGATGAGTTCATCTTTCGTCCGGCAATAGCCAGTTGTCCACCTCTTTTAATCCTTATAGTTGCGATAATGATCTTCTTCAGTAATGGCTGCTTGCCCAAAATCGCTGGAATTGTACTTTTCCTCATTGGGATTATAGCTATGATCATTTGGCTGTTGTACAAAGTGTTTACATAATCTCCACAGGCATTATTCAGCCTATTCGCTATACTTTCAGAGAATCTTTTACGGTTTCTCTGATTTTTTTGATTCTGTAGTCTGTCGGGACACCAAAAGTGAAATTTAATTTGCTAAAATAATCACAATGAATGAATCACTCATTGATAGGAGGAATTTTATATTATGGGTGTAATGTTAAAAGGTTTAAGTTCCTTTGCAGGTTTAAATTTCTTTACTTGTGTTAGCATAGTATTGACAACTGCTATTACTATTTATCTTTTTACGGAATATGCTAAAAAACAATTAGTTTCAAATGATGACACAGAAACACAAACAACGTCAGTAGATATTAGTTTTTGGTGGTTTTTGGGATTATTTGTTTCCGAATTTATTTCTCAGGTATTGGTAGAACAAAATTTGGATTTTGTTGATGCCATTTGGAACATAATAGGAAATATCATAGGCAATACCATACTCTTCTTTATTTGTTATGGAATTTTGGGTGTTATTGGCGTTAATAGAGAAAATAAGTACGAGAGATGTAAAAAAGCATTTATGGGATTGGTTATAATTTCATGGGCATTGTTATTGTTCATAGATTATGCCATAAGAAATGGTTTTTAACAGGAGGAAGAAATATTATTGTTTGAAGAAGATTAATTGTGGGAGTGGTGTAAAAATGGATTTCTTGTTTATCATCTTCGTTCTGGTGTATGCTTACGCCGGAGACCAAGCAAATTATTATCTGAAGTATCATATAATGGGTGTGCGGGCTGAAGTCTATGGCAATACAGGAGATTATACTTTAGACAGATTTATTTGGGCTGCAATATTAGGTTGGGCAACCATTCCTATAGCGATACTTCATTATGTATTCATTCAATCAAAAAATGAACAACCTAAAGAAGATACATCACTGCTTAGCTGGAAAAATCCAGAAATACGGGAAAGAATAGACTGGTTTCTCAATCCAAAGATTTTTGGAGAATTTCGTATAGATGGTTTGACTGCAGGTGAAATACTTGAGGCACATGAACTGGCTTTAAAATTCTTAGATTATGAGGCTGGAAAAGAGAAAGGAGAATTAAAAGAAAAATTGAGTTTAGCTGAAGAACAAAGGCTGTTGACATTGATGAATAAGGCTCGCCTTCGTGAGTAAACTTTCATGAGCAGGTGAAATTATGATTAATCCTTATATCAAAAGAACGCTCACATTATTTGAAGAACTTAAAAATATTGAAATCGTTGATTATCTTCATTTGAACCAAAATGAATTTTTGATTCCTTTTCATCAATATTTGCAATTAATTACTGAGTATAAGGGATTGACCAAAGTTGACGTGATTCGTCAATCTCATATTGAAAGACGCTACGCCTATCACATTTTTTCTGGCACGAAGCAAAATCCTTCACGCAACAAAGTCTTGACTTTTGCAAATGCCATGAATCTCAATCTTGACGAAACTCAAGCACTACTGCAACATTCTCGGCATTGTCAACTCTGCCCTCGTTCTCCTGCTGATTCTATTATCATCTCTGCCATTCATCAGCGCTTAGATGTTCCTCAAACTAACGCTCTTCTAAGACAATTTAGTCAGAATGATTGTTTAGGATAAAAATCATTCCAGCAGCAACGACTCACCTAATTGGTGCAACAAGTCGTTAGTCTCAATTACGTTCAGTTGTTGCTCTATTGCTGAGATTATCACCGAATCCCACTGATTGCGCGGATACAAGATATTCAGTTTCGCGTACTTTAACAAATACTGCATTTCTTCTAAATTCAAGCCCATTGCGACACCGATTGCCAATACTTTCTGTCGCGAGGGCTTGTCTTTTGTTCCGGCAAAAAGATGATAAGCATATTCTCTATTCAATCCCGATTCTCTCACCACGTCTTTTTTGAGCAGATTCTTCTCTTTCAGCAAATTTGTCAAATACTCATTCAACGGCACCATAAACTCATCTTGATTGCGGTTGAGATAGCCCTCTATATCCCTATCCTCTTTCAGCTCTGTGAATAATTCTGTCGTGCTTTTCTTGACCTTCGGCTTCATGAAATCAAAAATCATCATCTCACCTCCAACGCATCTATGATATAATAAAATTGCAAATTTGACAACCTGTGAGGACATTATGGCTGCATTTGATAAATATCTTGGCGACACATACGAGCTTGTTGATTTAATCAAAGATACTGAGAAAAGTTTCATTGCTCTTGTATATGACAAACACGCTAAACGCCTCTGTGCTATGAAACAGCGCGATCTGCGCTCTCTTGACCTGTACAAAATACTCAAAGACAGCAACAATCCTCATATTCCTCAGATTTATCGCTTGTTTGAGCGTGACGGCAAGCTCATCATCATTGAGGAACACATCGACGGACAGTCTCTTGAGGAATTACTCGATTATCAAAGTTCTATTTTCAATGAGAAATTTGTTTTAAATATTCTCCTACAACTTTGTGATTGCCTTGAGTCTCTTCATCAACTCAACATCATCAATCGCGACATCAAACCCTCAAACATAATGCTGACCAAAGATCATACCGTCAAACTCATTGATTTTGGTATTGCCCGCATTTTCAAGCCGGACAGTCTTGCTGATACTGAGTTCCTTGGCACCCGCGGTTATGCTGCACCTGAGCAATTCGGTCTTTTTGATGTCGGTCAAAGTGATCCTCGTACGGATATTCACGCTCTTGGAGTCACCATTAAAGAGTTACTCGGCAAAGACTATCACGGCTGGTTGAGTGAGATTTTGGAGCGTTGTACTGACTTAAATCCTGCTCGGCGTTATCAATCTATTCCTGAATTGGTGCAAGGAATCAAACGTACACGCAAATCTTGGCTGATCAAGCGATTTACTTTGATTGGCGCAATAGTTTCTGCTTTAGTTGTATTGCCTCAACTCATTCATTTTGAGACTTCAGAGGAAAAAGCACCTGTAAAATCTGGTTCAGAAAACTTGACCATCAAGCAACCCTCTCAACAAGAGGATAAGGCTGATATTAATTCTAAAACACCAAATTTTGAGCCGTCGTCAACATTAAATGAAGAAATTACCAAGCAATTAATCGACTTTACTAATTCTCAAAACTTTGATACTTTACCGATTTTTAATGATATTTCAATCGAGCCAATACCTGCCAGTTCGTCAAATTTAACCAAAAAACTTGACTATGTACCCGCTGAATATCCTCAACTATTGCTTTTCATCAACGGCAAGTTGTCTGAGAATAGCAGCACTCACTCCACCGCTGGATATATTTACATTTCCGGTACAGACAACTATCAAAACTGGCAACGCAATGATAAAGGCGATTTCTTATTTCCTTCAAATTGGACTGCCTTGCTTAGAATCCAAAATCATACCAATTCCGATATTATAAATTCTCACCTTAATGTATCTCTTGGCAAGAGTGGTAAAGGCAGAAATGACAAATTTTCTGTTGATGTACCTACTATTAGAGCTGGTCAATCGCTTGATATTAATCTTCCCATTGCAAATAAAGTTGCTTTGTATGTTTTGGGTTCAAATAATATTCACGGCAACATTGAAATATTTCTACGTTCTAATGATGATAAATACATTGCTGGTCTTCAACGTGAAATTAAAATTAGATAGATCGGATACAATTTTTTACTTGATTGACTATTCAAATATGAACTGTTATACTACTTCCAGAAGAAAATGTAATTGCCTTAGAGGTAAATTTATGCGAATTGATATAATCACTTTGTTTCCAAATATGTTTGCACCACTTGAAGACAGCATTATTAAACGTGCTCGTGAAAAGAATATTCTTGATATAAGGTTTACTCAACTTAGAGACTTCGCCTTTGATAAGCACAAGCAGGTTGACGATACACCTTTTGGCGGCGGCAGTGGCATGGTGCTGAAACCGGAGCCAATGTTTCGTGCAGTTCGTTCAGTACTTGAGACCTCTCTACCACCCGAACAGCGCCATATTTTGATTATGGATCCAATCGGTGAGCAGTTCACTCAAGCTAAGGCCAAAGAGCTTTCGACATACGATCAGTTGATATTCATTTGTGGTCACTATGAGGGTTTTGACGAAAGAATCTATGAATTAGCTGATGAAGCGATTTCAATCGGTGAGTATGTTTTGACAGGTGGTGAGCTTCCAGCAATGGTGATTATCGACGCCGTTGCAAGAATGTTGCCTGATGTTTTGGGTTCTGACGAATCAGCCAAAACTGACTCATTCTACGACGGTGGTGCCGGCTATCCTCAATATACCAAGCCGCGCGATTTTGAGGGTCGTTTAGTGCCGGAAGTTCTATTATCGGGCAATCATGCAAAGATAGCCCAATGGCGTAAAGAGCAAAGTGAATTACGCAATCTGAAGAAGGAGCATAAAATATTATGAGTTATTATTTAAGACAGAGCAGACAAAATTTTTGGCTTGGCAGATTCTCTTCATTTCCGGAGGATATTGTGCAACATGCCATTTCGACAAAGTTAGGTGGTGTTAGTAAACCGCCATTTGATAGTCTCAATCTCGCTCTTCACGTTGGTGACAATCCTCAAGATGTTTTGATTAATCGCAAACGCTTCGCCGCTTCTTTGGATTTGAACGCCGAAGATATTGTGACGCCCAATCAAGTACACGGTGACAGAGTTTTGAAGGTTGACGAATCTCACAAAGGTCGAGGTTTTCTCAACTATGATGACGCAATCAAAGAGACTGACGCGCTCATAACTAACACGCCTGATCTGCCGTTAATGTTGTGCTTTGCTGATTGTGTTCCAATCCTCTTTGTTGATGTCGACAATGCCGCTATTGGCATTGCTCACGCCGGTTGGAAAGGTACTATGTTGAAGATTGCAGCAAAGACGTTAATGGCAATGACTGACGAATTTGGTACCGATCCGGCAAAATGTCTTGCAGGTATCGCGCCATCAATAGGATCATGCTGCTATGAAGTCGGTGAGAATGTCGTCGAAGCATGTGAAAAAGCCTTTCCTCGTCATGCTGATAAGTTAATCATCAAACGAAACGGAAAGATTTTTATTGATCTTTGGCAGGCTAATCTGATTCAGTTGATTGAATCCGGAATGAGTGAGGACAATATCGACGTTGCAAGAGAGTGTACTTGCTGCAAATCTGCTTGGTATTTCTCTTATCGTGCTGCAAGAACCGCTGGAAAGCCTGAGACCGGTCGCATTGCTGCTCTAATATCACTGAAAAGCAATCCTGATTTTTAAATTCAGCTTTGTAACAGCAGTAATCTGAGTATCAAATATTTTTACTGAAAATTTCATCTTTTTGTTGACATTTATAAAAATTTCTGTAATATTTTAGTCAAAGTTCAAAATATGGCAGAGCTGAAGTAAAAATCAGTTTAAAAAGGAATGAGAGGTGAAAAAACTGTTGCTTTCTCTGCCAAAGTATATGAGCAGCAGAAATATTATGAACATGACATTAAAGCAGAAGTTTGTTATCTTAACGGGTCTTATGGGATTATTGCTTGCCATTGTCTCAATCGTTGGCTATATAAATGCCTACAACAATCTTGCAACTAGTGTTGAAGGTGAACTTGTTGCGGCGGTTGAATCACAGGGCAATAACCTCAACGGCTGGCTCAAAGAGAAGGGTTCTTCGGCTGAACATGAAGCAAATCTTATGACAGCTTTTAATGGCGATTTTGCCCGAATGAAACAACGCGACAATTTAGCCATAGCCAAGACCGACAAGGACATTTTAGAGATTACTGTTGGTCTTGAAGATGGTTACTTCGCGGGCTACAATGCCGGTGATGTCACAGGCACCAGAGATCCTCGTCAGCGTCCTTGGTATCAAGCCGCAAAAGCAGCAGACGGTTTGATTTTTACTGAAGCTTACATCGACACTTTTACTAAAAAGTTAGTTGTTTCTGCCGGCGCACCAATCAAGGCTAATGGGCAATTTGTCGGTGCTATTTGTAATGATATTGCCTTAAGCGTTGTTGAGGATCGTGCAAGAGAACTTACCTATCACGGTGAGGGAACTAGTTTCATCTTTGATAAAAACGGTATCCTCTTAGCTACTACTGGAGAAAGCGCAGTTCAGTCCAACGTCAAAGATTTACCCGGTATCGGCAATCATTTGAGCGAAATGATCAGCAATGGTAAAGGCTTCTTTGAGCTTGAGGGCAAGTATGGCGATGAGGTTTTTGCTTATGTAACCGTTCCGTCGACCGGCTGGATAGTTGCTCTTGATGTGCCGTCAGATATAGTCTTTGCACCTGCATATAAACTCCGCTGGATATTTGGTGGCTTGACTTTGTTTGGACTGATACTTGCTTTTGTCGTTTGCGGAAGAACAGCAACATCTATCATTAGTCCATTATCTGCGCTTGAAGGTCATGCTAAAGAACTTGCAAAGGGCAATCTTCGCTTGGAGCCGCTTGCAGTAATGTCTGCTGATGAGGTCGGCAGTCTCATTTCGGCGTTTAATGACATGAGTAAAAGTCTTCGTAATCTCATAACTAAGATGGCAACTACGGCAGAGCAAGTAGCCGCCGCAAGTGAAGAGTTGACTGCGAGTGCTCACCAGTCCGCTGATGCCGCCGTTCACGTCGCAGAAACCGTCGCTGAGGTTGGCAACGATATAAATCAACAAATGCAGGATATTGAAGGCGCCAAGAATAGTATCGGAGTAGTTCTCTGATGATATTCAAATCGTGGCGGATAAGGCGACAAATGTTGCTGCAACTTCCGAAAAGACTGCCGCCGCCGCCAAGACCGGTGAGAATTTAATGCAAGAAGCTGTCTCCAAGATGAGCAGTATTGAGAAGAGCGTCTTGGCAAGTGCTGAGGTTGTTGAGCGCCTTGGTGAGAACTCCAAACAAATTGGGCAGATTGTTGAAGCGATTGCGGGTATTGCAGATCAGACTAATCTACTTGCACTCAACGCAGCGATTGAGGCAGCTCGTGCCGGTGAGCACGGCCGCGGATTTGCAGTTGTATCTGAGGAAGTCCGCAAACTTGCCACTGCTTCTCAAGAATCGGCAGAACAGATTCGCTCACGCATTGAGAGTATCCAAACAGCAACGGAAGAAGCTGTTGTATCAATGAAGAGCGGTACTGAAGACGTTAAGGCAGGCACCGAGGCAATCCGTGAAGTCGGTATTCAATTCCAAGAGATCATGAAGATGGTTGACGGCATCAAAGAGGAAATCACAGGTATTAATAATTCCGTAAAAACCGTTTCAGATGGTGCAGTTAAAATCGTTGCGGCAACGGAATCAATCGACAAGGCAAGTCATGCAACCGACGAGAGAACACAGGCTATCTCCTCCGCTACAGAGACGCAATCTGCTTCTAATGAAGAGATTGCTGCCGCTTCGCAAGCTCTTGCCAACCTTGCAACAGAAATGCAAACTGCTATCGGTCAGTTCAAAATTTAATCTGCATTGTGAGGTATTGATATGTACACCAAGAAGATATACTTCAGTGGCGGTGACTTCCATGAATTGCAAGAGGTTTTCAGCGAAGTCCCAGGCGTCGTGAATACTTTAACGGGTTACATCGAAGCTTCGGACAACACTGAATCAACCGGCATTGAAGTTGAGTTTAATCCAAAGAAGATGGACCTTTCAATGTTGATGGATATCCTCTTTGCTGTTGTTGATCCTTACACTCAACAGACAGGTGTTTACTATACCAGCGGTGAAGATGAACCGCAGGTGGAACTGCATTTAAACTTCATTGCCAACCGTGGCAAGCAGCCAGCGGTTTCTTGTGTTGGTCTTACGATAAATGATCCAAACAGCAATCCTAAATTCGCCAGAAAATGTTTGGCGAGAGCAGCACGCTTGAAGAAATTTACTGCCGCTGAGGAAGAGCATCAAAATTATCTTCGTAAAAATCCAGGAACAGTTACGGATATTGATCTCAAGAAGTTGAAAACCTCTCTCCGCTTCTGATGATGTTTGAAAACATTCAGGCTCCGATTTTGGAGCTTTTTATTTGCATTAAATTGACGAGGTGAACTTTATGCAACTCAAAATCCCAAGGCTTGTCATTGCAGCCACACAGAGCGGCAGCGGCAAGACGACTATTACAACTGGTATCATTGCAGCGCTCAAGAAGTGTGGCTTGAAAGTTCAATCTTATAAAATCGGACCAGATTATATTGATCCAGGTTATCACTCATTGGCTTCTGGTCGTCCTGCACACAATTTGGATTCTTGGCTTCTCACCAAAGATAAGTTACAGGAGATATTTACTCAAACTTCTCAAGATACCGATATAGCAATCATTGAAGGTGTCATGGGACTATATGATGGCGGTAAGAATGGCATAAGCTCAACAGCGGAGATTGCCAAGCTCCTCAACGCGCCAATTATTTTAGTTATTGACGCAAAGAGTATGGGCACTTCGGCTGCAGCTATTGCCTTGGGCTTTCGTGAATATGATAAAGATGTTAATCTTGCTGGTGTTATTCTGAATAGAATAGGCTCTGACAATCATAAAAATATCATTGAATCCGCATTGAATGAGCTTGGCATAAAGTGTCTTGGTGCAATTAAACGCGACAACAATCTCATAACACCGGAACGTCATTTGGGACTCTTGCCGACGACTGAGAACGATTCCAAACAGTTAATCGAAAATATCAGTAAAGCGATTAATGATCAAGTTAAGATTGATGATTTGATTGAGATTGCCAATAGTGCTTCTACTTTACACTTCAGTTACACTGAAAGTAGCAAGAGTCTTAAGTTACGAACCAAGATAGCGGTAGCCAAAGATGCGGCCTTCAACTTCTACTATCCGGAGAGCTTGAGGGTGTTAGAGCGACTGGGTGCGGAGATTGTCACCTTTAGTCCGCTGAATGATGAGAGCATGCCAAAGGCTGATGGTCTCATAATCGGTGGTGGTTTTCCAGAGATGTTCGCTGCACAACTTGAAGCTAACATTTCAATGCGTGAATCAATCAAAGAGATTGCCCAGAGTGGTCTTCCTATCTTTGCCGAGTGTGGCGGTTATATGTATCTAATGAATGAGTTGATTGACTTTGAGGGCAAGGTTCATAAGATGGCCGGCATTATTGACAACTCTGCCAAAATGAATGACAAATTGCAAATGGTTGGTTATGTTGAAGCCGAATTACTCAATGATTGTATTCTTGGCAAAGCAGGCGATATATTCCACGCTCATGAGTTCCACTTCTCAAATGAAGTCAATATTAATGGACAAAATGCCTTCAACTGTGTTAGAATACGTAATAATAGCAATTATCATGCAGGCTTTGTGAGTGATAATATTGTTGCATCTTATCTTCACATTCACTTTGCAGGCTGCGTTGAAGCTGCAAGACATTTCGTTGAGAGTTGTCAAAACTATAATAGGAGGAATTACCATGAGTAACTTGTCTTATGATTATCAGTTTGAAGAACCGCACTATGAGATTATTGGAGGTAAGGAAATTATGTCACCAAGTGGAACTATCGGACACAACACCGTTATCGGAAATTTGTATTGGATTTTTAAAAATTACTTCAAAGAGCATAAAAATGGTAGAGTCTTCACTGACAGTCTTGATGTTCACCTTGAGGATGGTGAAGTCTATATGCCAGATGTTAAGGTCATTAAAAATTATACCGTCCTGAGTAACATTGACACTATACACGTTGTGCCGGATTTTGTCGCTGAGGTTCTCTCGAAGTCAACCAGAAAGTACGATATTGGCGAGAAAAAAGATATCTACGAGAAACACGGTGTCAGTGAATACTGGACGATTGATCCTATTCAAAAGAGTATAGACGTTTATCATCTCATTGACGGTAAATACAAACTTGACAATGTATATCAGATTTATACCGAAAAAGAATGGAGTCAACTTACAACTAGACAGAAGGAAGAAGCTAAATTTGAAGTAAAAGTATCAATCTTTGATGATTTGATTGTTAAGGTTGAAGATGTATTTGAGTGGATTGATTAATCCGGTGAAGTGAGAAGAAATTACGGTAAAAGATAGCTTATGATGATGAGTAAGATAATTTTAGTAACAGGTGGAGCTAGAAGCGGCAAGAGTACTTTTGCCGAAAAGTTAGCTTTGGACCTAACAAATAACAATAAGGCATATATTGCAACCGCGCAGATATTCGACGACGAAATGGCACAGCGTGTTAAATTGCACCAAGCAAGGCGAAATAAAACTTGGGTGACATTTGAAGCACCATTTGAAGCCGAAAAGGCAATAGAAGAGTCCAACAAAATTGCTGATGTAATTCTTTTTGATTGTATGACGATTTATATCAGCAATTTTCTCTGTGCTTACGAATCTTTAGATGACATCGACAGCATAAATGCTGAACTCAAAAATATAATCAATAAGTTGATAAAAGCAGCAAAGAGAATCAGTGGCACAATCATATTTGTCACTAACGAAGTTGGCGCAGGTATTGTGCCAGAGAATAAACTTGCAAGAGTTTTTAGAGATTGTGCCGGTATTGCTAATCAAATGATTGCCGCTGAAGCTGCCGAAGTTTATTTGGTAGTCTGTGGTATTCCCGTTACTGTGAAGAAGTAATAAAAACATTTTATGAAATGCCTGTAGAATTGCGTCATCATCTCCTTGACAAAAGGGTAAAAATGGATTAAACTACAATTAATTTCTAACAATTCTAAATATACTTTGTTCAAAGGAGACTGATTTTATGGCACAAATGGATCTTACTAAATATGGTATCACTGGCACTACAGAGGTATTTTACAATCCTACCTATGAGGTGCTCTTCAACCATGAGATGGATCCTTCACTGACAGGCTTCGACAAGGGTCAGGAGACGGAACTTGGCGCCATCAATGTTATGACAGGTGAATTTACCGGTCGCTCACCTAAAGATAAGTTTATTGTTGATGACAAGAATTCACACGACACTATTTGGTGGACTTCCGATGAGTACAAGAACGACAACAAGCCTGTTACTGAAGCAGCTTGGGCAGAACTCAAGAAGCTTGCAGTAAAGGAACTTTCCAACAAGAAGCTCTATGTCGTTGACGGTTTCTGCGGCACTCATAAAGATACCCGCATGAAGATTCGCTTCATTATGGAAGTTGCCTGGCAGGCTCACTTCGTCACTAATATGTTTATTCGTCCGAAGACTCAAGAAGAATTCGATCAAGAGCCAGATTTCGTTGTCTACAATGCTTCCAAGGCAAAGGTTGAGAACTTCAAGGAACTTGGTCTCAATAGCACTACAGCGGTTGTCTTCAATGTCACCAGCAAAGAGCAGGTCATCATCAACACTTGGTACGGCGGCGAAATGAAGAAGGGTATGTTCTCAATGATGAACTACTTCCTGCCACTCAAGGGCATTGCTGCCATGCACTGCTCCGCCAATACTGACATGAATGGCGAGAACACTGCGATCTTCTTCGGTCTCTCCGGCACTGGTAAGACTACCCTCTCCACCGATCCGAAGCGCCTTCTCATTGGCGATGACGAGCACGGCTGGGACGACCAGGGCGTCTTCAACTTTGAGGGCGGCTGCTATGCTAAGGTTATCAACCTTGATCCTGTTGCCGAGCCTGACATCTATGGTGCAATCACTCGTGATGCTCTCCTTGAGAATGTCACCGTTGACAAAGACGGCAAGATCGACTTTGCCGATAAATCAGTCACCGAGAATACCCGCGTAAGTTATCCAATCTATCACATTAAGAAGATTGTCCGTCCGGACAGCCACGGCCCTGCTGCAAAGAGTGTTATCTTCCTTAGCGCTGATGCTTTCGGCGTTCTTCCACCGGTCTCTATCCTTACTCCTGAGCAGACCAAGTACTACTTCCTCAGCGGCTTCACTGCCAAACTTGCTGGCACTGAGCGCGGAATCACTGAGCCTACTCCTACATTCTCCGCTTGCTTTGGTCAAGCTTTCCTTGAACTTCACCCAACCAAGTATGCTGAAGAGCTTGTCAAGCGCATGGAGAAGAGCGGCGCGAAGGCTTACCTCGTCAACACCGGCTGGAACGGCACCGGCAAGCGTATCTCCATTAAAGATACCCGCGGTATCATTGATGCGATCCTCGGTGGCGCTATCCTCAAGGCTCCTACCAAGAAGATTCCTATCTTCAATCTTGAAGTACCGACTGAGCTGGAAGGCGTTGCAACCAACATTCTCGATCCTAAAGATACCTACGCCGATGCAAGCGAGTGGCAGAAGAAGGCTGAAGACCTCGCGGGCCGTTTCATTAAGAACTTCAAGAAGTATGAATACAACGACGCTGGTAAGGCACTTGTTCCGGCAGGTCCGCAGCTCTAATCTAACATTTAGACAGATATAGTCATGATATAGATAAATCAAGCCGTTCGGCAATTTGTCGGGCGGCTTTTGTCATTGAATATATTGACAGAAGTCAATTCGATTTGCTACAATTCAGTCAACAAATAGAAGAGGTATAAAGTAATGGATAAATCTAAATCACCCGCTGTATCAGTTATTATTCCGATGTACAATACTAAGAAGTATATAACTCAATGCTTGGAGAGTGTTGCAGGGCAGACTTTTAAGGATTATGAGGTTATAGTTATTGACGATTGCAGCACTGACAATTCTGTTGCGATCGTTGAAAGCTTGGCTTCTACGTTTGAAGGCAGGCTCCAACTCATTAAACTCAAGAAGAATAACGGGTCGCCCGGTATTCCGCGCAATAAAGGTCTGAAGCAGGCAAAGGGCAAGTATATCATCTTCCTTGATAGTGATGATATGTTCATTGATACTGCCCTTGAAGAGTTGTTTAATATTGCTGAGAAGACCCAAGCCGATGTACTTCATGCTAATAGATTTATTACTACAAAGGATAAAAGTGAAGAGTTCACCGCTGACACAGAAATAGAGCTTGATTCCTGGGAAGATTATTTGCCTGTCAAGGAAACTGTAGCGATAAGCGATAACTTATCCGAGAGAATAAAGATCTTCTCAAATAAGGGCGTTATATGGTCTTGTTGGAATAAGTTCTTCCGCCGTGATTTCCTCATTACTAACAAGATTGAATTTGCCACTATTACTTATTCTGAAGATATGCCCTTCTGCTTTAAAGCGCTATGTCTTGCTAAGAAGTATGTGAGGATTCCTAATGTCTTTTACATGTATCGTTACAGGCAAGGCTCAATTCAACACCGCAATGTCACGGCGGAGCAGCTCATCAAAATGTATTTGGAAGTACTCATTGAGGGTACAAAAGTATTTGATGAGTTTATGAGCAAGGTGTCGTTTTTCAACGAGGAAGATAATCTCGAATATAGATATATGGTGATAGATTTCTTTATTCGCGAGCATTTGGAATATTTCGAGGAAGTTTACGAAAAATATCCTGTATATTTGATTGATGTCCTCGTTCGTGAGAAGCTGACGCCGATATTTGGACACAATGCCGCGTTTATCTCCTACATCTTCAATGCCGCCAATTTAGGGTCAAGGGTCAAGTAACAAGGAGATAGTGCTGTGAGTTTCATAAGCGTCAGAAAAGTGAGGTACTGTTATCATGAGAATGTGGCGGCTATAGAGGACATCAATCTTGACATTGATGAGGGTGAGTTCGTCGCAATTATCGGTACCAATGGCTCTGGAAAGTCCACTCTTGCCAAGCACTTCAATGCTCTGCTACTTCCGACGAATGGCAAAGTTAGCGTTGAGGGTATGGATACTTCAAATGAGTCTGATTTATGGAAGATTCGTTCAAAGGTTGGAATGGTCTTTCAAAATCCAGACAATCAACTCATTGCCGCACTCGTTGAGGACGATATAGCCTTTGGAGCGGAGAACTTGGGTATACCTGCCGAGGACATTCGGCGGCGTGTGGATTTGTCTCTTGACGCCGTTGGTATGATTGACTTTAAGGACTTTGCACCTCATAAACTCAGCGGCGGCCAGAAGCAGAGGATTGCCATTGCTGGAGCGCTTGCAATGAATACTAAATGTATTGTATTTGATGAGCCAACGGCAATGCTTGATCCTCAAGGCCGTGCTGAAGTACTTGCAGTTGTAAAAAAGCTTCACGCCAATGGTTTCACAATAATATACATTACTCACTTCATGGAAGAAGCAGTGGAAGCGGATAGGGTAGTTGTAATGGAAAGCGGTAAAGTTGTTAAAGTTGGTACACCTAGGGAAGTTTTCACTGATGTTGAAGGCATAAAAAAAATCGGTCTCGATGTACCGATTGCCGCAGAGATGACTTATCGTCTTCGCAAGAGAGGATTTAATCTGCCTGAAGGCATTATGACGGCTGAAGATTTGGCTGCTGCTCTTCGTTAAAGTTCTCGTCTCAAGAGGAACAGGAAGAACGGCGCGCCCAATATCGCCATCAGAATACCAACCGGCAATTCCGTTGGAGCAAACATTGTACGCGCGAAGGTGTCGCTGATTGTCAAGACTGCCGCACCCAACAGAGCCGACGCCGGAAGTAAAAATCTGTAATCGGAGCCGATCAGAAGCCTGGCCGTGTGAGGAATTATCAATCCAACAAATCCAAGCAGACCAACAACGCAGACTGCACTCGCCGCCAAAAGTGCCGCAATCGCTGTGAGAAGTGACCTCACCAAGTCGACGTGAAGTCCCAAGCCTTTTGCCGTTTCGTCTCCAAGCTGTAAAATATTCAAATGACGCGCACCGAGTAATGTCAGCACTGATCCGATAATCGTATAAGGGTACAAAATCGCGACGTGATTCCAAGAACGTGCGGAGAGCCCGCCGACCATCCACAATAGAGCGCTGTGTACTTTGTCACTGTAGAATATCAGCATTGCAGAGATACCTGCGCCGAGAAAGGCACTCACCGCCACGCCCGCTAAAATCACTCGAATCGGGCGCAAACCGTCTTTCCAAGCCAAGATATATATCAACAGTGCAGCACCCAAAGCACCGACAAACGCTGCCGGCGTCACCAAGGCACCTGCGTCACCTTTGACGAGCATGACGAATATACCAAACAAGCCCGCGCCTGATGAAATGCCAATGATATGCGGATCGGCAAGAGGATTTTTCATCACCGCTTGAAGAATTGCACCAGACAGTGACAAGTTGACACCAACGAGCATGGCAACTATCGTGCGTGGCAGACGAATATTTTGAAGTATCTGCTGCCTCGTCTCATCAATCGCTTCATTGCCAATGCCAAGAGCGCTCAAAACTTGCAGCGGCGAAATATCAACCGAGCCATTCATCAAGCTACTGACAAATGCGACAATCACTGCAACGCCGAAAATCACGAGCACCGTTAATCTTCTGCTGTTACTCATCAATCGACACAGAGTTTGAAGGCGTTTTCGGCAGCGGCGATGGTCTTGTCAATGTCCTCATCACTATGAGCGCTCGACATGAAACTCGTCTCAAACTGTGAAGGCGCCAGATAAATGCCCTGCTCCAACATCGCGATGAAGTAAGTTTTAAACTTCGATTGATCGGCAGCGACAGCGTTATCGTAATTTTTGACAGGCTTGTCACTGAAGAAGAAGCCGAACATAGAGCCTGCCTGTTGAGCTTGAATATTGACATTGAACATCGCAGCCTTAGACTTTAGACCCTCAATGAGTTTGGAAGTCTTGGCTGTGATTTTGTTTGTGAAATCGGCGTCTTCAATCAAAATGCTCAAAGTCTCAATTCCAGCCGTCATTGCAAGAGGATTGCCGCTCAAAGTTCCAGCTTGATAGACTTTGCCGTCAGGTGAAATTTGCCTCATAATATCCTCACGACCGCCATAAGCCGCACATGGCAGTCCGCCGCCGATAATCTTGCCAAGACAAGTCAAATCCGGCTTGATGTTGTAAAGTTCTTGAGCACCGCCAAGTGCACATCTAAAACCGCACATAACCTCGTCAAAAATCAACAAGGCGCCGTATTTAACTGTCAAATCTCTTAGAGTCTGCAGAAATCCCTCAACAGGCAAGACAAGACC
>JAFVEZ010000045.1 GCA_017475745.1 Selenomonadaceae bacterium
CAAGGATATATTCAAACGCGTCAAGTGAGGTGTTATTACGATGAGTGATGTTGCTTATGCAATGACAAATGACCATGAGGATTATGAGCTTATCAATGGTCAAGTCTATATGATGTCTCGTC
Source organism: Selenomonadaceae bacterium (assembly GCA_017475745.1). GTDB lineage: Bacteria > Bacillota > Negativicutes > Selenomonadales > Selenomonadaceae > Quinella. The sequence continues at coordinate 123 of JAFVEZ010000045.1, forward strand.
CAAATACTAATCACATGAAAGTTGAAGGTAATATTTTTGCCGCCTTTTATAACTATCTCAACGGTAAAAGATGTGTACCATTCAATGAAACTGATGTCTTCTTTGATGATGACAACAACTTTGTGCCTGATGTGATAATTGTTTGTGATCCCGATATTATCGAAGATGATGGCATTCACGGCACGCCCGATTTAGTTGTTGAGATTCTTTCTAAATCAACAGCACGCAAAGACAGAGCTGAGAAGTTCTTTGCTTATGAGAAGTACGGTGTCAAGGAATACTGGATTGTGACTCCGGAAACCAAGTCGGTTGAAGTTTATATTCGTAAAGATGATAGATTGTTATTAGATAATGTCTATTCGATTTACTCCGATAGAGAATGGAATAAACTTTCTGAAGATAGGAAAGCTGCTGCCAAATTCGAGATTAAAGTATCACTCTATGATGATTTTGTCGTTCAACTCAAGGATATATTTAAAAGGGTTAATTGAGGAGGTTTAGAATATGAAAGCAGTAATATTATCCAGCGGTGGTGTTGATTCTACCACTTGTCTGGGCATTGCAGTAGACAAGTATGGAAGTGATAGAGTTTCTACGGTGATGATTCATTACGGTCAGAAGCATGTCAAAGAGCTTGACTGTGCCAAGATGGTGGCAAGATACTATGGTGTGTCTCATTATGAACTTGATGTAGAAAGTGTATTCAAGTATTCTGATTCCGCATTACTCAGAAATTCCAGGCAGAAAGTTGTAGAAGCAAGCTATGCTGAACAGATGAAGGAGAGTGGCTCTAACAAGATTGCTACTTATGTACCTTTCAGAAATGGCCTGATGTTGTCTGTGGCAGCAAGTTTCGCCGATAGTCTCTATGGCAATGAAGAGATTGAACTTTACATCGGCGTTCACAAAGATGATGCGGTCGTCAGTGCCTATGCCGATTGTAGTGCATCATTTGTCAATGCTATGGATTCCGCAATCTCCATTGGTACGTACGGACGTATTCGCCTAATTGCGCCATTCATAGACAAGAACAAAACAGAGGTTGTCCGAACCGGTCTTGATATAAGTGTTCCCTATCATTTGACTTGGAGCTGTTATGAAGGCGGACAGAAACCTTGCGGCAAGTGTGCCACCTGTATCGACAGAGCAAAGGCATTTGCAGCTAACAAGGTGCAAGACCCGATCTTCACAAAAGCACCCATCAGCAATGTACAGATTTAATCGAACTCAGATAGGAAGTTAAACTATGGCAAATATACTTGCAGAGATTGTTGAGAATAAGCGACAGATAGTCACTGAAGCAAAGTCTAAACTATCGCTCAATGAAGTTAAATCCAAGTTGAGCTGCGGACATTTCAGAATGTCACAGACTATTAAGAAAGATTCTTGGTCACTGATTGCCGAATGTAAACTTCAATCACCAGCCAAGGGCAGACTCAACGCTACCCATTCAGTGTTGGAGCTTGCTCACATCTACGAAGATAATGGCGCTTCAATGCTGTCCGTTCATACTGACCCGCACTTCCTCGGCAGCAACGAGGACTTTATTAAAGTTCGCAGCGAGATTAAAATTCCGCTTTTGCGTAAGGATTTCATTATTGATGAGTATCAAATCTATGAATCACGTCTACTTGGTGCTGATGCTGTTCTGTTGATTGTGAGGATTTTAACACCAGAAATGTTGAAACACTTCCTCTATACCGCCTGGAGTTTGGGTATGGATGCGCTTGTCGAAGTTCACGATGAGACCGATATGAAAGCTGCACTCGCAACGTCGGCAGAGTTCATAGGAATTAATAATCGCAATTTAAAGACCTTCACGACGACTATTGATAATACCCTTGAACTGCTACCTCACGCAGATATGAGCAGAACTCTGATTAGTGAGAGCGGTGTATTTACGGTTGAGGACGTTGACAAACTCAAGGGCGCCGGTTGTGATGGTATATTAGTTGGTGAAGGCCTTGTTCGTGCTAGTGATATTGCCGAACAGACAAGGAACTTCGCAAGGATTTAATCATAAGCCGATTAAATGGGCAGTTGAAGTCATTTTATGGCTATTCACTTACAACTAGCTGATAATAAGGAGAGATTTTTAATGAAGGTTTTAATGATAAATGGCAGTCCTCATGCAAAGGGTAATACTTATGTTGCACTCGACGAAATGAAGAATATCTTTGAAGCTGAGGACATTGAGGTCAATTATGTTCACATTGGCAACAAGGATATTCGCGGCTGTATTGCTTGTGGTCAGTGTAAGAAGAAGGGCAAATGTGTATTTGATGATGTTGTGAATGAGACAGCTCACCTCTTTGAGGAAGCTGATGGTCTTGTCGTCGGCACACCAGTTTATTATGGCTCGGCAAATGGTACACCTATTTGCTATCTTGATAGACTCTTCTTCAGTACGCCATTTGACAAGACTATGAAAGTCGGTGCAGCAGTTGTGATCTCAAGACGCGGCGGTTCGTCTTCTACTTTCGACGAAATGAATAAATATTTTATGATGAATCAGATGCCTGTTGCTTCTAGTCAATATTGGAATATGGTTTACGGTCGCACACCTGGTGAAGCTCGTGAAGACGCTGAGGGTCTGCAGACAATGAGGACATTAGCAAGAAATATGATTTTCCTAATGAGGAGTATTGCTCTCGGCAAAGAGAAGTTTGGTCTGCCGGAGAAAGAAGATTGGATTCCGACTCACTTCATTCGCTGAAGGGTGATTTAAATGAGTGATAATCTGTCAAGGCGGAAGTTTATACGAATTGCAAGTGGTGCAATAATCTCACTTGCAACTATTGGACTAAGCGGTTGTGGCAGTGATTCCGCCCAAAGTTCAGAATCAACTGTCAAGGCTGCTTCAAAAACATCTGAAGAAGTTGGTGAGGGGTCCAAGATGGCGAAAGTTTACTTCACAAATAACATTAGCTCAGAGAGTCTAATCAAGCTCTACTCGAAAATTAACGAAGGAATCACTGGCAAGGTTGCGATCAAACTTCATTCCGGTGAGCCGCATGGTCCTAATCTCTTGCCGATTGAATTGATCCGTTCTTTGCAAGCTACCATTCCAAATAGTACAATCGTTGAATGTAACGTTGCTTATGGTAGTCCGCGCCGCAATACTGACACTCACTTGGCGACACTCAAAACCAACGGCTTTGACTTCTGTCCCGTTGACATCATGGACGCTGACGGTGATGTTGATTTGCCTGTGCCAAGGGTCGGGCGTGAGACTCGACTGAGTTCTGTGCCTGTCGGTGCTCATATCAACAACTATGATTCAATGCTGGTTTACACTCACTTTAAGGGACATATGATGGGCGGCTTTGGTGGTTCGTTGAAGAATATCGCGATAGGTTGTGCTTCCAAAACTGGTAAATTGGTTGTTCATGGTAAGGGCTGGCCGATTGGTAAACCTTTCTTGGAGAGAATGGTTGAATCTGGTTATGCCATCGCCGACCACTTCAAAGGACATATCACCTATATTAATGTACTCAAGAATTTGTCCGTTGACTGTGACTGCGATGCGAGCGGTGCGAAGCCTACTATGGGTGATATAGGAATATTAGCTTCAACTGATCTTCTTGCAATCGACCAAGCTTCGATTGATTTGGTTTATGCTGCTTCGGACAGTAAGGACTTAATCAAACGTATTGAGTCAAAAGAGGGTCTCCACCAGCTTGACTACATGGAAACTCTCGGCGTTGGTACTCGTAAGTATGACCTGATAGAGCTTTAATTATTCCTTGACATAATAAAACCTCCTGCAATATCAACAGGAGGTTTTTTCAATGTTCAAAGTTTTGGTTATATTCACCACCAAAGACAATATATTATTCATTATCCCTGCGTTCGCGGCAAATACCGCGCTCGGCGTTTCTTAGGAATCTGAGGAAATGCTCAACCTCTTCGCAAGAGTCAACTTCCTGCTCAATAACTGCAATAGCTTCCGTGAGAGTCAAACCCGAACGATAAAGGATTTTGTAGGCCTTCTTGATGTTGTGACGTGCTTCAAGTGGAATACCTGCGCGAGATATACCGACGCTATTGAGTCCGACAACTTTTGCAGGATGTCCATCAACGATTGTATAAGGTACAACGTCTTGAACAAGTTTACTCATTCCACCGACCATAGCATTGCGACCAATCTTTACAAATTGGTGAACACCTGCCATGCCGCCAATGACTACGCGATCCTCAACGATTGCATGGCCGGCGCAGCTTGCCAAATTTGACATAATGACATGATTGCCGAGAACGCAATTATGAGCAACGTGGATATAAGCCATTAGCAGACAGTCGCTGCCTATGCGTGTTTCATTCTCTTCGCCGGTTGCACGGTGAATAGTGGCACCTTCGCGAATTGTAGTGCGATCTCCAATGAAGGTGTAGCTCTTCTCACCCTTGAACTTCAAATCTTGCGGGTCTTCGCCAACAGATGCAAATTGAAAAATACGACAATCTTTGCCTATGCTTGTCCAACCATGAATAACAGCATTTGGACCTATCACGGAGCCATCGCCAATCTCAACGTTATCGCCAATGACACAAAAAGGTCCAATTTCAACATTATTTCCAATATTTGCGCTTGGTGAGACAACAGCGCTTGGATGAATATTAGCAGCCATTTTGCTTCCTGCCTTTACTAACATTTGTATCGCCCCTTAAACTTTAAGTCAAGCTTACTATAATTTATTATATAGTCGTAAATTTTCATCAAAAATTCACTTACTATAAATCGGCAAATTATGGCTTAATATGACTTAAACAGTGTATTTTGAGATTTTTCTATATAAAATCAGTTATTTTTAAATAATATCTTTAAATTACATCAAATTGAAAATTAAATTTAACAAATGATTAATTTTTTATTGTCGTACTTTTTTAATTATCAAAGTAAAGAAGGTTAAATCAAAATCTTTATAGAATATAATCAGTTAAGCATGTTTGAAGGGAGTGAGGGTATGCTTTATGCAATGATTGATGTTGGCTCCAATACCATTAGAATGGCGATTTATGAGATTGACGGCGACCGTGTGGAGATGATAATGAAGAGGAAACATACAGTCGGTCTTGCTTCTTACGTCAAAGACGGTTTTATGCGTCGTGAGGGTGTTGAGAAAGTGATTGAGATAATCAATGGCTATAACGAATTTCTTGGAGATTTCGGAATAGACCGTGTTACGGCTTTTACTACGGCGGCTCTACGCAATGCCTACAATGGGCGCCAAGTGGTTGAAGAGATTGAGTATCGCACAGGCAGAGAAATACACGTAATGACCGGCGACGAGGAAGCAACTTTTGATTTCATTGGAGCAACACACAATCTTATTGACGAGGACGGATTGCTCATTGATATAGGCGGTGGCAGCACGGAGATTGTTTACTTTGAGAACCGATCAATTAAAGTCAAAGTCAGCTTGCCGATTGGCTCTTTGGGCTTTCATACTCGTTACACAGGCATACATATACTGCCTTCAGCATCTGAGTGTGACGAGATGCGTGCCGAAGCAGAAGCTACTATCAGTGCCGTCAAAGAATATCAAGCGGTTACTCATGCTCAGATTTGCGGCATTGGTGGTACCTTCAAGGGCGCAATGGCACTTTACAACTCAATGTATGGTCTGCCAAAGCGTAATATGAGAATGGAAGTAAAACGTATTTCTGATATACTTTGGAGATTTCAACGCGAACACGAACTTACTCAGCAAGATAAGGTCTTGTTGATGCGTACCGTGCCAGAGAGAATGCATACCTTTATACCCGGATTGATAATCGCAGATGTACTTGCCAAGAGATTTGGCAGTCAGAATATAATCTTCAGTGATTCCGGCGTCCGTGAGGGCTACATATATGACAGGATTCTTGATCGAGAGGACTTTTAAAGTTTGATTGTTGAAAAAATAAAATTTTTTTATTGAAAATACTGAGGATTATATTCATACTTTTAAAAAGATGATTCAAGTTTAAAGTGATTTATCACCTGCTTATTTTTCCGAAATCTTTAACGAGTACCCGAATATTGAAATGAAAATATCTGTTCAATATGCAAGGTTACGTCAGAGATTAATTGACTATATTCGACGCGGAGTAAAGGAAGACTATTTGCGTGAAGATTTAAACGTGGAAAAAACTTTTGAATTTATGTGTTCGGTTGCTTTATAATCACCTATCGAAGTGCTTGCGATGATTGAAATATATCTTGGTCTCGTTGACAATGACTCCGCTGAGAAGGCAAAGTGCTATCAAGTTTGGAATCGCCATCAATCCGTTTACAATATCGGCAAGAGTCCAGATAGCATCAAGCTGCAGGAAGGCACCTGAAGCAACAAGCAAGATAAAGATGATTCTGTAAGGCAGGATACCTTTGGTGCCGGCAAGAAAGATCATTGCACGCTCACCATAGTAGTTCCAGCCAAGGATCGTCGTAAAGGCAAAGAGAGCAAGACTAACAGTTAGAGCAATCGCGCCAAATCCTCCGAACTCAGAAGCAAAGGCAGCAGAAGTCATAGCTGCGCCTGCCAAGGTTGGAGAATCCCAAACACCTGTCAGAATGAGTACCAAACCTGTCATTGTGCAGATTATGATTGTGTCAATGAAAGTACCGGTCATGGAGATTAAACCTTGTTCTGCCGGCCACTTTGTCTTGGCAGCAGCGGCAGCAATCGGAGCAGAACCCAAGCCAGACTCATTTGAGAAGACACCGCGAGCGATACCTGCCTGCATTGCAAGCATAATCGTCGATCCGGCAAATCCACCGACTGCAGCGTGACCCGTGAAGGCGGAGCTTATAATCTCAGCGATAGCAGACGGCACATGAGTAATATTCAAGAGAATGAGACCTAGTGAGATAATAACGTAGAATACTGCCATGAATGGAACAATCATTTCAGTGACTTTGGCGATTGACTGAAGGCCACCGAGAGTGACTGCTGCTACCAAGAGTGTCAACACAATATCAGTTAAAGTTCTACTGATTCCAAAGGTTGTCTCGAAACTGTCAACAATGGCGTTGACTTGCGGAAAGGTACCAATTCCAAGGAAGGCAACAAGCACACAGGCAATCGCAAAGAAGTAGGCAAGCGGCTTGGCTTGAGAACCAAGACCATTGATAATATAATACATAGGACCGCCGGCGACTTCGCCTTTAGTATCGGTGGTCCTATATTTTATTGCCAAGAGACCTTCTGCGTACTTGGTCGCCATGCCGAAGAATGCAGCCAACCACATCCAAAAGAGTGCGCCCGGTCCGCCAAGTTTGATTGCTGTTGCAACGCCGACGATATTGCCGGTTCCGACTGTTGCAGAAAGCGCCACACAAAGTGCCTTAAACGAAGAGACATCACCCATACCGTGGTTCTTGGCAGTTGTTATGAGTCTGAGAGCGATCGGCAAGCGAAAGACTTGTAAAAGATTGAGACGAATTGTCAAAAATATTCCAGTGCCTACGAGTAAGACGAGGAGCGGCACGCCCCAAACGATTGAATCAATATCGTTGAGTATCTCCAATAAGGTTTTACTTTCCATTACAAACTCCTTTACTTAATAACAAAAACTACCATAATAACAACGATTATGATAGTATAAATGATAACTTATGTCAAGTATTGGTATTTAATTAATGAGCAGGACGACGAGTAAGTAGCATTGCATCGCCAAATGAGAAGAAGCGGTAACGCTCTTTGACTGCTTCCGCGTAAGCGCGGAGTATAAATTCACGTCCAGCAAAGGCACTAATCAGCATGATGAGTGTTGATTTCGGCAAGTGAAAGTTAGTTATAATCGCGTCAACGACTTTAAACTTATAGCCAGGATATATGAAAATATTCGTTGCTCCGCTTATAGCTTTGAGTTCACCATCAACAAAAGCCGACTCAAGCGTCCTAATTGATGTTGTACCAACTGCGACAACTCTCTTGTGATTCTCTTTCGTTCGACGAATCAGATCAGCCGTCTCTTGAGGTATTGAGAAGTATTCCTCGTGCATAACATGTTCTTCGATATTGTCTACGTTGACGGGCCTAAAGGTGCCAAGTCCGACGTGAAGTGTCACAAAACCAAGATTAATACCACTATCTTTGAGGTCAGACATCTGTTCCTTTGTGAAGTGTAGACCAGCCGTCGGTGCAGCAGCGGAACCTCTCTCTCGATTATAGACTGTTTGATAGCGCTCAGAGTCCTCTAACTTCTCGTGAATATAAGGTGGCAGCGGAGTTTCACCAAGACGATCAAGAATCTCCTCAAAGATACCGTTAAATTGAAACTTGACAATCCGACCGCCGAAGTCTGTGTGACTGACAATTTCGCAGGACAATTCTTCACTAAATATAATCTTGTTACCGATCTGTGCTTTCTTGCCTGGCTTGACAAGTGTTTCCCAGTGTTTGCCGTCAATCCTGCGAAGAAGGAAGACCTCAACTCTGCCGCCGGTCTCACGGTGCCCAATCAATCGCGCAGGTATCACGCGGGTATCATTGAAGATCAGTGTATCGCCCTCAGTCAAAAACTGCTTTAGCTCAAAAAAATGATGATGCTCGATTGTCTCGTTGAGCGGATCAAGCACCATCAGCCTGGAAGCGTTACGTGGCTCAATCGGTGTTTGTGCAATCAATTCTTCAGGCAGTTCATAATCAAAATCACTTAATAGCATAAATACCTCAACTCTACATCTTAACTTAACATATCTTCAAGATTCACATCAAGTCCAAATTTTTTTAGGTCTTCACCATGAGCAATAAGTATATCCTTGATGATAACTAAAACCTCGTAATAACCAAATTTGCGACCATTATAGAAAGCTCTTCTGTCTTTATCGTAACTATTCAGCTCTGTCTCTTTGATAGAATCATTCGCATTATAAATCACCCTAGCGATAATATATCTAATGGCTTCAGGTGTTAATGGTTCTCTTTCATCGTCATCATACTCATCATTTATCAATGTCAACACCTCATATTAGTTGTTAGCTCTGTAGCTGTCTCGCAAGGCTTTTATTTCAGTCATAATTGATTGTGAGAATTCCGCCAGCGCTTCCTTGTCCTTGATACTGCCGGTAAAGTACATGGGCTTACCGTAAACTACTCCAAGTTGTGGAAACATTTTCTCACCAAAGATTTTATTAGTTCCGATTATTGCTGCAGGAATGACAGGCGCTTTCGTCATTGCAGTGATAAGCCCGACGCCTGCCTCAGCTTTACCAAGCTCACCAGTCTTGCTACGTGTACCTTCAGGAAAGATGCCGAGACATTGTCCATCTTTGAGGAGCTTGACGGCGTGTTTGATTGCAGTTTTATCAGCAGTGCCGCGCTTGACAGGAAATACGTGTAATGCCCTTATAGCAGCGGCAAATATAGGATTCTTGAAGAGTTCCTCTTTTGCCATGTAGCAAATCTCACGATTGAGGAAAGTACCGAGAAATGGCGGGTCCCAGTTACTCAAATGATTTGCCGCAATAATCACTCCGCCTTCCGCTGGTACATTCTCAATGCCAACTACTCTTGCCCGAAAGACCACTCCAAATAAAAGGTGACAGACGAACTTCATTATCGAATAAAACATCAATGCACCTTCAGTCAGAACAGAGTTTTAAAATCTCATTCACAACTTCGTCAATGCTCATACCAGTAGTGTCGAGAAGAACAGCATCTTCGGCTTGCTTGAGTGGTGCGATCTCTCTTTCCATATCCTGCTTGTCGCGAGCTTGAATATCTCTTGCAACTTCATCAATATTGACATCTAAGCTTTTAGCCTTGAGTTCCTCACAGCGACGGCGGGCACGCTCTTCAACGGAAGCCGTTAAATAAATTTTAACGTTGGCATTCGGCAATACGTGAGTGCCTATATCGCGGCCGTCCATTATTACGCCACCGCGAGTCGCCATCTTGCGCTGCAGCTCAGTCAACCTTTGACGAACAAAACCACTCTTTGCAACATCGGAGGCAGCCTTACTGACTTCCGGTGTGCGAATCTTGCCGGTGACTTCCTCACCATCAGTAAAGACCTTTGTAATTCCGTCTTCATAGCGCAAGTCAATATCAATATCCTTAGCCACATCAACTATTAAGTCCTCATTTACGGGTTTATTCTGACTGATAACCTTGAGCGCAACCGCTCTGTACATCGCGCCGGTGTCAATATAAGTATAGCCGAGTTCATGAGCAACTAGCTTAGAAACGGTACTTTTGCCGGCTCCCGCAGGACCGTCAATAGCAACAATCTTCTTATTCATAATATCAACTCCAAAAAGAATATTTTATCAACACGAATTATAGATGGACATTATCTCCTCTGAGTAGGTTCCGTCATCATTATGGGCAATTAACGGCGGCTCAATCTTTAGTGAACCTGCAGCGCCACCGACCATCGCTTCAATCAACATCAAATTTGGTGGCTTTTGTGATTTAGGTTGAATTAATCGCAATCGCTTCATTTCAAACTGATGTCTATGAAGGGCGTCAACAATCTCACAGAGTCGCTCAGTGATGTGAATCATGCAGAATATTCCATGATACTTCAAGGCAAATCGTGCTGCCGTCACAACGTCCTCAAGCGTTGCGGTGAACTCATGCCGCGCTGTCGCGACACCTTTGATCTCATTGACTGCACCGCTGCCGATTGCCCGATATGGCGGATTAGCAAGCACCAAGTCAAAGCTCTCAACCTTAAAGTAGTCGCGAATTTTACGGTAGTCACCTTCAACGACAGAGATTTTATCGCCTAAATCGTTAAGCTCAACATTTCGCTTTGCAATCTCTGCCATTGTTGAGTTTAATTCAATAGCATTAATATGAGTAACCTCATCGGCAATGAGTAGAGGAATAACGCCTGTGCCTGTACCTAGGTCGAGTACTTTATATTTGCGTTTGAATTTTGGAAAATGAGCAAGCAATACAGAATCCATAGAGAAGCAGAACTCATTGGCATTTTGTATAATTTTACGACCACTTCTCATTAAATCGTCGATCCTCAGTGAATCTCCATTTAACTTCAAATCAATCATGTCGAGGACGAGACCTCTTGTTGTGTTGATAATCGTCATTGCGGCGATCGCGTTTTACATATCTTCTATTGTCTCTATTGTCTCGATTATCTCTTTCACGATTATCATTGTAAGAGCGACTATCGCGATTGTCACGTCTACTGCGATTTTCATTATAGTCATTGGCATTTCTGTTGTCTCGATACTGACCGTCATTTCTATTTTGTGAACCGTAAGCCGCTCTGTTTTGTGATTGATAATTTGTTTTAAACTGATGTGAGTAATTTGATCTATTTTGAGGTCTTCTGTTCCTGTGAGATAAATCTTCACTCTTGATTTCCTTACTCGGCGTGGATTTATCTTCAGCTTCACTGTCAATATTATCTTCCTCACCGACCGTAGCAACTATAGTCTTGCCTTCCTCATCGGATTGCTCCGCTTCAAATATATTATCCCAAGGTGCTATCACTGTCTTAGAGTTGTCCAATATAATCGTTGCTGTACGGCGCTGACGATTGATAGATATGATCTTTCCTTCACCCTCATCTACAACAACACGTGAACTCAGTTTAGGCTCTTTGACGATATTAGGCTCACGCCAGCACTGCTCACAATAGTAGTCGTTTTCATACTTGAGACAACACATCAATCTTCCACATATGCCTGAGATTTTGGCAGGATTAAGCGACAGATTTTGCTCTTTTGCCATGCGAATGGAAACAGGAATAAAATCACCAAGAAATGAAGCGCAGCACAGTGGTCTACCGCAGCAGCCAATACCACCCAACAATTTAGCCTCATCTCTGACTCCAACTTGTCTGAGTTCAATTCGAGTGCGAAATACAGATGCCAAATCCTTGACAAGCTCACGAAAATCAACTCGACCTTCAGCTGTGAACGAGAAGATGATTTTATTCATATCGAACATATATTCCACACTGATTAAATTCATTGGAAGACTGTGTTCTGCAATTTTATTCTGACATATTTTAAAAGCTTCTTTTTCACTTTCATGGTTGGTTTTGATTTGCTCCAAGTCTTGCTGGTTTGCCTTACGCCGTATGGATTCTATCTTGAGTTTGTCATCGGCAATCTCACGCGGCGATATAACTACATGACCGCACTCCAATCCTCTCTGCGTCTCGACAATAACAAATTCGCCCTTTTCTATCTCAATTTGTCCTGGGTTATAATAATATACCCTTCCTGCTTTTTTAAATCGTACTCCTATGACCTTTTGCACATCATTCACCTTTACTGTTAATTTTTGAGACTTTGTTTGAATCTCTTGATATACTTACAAACTCACTAAAATCAATTCTCATACTTCTTGCCAGTTTGGCGATTTATATTCCAGAAGCATTACGCTGTAATTTGATGATGCCGGATTTAACGTTGAAAAATTCAGCATTGGATTCTGCAGGAAAGTAAGCAGAATCAGTGGCAGTTATAAACGTTTGTATCTTTTGAAGGTTGAGGAACTCCAAGAGTTGTATTCGTCGTTTCACATCGAGTTCAGACATCACATCGTCAAGCAGGAGAATCGGATAATCACCGACTTCTTCTTTCAGAAATTCCAATTCTGAAAGCTTTAGAGCTAAAACCGCCGTCCGCTGCTGTCCTTGAGAGCCGAACGAGCGGAGATCACGATCATTAATCAAGAATCTTATATCATCAAGATGTGGCCCAAATGAAGTAGAACCACGAATGACATCAACATTTTGATTGACCGATAACTTCTTGATATACCAAGTGACAAGCTCAGATGGTAAAGTTTGATTGTCGTCAACACCGTGAATCTCGTACAAGATTTTGATATTTTCAAGTTGTGTAGAGATTTTCTGTTGAAGAGTATTGGCAAGACGACTAATCTTTCCAACAGCTTCCAATCGCTTTGTGATAATCTTAACGGCTGTATCAGCAAGTTGTTCATTCCAAAGTGCAAGAGAATCGGACTTTGCTTGTCCGTCTTTAATCATTTTAAGAAGAGAATTGCGTTGTGTTAGAATCTTGTTGTATTTCAGAAGATCGGCGAAGTAAGTAGGAGAAGCTTGAGAAATCTCTGCATCTAAAAACTTTCGTCTATTTGCAGGTGAGCCTTTTATTAGAAACAAATCTTCTGGAGCAAATAGAACTGTATTGAAGCGTCCAATGAGCTGTTTAATTCTGATTGGGTGATCGTTGAGAATAATTCTACGAGGTTTATCGGTTGTAATCTCAAAAGCGATGCTCTGTTCAACGCCAAGTTTTTGAAATGAAAGATTAATAATCGCCTGAGTCTGCTCCCAGCGGATTAAATCAGTCTCTTTCTGAACTCGCTGAGAGCGACCAAGCGAAGCAAAATGAACAGCCTCAAGTAAATTCGTCTTACCTTGAGCATTGTCACCGAGAAAAACATTTATAACATTTTTAGGGTCAAGATTAAGCTCGTTGAAGTTTCTAAAATCTTTGAGCCGGATTTTAAGAACTTGCAAATAAATCTTCCCTTCTGGTTAATTTGTTCTTACTGGAGTGACCACATAAATAAAGTTGTCTCTGTCTTTCTCGCGAATGTCCACAGGACTCAATGGTTTATTGAGTTTAATGACACATTCCTCGGAATCAATAACTTTAAGAACATCAACTATATACTTGACATTAAATGAAATATCAATATCAGCACCCTCAATCTTCGCACTGATCTGCTCCTCTGCTCTACCAACCTCAGGACTATCAGAGGAGATATTGATACCCTCTTGCGTAAATATGAAGCGAATAGTATTGTACTCAGTCTCTTTTGAAATGAGCGCAACACGATCAACAGCTTCCATCATCTCAGCTACCTTGACAGTTGCAATCGTCTCGGCAGTTTGTGGAATAACCTTATCATAGGGCGGGAACTGACCATCAATAAGTCTGGAAGTCATAAATATATTATCAAAAGTAAAACTGATATTTTTACGTGAACAATCAATAGTGACTGAATTGGATGGATCAGAATAATCAATCATTCTGAAGAGTTCCCACAGAGTCTTTGAAGGAACGACAAAAGTCAAGTTCTCAAGTTCTGCATCAAAAGTATCTTTCATGATGGCAAGTCGATGAGTATTTGTAGCAATCATTGAAACGGAATTACCCGCCAATTCCAAACAGCAACCGGTGAAGATAGGTCTGACTTCCTCATTGGCGCAGGCATAGGCTGTCTTGCGAATGAGATTTTTCAAAGTCGCTGCCCTTAACGAGAAGGTTGAGAACGTTTCCGGCGATTTAACTTTTGGGAAGTCCTCTGAAGACATGCTGAGAAGTTTGAAGTTTGCAGTATCAGATTTAATATTGGCGATATGCTGACTTTCATCATGTGAAATATTGACAGTCTCACCGGAAAGCTTGCGGACAACCTCTTGGAGATATTTACCAGTGACGACTATCTCGCCAGGATCTTCAGTGTTGACGGGAATTTTAGTTATAATACCCATCTCAAAGTTGTTGGCTTGAAGTTCAAGGGTACTACCCTCTGCCTTCATGTAAATACCGGAGAGTATCGGCATCTGTGGTTTAGACGATACAGCCTTTGAAACGACATTAAAAGCTTCTACTAAATCTTTTCTTGAGCAAGTAAAATTCATTAAAATCCTCCTAATATATCATCATTATTATTTATCGCGTGGGTCTGCTTTGCAGATTTTATCAGTCCAGTCGAAAAGCTCTTCAAGATCATAATCACCGGCATGACCACGAGCCCACGGTGAGAAGAAGTCAACCTCTACACCGCTATTCTCCAACTTCAGTGCAAGGATTGCCTGGATTGCCAGTGAGGTATCCCTATCTTCAGCACCATGACGTATTCTGAAATGTGCTGCTGTCTGGACATTACCGCCTATGAAGTTCATTGGATTCATTAATTTAATAATCTCGGTGTCAGCGATTGAGCCTTCTTTGAGTTCATGAGCTTTTGCTGTCTGCGTGAAGTGCTGCGGAGTATTATCCTCTTTGGCAAACTCATCATTCTCTCCAGAACTCAAATCTAACTTGTCAAATGCTGGTGCTGCCTTCAATCTCGTAACAGCAACTGCATATTTGTCAAAATCAACGTCAACGACACTGCCATTTTGAATAGTCACCCAATTTACATTTGATAGGTCAACACCGTTATCAAGTGCCGATTGTGCGGACTCCATGTACTTACTCTTTATGTATTCTTTAAAGGTTCCATTTCCTTTATCATCGAGATCAAGGACATTACCAGTCTTGTCACGCAGATCAAGACTATTGACATACCTTGGAAACTCCGATTTTAAGATATTTGATATGGCGATTTCCTTTTCTGTCATGGTAGATGCCTTAGCAGCTTCTAATGGTGCATTATCTGGACGTACTTTACCTTTAGCTGGAACTTTCTTATTAATTTTATTTTTTAATCCTTCAGGCATTTGAGATGGCATCATCATTTGTTTGCCTTGATAATATTCTGTAACACCGTTAAAGATCCACTCATAGGCCATATCGGCATGGTCGAGGTTAGTGATCGGGCAGTAGTCACTTGAAGCAAAGATATCATCATTCTCGTTAGCTGCACCGATTTCATTGAGGTATGGAAGATACTCTTCAGCATTGCCGGTGACACCGAGGAGCGCCGATAACGCGCCGCCTGCACTCGTTCCATTAGATATAATCTTCTCCGTATCGCCAGCAGGCAAATTATCGCGATTGAATCGCAAATATCTAACTGCTGCCTTATAGTCGACTATGAGTGCAGGAGCCTTGCCAACATAGACGTTGTTCGTAACGGTCGTACGCCCGCGAATAGCCGGACATGCAACCACATAACCTCTCGACAGAGCATAGAGGACTGCATTGGCACCGCCGCCTGACATTTTATCATTCTCAACGGGTGTAAGAGCCTTGCCAGGCATATAGCCGCCGACACCATTAGGCATGAATATCGGAGCAGTCTTGGCAGTATAGCCGTTGATTGTCTTGCCATCAAGATAGTCCTTTGGTATGTAAATATTCATTGATTGATACTCAACACTTTTGGGCTTACTGACATAGACTATGTTCTCATAAGCGAAATACTTAACCTTTTGACCGTTGCAGTTCTTAGAATACTCTTTTCCAAGAGATTTGTCAAATGTCAAGTCATAATTGTTCGTTTGAATGATTGGTGTCTTTGTAATGACTTCTGCATGAGCAAGTGGTAACGTCGAATTGTAGATCGTTGGCATCATAGTCAACACTCCTGCACTCAATGTTGCAATCAAAATACGCTTAATGTTCCTATTCATTTTTGCATCTCCCATATAACACATAAAGTTATTCTATCAATAAGGTTAGTGTCCTTTATTTGAACAATTTTGTCAAGAGTTTTTTGATATTTGAGTAAGGCATTTTCAAAATTGTTGACATAAATATTTTATCGAATTATAATAAATACGATATGTAGTGAGGTGATTCTCTTGAAGGAATTGGAATTAAAATATGGTTGCAATCCAAATCAGCAGCCGTCAAAAGTTTTCGTTAATGAAGGTGAACTTCCTTTTGAAGTTCTCAACGGCAGACCCGGTTATATTAATTTACTTGATGCACTCAACTCTTGGCAGCTCGTCCGCGAAATGAAAGAAGCAACGGGTCTTGCTTCCGCTGCGTCGTTTAAGCATGTTAGTCCTGCAGGTGCAGCGGTTGGCCTGCCATTAGATGATATATTGAAGAAAGTCTACTTTGTTAATAGTGATGATTTGTCACCTATTGCGGCGGCCTACATCAGAGCACGCGGCGCAGATAGAATGTCAAGTTACGGTGATTTTGCAGCATTGTCTGACGAATGTGATGCGGCTACAGCTAAATATCTAAAAAGTGAAGTCAGCGACGGTGTCATTGCTCCTTCGTATTCTGCTGAAGCTCTGGAGATTTTGAAGTCTAAACGCAAAGGCTCATATCTGATCCTCAAAATGAATCCTGACTACAATCCGCCCGTGCTTGAGCGTAAGGAAGTATTTGGTGTGACATTTGAGCAGAAGCGCAATGATATTAAAATAACTTCTGAGCTGTTGACTGATATACCGACAGTCAATAAAGACATTCCAGATACAGCAAAACGTGATCTTCTGATTGCCTTGATAACTTTAAAATATACCCAATCAAATTCTGTATGCTATGTCAAGGACGGTCAAGCCATCGGCATTGGCGCCGGTCAACAGTCAAGAGTTCACTGCACTCGTCTGGCAGGAAATAAGGCTGATAATTGGTGGTTGCGCCAAAGTCCGCAGGTTTTAAATTTGCCGTTTGTTGATAATATCAAGCGTCCAGATCGTGATAATGCAATAGATGTCTATATTGGCAATGAGAGTAGCGATCTTCTCGATACTGATGATTGGAAACGAGTATTCAAGACCAAGCCTGAGAAGTTTACTGATGATGCTAAACGTGAATGGATTGCCAAACTTGATGGTGTTGCTCTTGGATCAGATGCCTTCTTCCCATTTGGTGATAACATTGAACGTGCTCATAAATCCGGTGTTAAATATGTTGCACAGAGCAGCGGTTCTATTCGTGACGATAATGTCATTGAGACCTGTGACAAATACGGAATCGCAATGGCAATGACTCATATCCGCCTGTTCCATCATTAATTTACAATCTTTAAAGCAATAATATTTATTTTAATGGAAGTGTCGCTAAATGGATATTATTGATAAAAATTTTGAAAAATATGGTTGTCTTACAAAAAATCCAAATTTTGTCAATAAAATATGGAGTAATTTTTTTGATGAAATTTTTAATAAAAGATTGATTTTATATGGTGTTACTCAAATTACATCTTTTTTGTGGATAAGGTATAAGAAAAAGATTTCTATATCTGCTGTTATTGATAATAGTCAGAAAAAATTAGGGCAACCATTAGGTAATTTTTTCGACGAAGATGATTTGAAAGATGCTAAAGATATTATAATTCAGTCAAAAGAAATTTTGAAAGAATTTGATCCAAATGAAGTAGTTATATTAATTTCTAGTGTTCAAAGTTGTGATGAAATAGCAAATGAACTTGAAAAAAATAATTTCTGCAATTATTTTAGTGCTTTTCATATGGAGTGTTATTATCGTGAACATATGAAAAAAAATAATTTGACATTTTCAACTTTGAATACTTATAGAAATGATTATGCTAAAAAGTGTATTAGTAAGTATCAAATTCAAGATAAAAAAGTAATTTTTTTTGATATGGGAGTTTATTTAGATCATGGCAAATATATTACTGAACAACTTTTGGCTATGAATGAAAATATTGATATTGTCTGGTTTACAAATGATGATTCCATAAATATACCAAAAAAAGTTAGATCTGTAAAAGTTTCGGATTGGAAGAATTTCATTTATGAAATGGAGACAGCTAAAATTTGGATTATAAATGTTTTTCCTATTCCAACCTATCTAATAAAAAGAGAAGATCAAGTTTGTATTCAAATAAAGCATTGGGGTAGTATTACTTTAAAAAAATTTTATCTTGATGATATAAAAGATTTAGATAAAAAAAATACAAAATATCGCTCTATTAATTTGTTAAATGATGATAAAAAGATATTCAAATTAAATGGAATGTGGACTGATTACATAATAAGTGGCAGTGATTTTGATGAAGATTCTTGCCGAAAAGGATTTAACTTCAATAATAAATTTATACGTTGTGGTTCACCAAGAAGTGATATTCTATTTAACCCTAAAAAATATAAAGAAGACGTTTATCGAAAGCTTAATCTAAAAAATGCAGAACATATTTTACTTTATGTTCCAACATATCGTCGTTATAAATGGGAAAATGAAAAAAATAGTTTAAATTATGATATTCTCTTACAAAGTTTGAAACAAAAATGGAAAGGTAAATGGAAAATTCTGCTCAGATTGCATCCATATGATAAGAATAATTCAAAGAAAATCGAACAATCAGATCATATTATAGATGTAAGTCATTATGATGATGGTCAAGAACTTGTTGCGGCAACTGATGTAATGGTTTCAGATTATTCAAGTATCATGTTTGATCCGGCTTATGTCATGAAACCAGTGTTTTTGTATGCACCAGACAGGGAAATTTACTTAAAAAAAGATAGAGATTTTTTGATTGATTATGATTCTCTACCATTTCCAATTTCAATTACAAATGAAGAATTATCCGAACAAATATTGAATTTTGATGAAACTGTATATAAACAAAAAGTAAGATCTTTTTTGAATAAATATGGAGTACATGAAGATGGTCATGCCAGCGAACGTGCTGCGAATTTTATTTTAAATTTACTATCAAAAGAAGGTGAATGTCATGCCTAAAGTTTCAATTTTAATTCCAATTTACAATGTTGAAAAATATCTCAGGCAGTGTTTAGATAGCGTTGTTAATCAGACTTTAAAGGATATTGAAATAATTTGTATCAATGATGGATCAACAGATAATTCACTAGAAATAATAAAAGAATTTGCAACTAAAGACAGCCGAATCAAAATCATAAATAAAAAAAATACTGGATATGGACATTCCATGAATTGTGGATTAGAAATTTCGCAAGGTGAATATATAGGTATCATTGAGAGTGATGATTTTGCTGATTTAAATATGTTTGAAGTTCTTTATAATCATGCCAAAAATTCAAATGCTGAAATTGTTAGATCTAATCATTTTGAACAGATAGATGAACATTCAAAATTTATAGAAGTTCTTCGTGAAGATTTATATAATCAGATTTTTACACCAAGGTTACAAGATTATTACTTCTTTTCAAGGCAAGTAGCAGTTTGGAGCGGTATTTATAAGCGAGATTTTCTTTCCAAAAATGAAATTAATTTTACGGAAACTCCAGGCGCTTCATATCAAGATATATCTTTTGCTTTTAAGGCTTTTAGTTGCGTAGATCGACTTTTGTTGATTAAAGATGCTTTTGTTCATTATCGTGTTGACAATCCAAATTCATCTGTTAAATCTAAGCAAAAAGTTTATTGCATATTTGACGAATTTGATGAAATTGAAAAATTTTTATTAAAACGCAAAGAGTTTTATAATCCATGCAGGTATATCTTTGAATCAATGATAAAATTCCAACGTTGTGAATATCATTTCAGCAGAATAGATGATCAATTTAAATTTGATTTCTTGCAAAGAATGTCAAAAGAATTTCAAAAAGATAACGCTGCAGGATATTTAAATAAAAATTTCTGGCAAGAAGATAAATGGTCAGATGTTCAAACTTTATTGCTTGATGAAAAAGAATATTTTTATATGCTATGTAGAAAAATTAAACTTTCAAGAATGTATAAAAATGATTTCATTTCAAAAATTAAGTCTTTTGAGAATATTTACATATATGGTGCCGGAAAAGTAGCAAATTATATGTTATTTGAATTGTTTAGAAGACATTTTTCCGTTAAAGAAATTATCGTTTCTCAGTTAGAAAATAATCCCAGTTTTCTTGAGGGTATTCCAGTTAATGTTCTTGAAAAATCAAATTTTGATAGAGAAAAAGACGTGATATTACTGGCATTAAAAGAAAAAGATCAACCAGAAATTTTATATAAATTGTCAAATGAAGGCTGCAGAAATATAATAATAGTGACAAAAGAATTACGACGAGAATTACTCTATTATTATATATGATATTTCTATAGGAGATTTGCTTATAATGAATAAAACGGAAGAACTGATAAAAGAGATCGGTACAGGTTTGTGGCGATGGTTTGATTTTATGCCAGGCAGCTCTCTTTTATATATTGGTGATGTTGGTGAAGGTGATTTTCAAATCAATGATGTTAAAATTTCGTATGTATCTTTAGAGGTTAGCTGTCAAGAGAATTGGCAGCTAAATCACCGAGGACATTTTGACTACATTATTTCAGTAGCTGATTTAGAAAAACAAATTAAACCCATTGAAATTTTAAGTAAATGGAAAACTTTATTAAATTCAACGGGCTGTTTACTTTTAGGTTTTAATAATCGTTTTGGTATAAGATATTTTTGTGGTGATAGAGACCCCTATACTAAACGTAATTTTGATAGCATAGAGAATTACTATCAAGCTTATGCCAATAGTGCAGATATTTTTAATGGTAGAATGTACAATCATGTTGAGATTGAACATATTCTTCGACAAGCAGGCTTGAATAAATTCAAATTTTTCTCTGTCTTGACTGATTTGAAAAATCCTTCAATGATCTATTCTGAAGATTATCTTCCAAATGAAGACTTATCAAGCCGCCTGTTTCCTACTTACAATTATCCGAGTACAGTCTTTTTGTCTGAAGAGACGCTCTATGCTTCGTTAATTGCTAACGGAATGTTCCATAAAATGGCAAATGCTTATTTGATTGAGTGTCCACTCGCCGGTAACTTTTCAGATGTTCTGCACGTTACTTGCTCAATAGAACGCGGCAAAGAAAATGCACTTTTCACTATAATACACAATGACAATATCGTTGAGAAGCGGGCGATTTATCCAGAAGGCAAACAACGATTGAAAAATTTAGAAGAAAATATTCAAGACTTAAAATCACATGGAGTATCAGTCGTCAATGGTAAACTCATTAACGATAGTTATATAATGCCATATATAAAGGCAGAGACCGGTGATGTTTATTTAAAACGACTATTAAGAGAAAACAAAGAAAAATTTTTCCAAGAATTGGATCATTTTCGTGATATGATTTTGCGTTCATCAGAAATAGTTGAAGATGGCGAAGAGGGAATCATACTCAAAAAAGGCTATGCTGATATGGTGCTGATTAATAGCTTTTACATTGATGGTGAGTTCTTCTTCTACGATCAAGAGGATTTTATAGAAAACTGTCCTCTCAATATGATGATGGCGCGAGTAATTAGAACTCTTTATTTTGGTAATGTAAATTTAAATAGTATATTACATCAAGATATACTGTATGAAAGATATGGATTACTTGAAAATAAAAATAAATGGTTAAAAATGGGCTGGGAATTTCTCAATAATCTTCGTAAAGATAAGGAATTGTCTAAATATCACTCAAAAATCAGATGCAATCCATTAATTGTCAATGCCAATCGTCAACGACTGAATTTTTCCACTGAACAGTATCAACGTATCTTCATTGATATTTTTGATAATGCTGATACGCGCAAATTGATTCTCTTCGGTGCTGGACGTTATACTCAACGTTTTATTGAACTTTATGCAATGGATTATGATATTGAAGCAATCATTGACAATAATCAAGAACAATGGGGAAAAGAACTTGCCGGAGTTAGAATACAATCTCCGAACATCTTAAAACAATTTCAATCTGGTGAATATAAAGTAATAATCTGCATTAAAAAATACACATCTGTCATGAAGCAACTAGATGCAATGGGTGTTTCAGAGTACAGTATTTATGATCCAAATAATAACTATCCGAGAAAACGCAAACCGATCGTTGCTGACAATGTTGACGCAAATCAACCAGTCACTAAAAAGAAATACCATACCGGTTATATCGCCGGTGTCTTTGATTTATACCACATTGGACATCTTAATATGTTCAAGCGTGCCAAAGAGCAATGCGATTATCTGATTGTCGGAATTGTAACTGATGAAGGTGTCCGCAAATATAAAGGAGTAGAACCGTTTGTTCCATTTGAAGAGCGAATTGAGATGGTTAAGTCCTGCCGTTATGTTGATGAAGTGGTGGCTATTCCGCCGACTTATAGAGACACAATAGACGCTTGGAAACTTCACCATTTTGATGTTCAATTCTCTGGCAGCGATTACATCAATAATGATAATTGGCTTGCTAGTAAAGAGTTTTTGGAGAGACATGGTGCCGATTTAGTATTCTTCTCTTATACCCAATCAACTTCATCTACGAAACTGAAGAAGTTGATTGACCAAAAATTGATATGATTAGTGGGTGAGTCGATGGGATTATGGAACAAATTTTCTAATATCTTTCGCAAAAAGAAATCACAAGGTAACCAGGGTGGCTGGCAAGAGCAGGCTATCAGACACGAAACTGATTTAGATCGTGAGATTGCAGCTCTCTATTCAGTATTGGTTGATATTATGGGATCGGATCGCCTAGTCATTCAAGCAGGCAAGATGGACGCGCTCAGGTATATGCGTTCTCAAGACCCATGTGAACGTGTATTGGCACTTCGTAGAATCTTAGAGGAAAATCCAACAATTACACCTGCACCTAAAATGTCTGAAATACCGGCAGAATTGACCAGACTATCTGAACAGATTGCAGACATAATGGCACGACGCAATGTTGAAGATAAAATTGATCGTAAAATCAATGAAAAACTCGAAAAAGATCACCAAGAATATCTCAAAGATATAAAAATGCAGGTGCTTCGTGAAGAAAAGACTGAGGTAGAATCAGCGCACGATATAAAGAAACGTGAGGAGCTTGAAACTCTCGAAAAAGTTAAGCTCACTCAATCTGTTATGGAGCTGCTCCGCCCTAAAACTCTTGAGGAGATTGTAGGACAAGAACGCGCCGTTAAGGCTCTTCGCTCAAAATTAGCTTCACCATATCCTCAACACTTGATACTCTATGGTCCACCTGGCGTTGGCAAGACCACTGCAGCGAGATTGGTACTGGAATCAGTTAGAGGTGATAAAATCTCACCGTTTGCGGCTGATGCACCATTCGTTGAGACTGATGGAACAACACTTCGCTGGGATCCTCGTGATGTCACAAATCCACTTCTTGGCAGCGTTCACGATCCGATTTATCAAGGTGCTCAACGCAATCTGGCCGAAATAGGCGTACCGGAACCCAAACCGGGACTAGTTACCGATGCTCACGGTGGTATATTGTTCATTGATGAGATCGGCGAGATGGACTTGATGCTTCAGAATAAGTTACTGAAAGTGTTGGAGGACAAGCGCGCTTATTTTGAGTCCTCTTATTATGATCCGACTGATGAAAGAGTTCCGCCTTATATCAAAATGCTCTTTGAAAACGGTGCTCCTGCAGACTTTGTGCTGATTGGTGCTACAACCCGCGATGCAAGTCACATCAATCCTGCGTTGAGGTCAAGATGTGCTGAGATTTACTTTGAGCCGCTTACACCTAAACACATCATTGAGATACTCAACAATGCTGCAAAGAAACTCAATGTCGAGCTTGACGAGGGCATTGCCGAGACTATCAGCGAATACACGATCGAAGGACGCAAGGCGATAAATATTTTAGCTGATTCCTATAGTCTGGCGTTGAATAATAGAGAATCAGATGACAAAAATTCCACTGAAGCTACCGATGGTATTGATGACACTGATAAAATCGTTAGAATCTCTAAGCAAAATATTTACGAAGTAGCACAAGTAAGTAGACTATTCCAATTTGTCACAAAAAAGGCGTCTGATAAATCCGTTGTCGGTCATATATTTGGACTTGGTGTCAGCGGCTTCTTGGGTAGTGTCATTGAGATTGAAGCAGTTGCATTCAAGGCGAATGAGAAAGGAAAAGGCACGATCAGATTTAATGAGACTGCTGGCTCCATGGCAAAGGATTCCGTCTTTAATGCCGCATCAATTCTTCGCAAATTCACCGGTAAGGATATTCACGATTATGATGTCCACATCAACGTTATCGGTGGTGGCAATATCGACGGACCTTCCGCCGGTACGGCAATTCTCGCCGCGCTTGTCAGTGCCGTCACAGGTTGGAAAATCAAGCAAAATGTTGCTGTAACCGGTGAAATTTCACTGCAAGGCAGAGTTAGACCTGTCGGCGGTGTCTTTGAGAAGGCCTACGGTGCAAAACAAGCGGGCATTAAGACCCTTGTCATTCCAAAAGAGAACGACAAAGACATACCTCAAGATCATCTTGGACTTGAAATACATCAAGTATCTACCGCTGAAGAAGCTTTTGAGTGGATTTTTGAGGATTATTCGGCTGATTCTGTACAGACTGCTGCTTCTAATTCTGAATTTGAAATAGCTTCTTTATCACAATCTGAAATTGATGACAACCAATTCAAACCTTGGTTGATCGTTGACAACAAAGAATGAGATTCAATCAAAATACATTCATGAGCTTGTGGGTCTGCGGGATTATTCTGACACTATTGAGATGTTTCAAAGCTAGTGCTTGGAATAGTAACAATTTATCCGGAGCTGCAGCTTCAATATGATTGAACGGTGTTACTGGCTGAAGTACCAATAAAATATCTTTCGATGTTGTGGCAATCATTTTTACTGCCGTCAAAAATTCTTCTGTCGTCGTCTCAGCGGAGATGACGATCTTTGTATACAAATCTTTTGTCTTTGCAATCTCCAAGAAGCGCCTATGATTTTCAAATAAGTCCGTTCCAACGACGCTGGGCAGCTTAATATCCATGCTAATGATATCAACGCAATCAATGATTTTTTCAAGCTCATTAAAAAGTGTACCATTGGTTTCAAGGAATATTTTAGTATCGACATTATTTGCGACAGCCTGAATAAAATCACAGTGAAGCATTGGTTCACCACCAGTGAAGGTAATTGAGTGCGTTGGCACTTCGTTAATCATAGCCTGTACGGCATCGACGACTTTATCAGATGAGATCGGATTCTGTATCCTGTAAAATTTCATTGAACCTGCCGTTGTCTCAAAGTTACAATACGGCTGAGTTCTAAATTTAGTATCACAATAAGCACAACGCAAGTTGCAACCGGTGAGCCTTACAAATACTTGACGACAACCGACATATTTGCCCTCACCCTGCACTGATGAGAATATTTCTATCAAATTTGCTGATTTAATCATTTTATCACATGCCCATCTAAGAAGTTAATTATAGGTTTTTATCTCATTCTGCTTTCATGATGAGTAAACAACTAAACTAAAATTTTGTAGACGTTACTATTGTTATTCTACTTTCTCGTAAATGTGAGAGTACCAGAGAAGTCTCACTTCGTTGTGGCTTCGATTGCATGCTGCCTTTGTTATACCGAGTGGTTAAACGAAGGTGGCACGAGTAAAGAACACTCACATCACGTTCGCAGGTATAAATACAGATTATTTGTCTCAATCGGCTGTATATGTCACGCAAGAACGTGGAGATTCATAAACTCTGATAGCTTTAAGATTTGCAGTTGAGTCTATAAAAATTTCCGATGCTGATAATGTCTCAAATATGTACTGAGCAAGGTTTTCAGCCGTCGGATTTTTACCAGCTTCCTTGGAAAAAAACGGCAATTCATTAAGATACCTATGATCCAACTCGTCAAGCACTTTATTCAATTCAGCTTTCAATATCTTAAAGTCTATTAACATTCCAAGCTTATCGAGTTCGCGACCTTCAACAACAGCTTCAACTGACCAATTATGTCCATGTAAGCGTTGACATTTGCCATTGTAGCCGTTGATATGATGAGCTGCTTCAAATTCTGCCCTTACTGTCAATTCAAACACATTATCACCACCAAACACAATATGCTCAAATTTTAGCAAATATTTGGAGTCTAGTCAATGAATAAAATTTGACTTATTCGTGTCGTCAATGTATAATGATTTTACTTGAAATTTGATATTTTGATTGTAAGTGTCTCCGCTCTTTGTTTAATAAACATCTGAACGAAGGCGACAGTAAAATCAACTAAAATTTGCAAGAAAGCAGGTGGATTATATGGCAGTTAAAATGGTTACGACTACACCAAGAAGCTCGGCATTTGAACCATTTAATGATACCCATAAACGCATTGATTCAAAAGGACCTTCCTTTGAAAGTGAACTTCAAGATCAGCAAGATGAAGGAGTTTCACGTGAGCAGATGGAAGAGCTGCTAAAACAGATTGATGAGCAAGCGCTTAAACTCTCCAAGACACCGACTTATGATGAGCTAAAAGCCTATCGCACGATGATTAAGAACTTTGTCGGCACTGCGGTCTCACTTATGTACGAGCTGCACTCTCAAGCAGGTTGGGATCGTATGGGCAGGCAGAGGGCTTATACTACTGTCCGAAAAGTTGACGAGAAACTTGAAGAAATGGCTGAGAAAATCCGTCTCGGTCATGCTGAACAGCTTGATATTATTGCAAGTCACGACGCAATCCGCGGCATGCTGGTTGACCTCTATATGTAAGATGACAGAATTTAATTGGTCTGATATCCTTGGCAATGAGGAGAAAATCCGACAGATTCGTGAGATGATAAATTCTCAGCAATTTCCTAATGCCGTTATATTCTCTGGACTGGAAGGCATAGGCAAGAAGAAGATTGCAGAGACGGCTGCAATATCTCTCCTCTGCGAAAGTGATGATAAACCATGTGGCCATTGCCCTTCTTGTCGTGCTTTTATGACTGCTTCTCACCCTGATTATTACTATATGGAACCAGGCAGAAGCAAGGCAAATCCGATGATAAAAATAGATCAAGTTCGTGCTCTCCAGCGTGAAGTATCACTAATGCCCGTGATGTCTAACTTGCGAATGGTCATTATTGATGATTCTGAGTTAATGAATAGCGCTGCTCAGAACTGTTTGCTGAAAACAATAGAGGAGCCGTCGGGTTTGTCTAAATTTATCTTGATAACTTCCAATCGAAGTAGGCTTTTAATGACTCTTCGTTCGCGCTGCATGATAATAAATTTCGAGCGGCTGAGTGAAGATAATATAAAACGAGGACTTGAAACTAAAAATATAGATAATGCGACTGAGATAGCCGTCATTTCAAATGGAAGTTTAGGACAGGCATTTAAGCTTGCCGAAAATGACGGTTTGAAGATTCGCGAAGATGTGCTTAACTTTGTGGAGTTACTCTCTAAAATGACAATAGAGGATATTTTTGGGAAAGGTCAGTCAATGTCAACTCAAACTAAAGAGAATTTTAGAGACTGGATAATCCACTTCCAAAAAATTCTGCGTGATCTTCTCATTGTGAATACGGATATTGATAAAGGCTATTATTATAACCGTGACTTGAGGAATAAACTTTTAAAACTACGAAGTAGATTTAGTGATTCAGCGGTCTTTGCAATGATGCAGGAAGCTGCAGAAATACAAAGGCGACTCAATTCAAATGCAAATCTCGAACTATTGATCGAGAGTTTTTTTATCAAATTACGGCGTAATACTCAAAGTATGAGCAGTTGAGATTCATCACGAAGGACGTAAAAAGTAATCAATACTATCTTAGATTCGTAAAATCTTGTTATCAAGACAAAACTTATACTGTTGTTAATATTGAAATTTCCTGACTTTAATCATGTTGAGTATGTCAATAAGCTGAGGTGATATTATATGGGTGATTTGGCTCCAATGAGTGAGATTATGAAGAATAGTCTCAAAGCATTGGGCGATGATTTTTATATTAAGTATTTACGGCAATCGTTGATTACAAATTGGCAAGATATTGTTGGTAAAACTTATGCTAAAAAAGTTAAACCTCTTCGCATTGAACATAAAAAATTATTTGTATACTCCGGCGACAGTACATGGAAATCGACGTTATTTGCTTATAAGTCGAAGATAATTAAGCAGATAAATGATTACTTTGAAACAGATTTAATTGATGACATAATCTTTGGGCGTCCATCAGAAAGACCCAGAGAAGATATAAATACAACTGTGACACCACCCAAGCAAGTTGATATTGTTAAGGCTGTAAGAAGTGTTGAATTGTCTGAAGAAGAGATTGAAGAGATAGAAAAATCCTGTGAGTGTATAGAGGATGATATACTAAGAGAAACTTTTTTAAAGGCCTCTATCAGTCGTGCTAAATCTGAAAAGTATAAAAAGAGACAAGGTTGGCACGAATGTCCTTGTTGCGGCTCACTTTGTCAGCCTGAGGAAAAAATCTGTAGCAGATGTAGGAATATGGAATATGAATTATTTGAAAAGACCGTAATTAATATCCTAAAGGAAGTTCCTTGGGCAGTTTATTCTGAGATAAGAAATGAGATCAGCAAAGCCATGCCACAAATGATTGAGGAATGTACACCAGAGAAAGTTGAAAGCCTTCGTGGTATGCTGGTTCAACAAATAGCTCAAACACTTGACAAGAGGAATCAAAATCGTATAAAATTACTAGTAATGCTCTTCAAAGGTGTAAAACCTGAAGAGTTGACTGATAATCTGATCGCCAAAACTCTTTACGAATTAAGATATGATTTGCCCGCAGAAGGGCGACTCAATATAATTCGGAATAGTGAGTTGGGAAATAGGAATTGATATAAGGAGATTTTAATTTGAAAGATATGATTGATGAGACAAAGCTAATTGAACTCGAGGAAGAAGAAGACGAAGACGAAGAGGAAGATGAGGAGATTCCCGCACATATTCCAGATGATGAGTCAGAAGAAGAGGACGACGAGATTGAGATACATCATGACGCCATAAGTGCAGAAGTCACTGCCGTAAAAGGTGAATATGCTGCTGAACAAATACAGATTCTCGAAGGACTTGAGGCTGTCCGTATGCGTCCAAGTATGTATATTGGCTCCACCTCTGAGCGTGGTCTACATCATTTGGTTTATGAAGTCGTTGACAACTCCATTGATGAAGCGCTTGCCGGTTACTGTTCGGAGATCGGCGTGACTATTCATAAAGACAATTCCATCACCGTCAGCGATAATGGTCGAGGTATACCTGTCGACATGCACGAGAGTGGCAGACCTGCTATTGAGGTTGTCCTCACTGTCCTCCACGCCGGTGGTAAGTTCGGCGATAACGGAGGTTACAAGGTCAGCGGAGGTCTCCACGGTGTTGGTGTTTCCTGTGTCAATGCACTTTCAAGCAAGATGGAAGTTGAAGTTAGACGCGATGGCAAACTCTACAACATTGGTTTCTCACGCGGTACTCTTACCTCACCGCTCAAGATGATAGGTGATGCTTCCACTACTGGCACTACTGTTACTTTTTTGCCAGACAATGAGATATTTCCTGTTACAACTTTTAAATACGATACCTTGAAACACCGTCTGCGTGAGCTTGCCTTCCTCAATACTGGCATATCTATTACCATTACTGACGAGCGTCAAGCGATTACTACTGAAACCGGTACAACAGAGCCTAAATCCGAAACTTTCCACTTTGAAGGCGGCATTCGTTCATTTGTTGAGCACCTCAACCGCAAGAAGGAGAAGATTAATCCGACGCCGATCTACTTCAATGGCAAGAAGGACGATACTCTCGTTGAGATTGCCGTACAGTACAATGATAGTTATCAAGAGAATGTTTTCAGCTTCGTCAACAACATCAACACAGAAGAGGGCGGTACTCACCTCGTCGGCTTCAAGGCTGCTTTGACACGCGTTGCAAACGACTTTGCCAAAAAGCACAATTTGCTCAAAAATTCAGATTCCACACTCTCCGGAGAAGATGTACGCGAGGGCTTGACGGCGGTGATAAGTCTCAAAGTTCGCGATCCTCAGTTTGAAGGACAGACTAAGACCAAACTGGGCAATGCCGAAGTCCGCACGATTGTCTATACTATTGCTCTTGAAGGCTTGACTGACTTCTTTGAGGAAAACCCTACTATTACTAAGCAGATTCTTGAGAAGTCTGTTATGGCAGCTAGAGCGCGTGAGGCAGCTAGGAAGGCGCGCGAACTCACCAGGCGTAAGAATGCCCTTGAGGTCTCTTCTTTGCCGGGTAAACTTGCTGACTGTTCCGTTAAAGAGGCGGATCAAGCAGAGATTTATATCGTTGAGGGCGATAGCGCAGGCGGCAGTGCCAAACAAGGTCGTGACAGGCGTTTTCAGGCGATTCTTCCACTCAGAGGTAAAATTCTCAACGTCGAAAAAGCGCGACTTGACAAAATCTTCGCTAATGCTGAGATTCGCGCAATGATTACTGCATTTGGTACAGGCATCGGCGATGAGTTTGACCTTGATAAACGCCGCTACGATAAGATCATCATTATGACTGATGCTGATGTTGACGGTGCTCATATTCGTACGCTCTTGTTGACATTCTTCTATCGTTACATGCCAAAGCTAGTGGAATTGGGACATGTCTACATTGCACAGCCGCCGCTTTATCAAATTCGCAAGGGCAAGAAGCATTGGTATACATACTCTGATGAGGAACTTTCTCAGCGCCTTGATGAGGTTGGGCGTGAGGGTACAGTCGTACAGAGATATAAGGGCCTTGGCGAGATGAATCCTGAGCAACTTTGGGAGACTACTATGGATCCTGCAACACGAACAATGCTCAAGGTTGAAGTTGAGAATGCCGCAGAGGCAGACGAGCTATTCACAATATTGATGGGTGACCAAGTAGGACCTAGACGTCAATTCATTGAAGATAATGCTCTGCTTGTTAAAAATTTAGATATTTAATGATTATAAACAATAATCTTCAAATTTTTTTCAAAAAACCAAAAAATTTTT
Source organism: Selenomonadaceae bacterium (assembly GCA_017475745.1). Lineage (GTDB taxonomy): Bacteria > Bacillota > Negativicutes > Selenomonadales > Selenomonadaceae > Quinella. The sequence continues at coordinate 31,397 of JAFVEZ010000045.1, forward strand.
AAAAGGCTATTGACGTAATTAAAATAATACTGTATAATATTTTGCGTTGGGGACGTAGCTCAGCTGGGAGAGCATCAGGTTCGCAATCTGGGGGTCGAGGGTTCAATCCCCTTCGTCTCCACCAACAACACATATTAATTGCATGCAGCGTATGCAAATGAATAAATTTTAGAATCGAGTTAGTGTCGATTCTTTTTTTGTCTAATAAATAAATCAAATTCCGATAGTTTTCTTAAAAAAATTTTCATTTTCCTCTTGATTTTTTTGTAATATTGTGCTATACTTACTCTCGTTGGTAACAACAGTTGGCGCCATCGTCAAGTGGTTAAGACACCGCCCTTTCACGGCGGGTTCGTGGGTTCAAATCCCGCTGGCGTCACCACATTGATAATAATGGTAGTTAATATATATATTTTAACCTTGAAAGAGTTTTAAACTTGATCGAGGTTTTTTATTTACCATAAATATTTTGACAAATAAAAGAGCCGCTCATATCACATGCGCGGCTTAGTTTTATCTTTCGATCTTATCTATCATTTCGCCACTATATTAACTAGCTTATTAGGAACAGCAATGACTTTAACGATCTTCTTGCCTTCAGTGAGTTCCTTGGCACGTGGTAACTCAAGAGCTGCCTTCTCTATTGCCGATTTGTCGAGATTTGCTGGAACTTTAACACGATCGCGAACTTTACCGTTGATCTGTAAGACAATCTCAACTTCCTCTTCAACTATTGCTGTCGAATCGAACTCTACCCAGCTTTGCTTATATACACTGCCTTCAAAGAGATGAGACCAAAGTTCCTCAGCAATATGTGGAACGAACGGCGCCAACATCTTGAGGAGAGCTTGTCCCGTTTCAAGTGCAAGATTTGGATTGATTGGCTTACTCTGAAAGACGTGCATAGCGTTGACAAGTTCCATCAATGTACTGATTGCAGTATTAAAGGCGAAACGATCTCTGAGGTCCTCAGTAACCTTCTTGATCGTCTTATGCAGTATTCGACGTAACTCGACTTCGTCAGCGTTAAGGCTATTGACATCATAGCTAATGCTACCCTTCTTGATCGCTTCACTGAAGATGTCAATAATACGCCAGACGCGATTGAGGAATCTGAAGGACCCTTGAACACCTTCGTCAGACCAGTCGAGATCTCTATCAACAGGCGAAGCAAAGAGGATAAACAGTCTTGCCGTATCTGCGCCGTATTTCTCGATAATCTCTTCGGGTGAGACGACATTGCCAAGCGATTTACTCATCTTCGCCTTAACATAATGGCCGTCTTTGTCAGTGTAGCCCTTAATAACCATGCCTTGGGTCATAAGATTGGTGAACGGCTCGTCGAAGTCCAACATCTTGGCATCGCGGAGAACTTTGGTAAAGAAACGAGAGTAGAGCAAATGAAGGATTGCATGCTCAATACCGCCAATGTACTGATCGACAGGGTTCCAATAGTTCACCTTGTCTCGATCGAAGGGCAATTTGTCATTGTGAGGGTCAGCATAGCGGAAGTAATACCAGCTTGAGCAGATGAAGGTATCCATTGTGTCTGTCTCACGATGAGCATGTCCGCCACACTTAGGACACTTGCACTCATTGAAGGATTTACTCGTCGACAATGGACTCAATGCACCCTGCTTAAACTCAACATCTTCCGGTAGCAATACAGGCAAGTCCTCTTCTGGTACAAGCTGTTCACCGCATTTGTCGCAATATATGACAGGAATCGGCGCGCCCCAATAACGCTGACGAGAAATCAACCAATCGCGCAAGCGATAGTTGACTTTGCGCTTGCCGAAGCCTTGAGCTTCCGCTTCTTCAATGATCGCCTTCATGGCCTTGTGCATTTCCATGCCGGTGAACTTGCCAGAATTGACAAGCTCGCCGTCCTTTTCAACGTAAGCCGCCGTCATCTCCTCAAGTTTGAGTTGCTGACCTTCGGGCTGAAGTGTCAAGATAATATCAATACCGTACTTGGTGGCAAACATCCAGTCGCGCTGATCGCCGGAAGGCACGCCCATAATCGCGCCGGTGCCATAGTCAGCAAGAACGTAGTTTGTGACCCAAATCTGAGCCTTGTTGCCGTTGAACGGATTGATACAGTAGATGCCAGTAAATATGCCTTCCTTCTCAGATTCACTCGACGTGCGTTCAATCTCAGACTGACTATGTACTCTCTCGCAGAAGGCTTTTATCTCAGCCGCCTTGGGACTGACTTTGCAAATCTTCTCAACGAGTGGGTGCTCTGGAGCAAGTGCCATGAAGGTGATACCGAAAGCCGTATCCGGACGGGTAGTATAGACTGCAAGCTTCTCACCAAGCTCAGGCACATCAAGCTCAAACTCAAGGCCTTCAGAACGGCCGATCCAATTCTCCTGCATAGTTTTAACGCGATTTGGCCAGCCGGGTAACTTCTCAAGATCAGCGAGTAACTCATCAGCATAGTCAGTAATCTTAAAGAACCACTGCGCCAAGTTCTTCTTCTGAACGTCGGAATCACAGCGCCAACACTTACCCTCAATGACCTGCTCATTTGCTAGGACCGTGCCGCATTTGTCACACCAGTTGACCGAGGCTTCCTTTTTGTAGGCAAGACCGCGCTTGTAGAACAACTCAAATAGCCACTGAGTCCAGCGGTAATAGTCCGCTCTGCAAGTTTCGACCTCACGATCCCAATCATAGGCAAGACCCATTGACTTGAGTTGACGGATCATGTTCTTGATGTTGCTAAAGGTCCAATCAGAAGGCTTGACGCCATGACTGATTGCCGCATTCTCCGCAGGCATACCGAAGGCATCAAAACCCATCGGGTGGAGTACGTTATAACCCGCCATTGTTTTATATCTGGCAACCACATCACCGATTGAGTAGTTGCGGACGTGTCCCATGTGCAAGTTGCCGCTTGGATATGGAAACATCTCCAAGGCATAATACTTTGGCTTGGAATTGTCAATATCGACCTTGTAGGCGTTGTCAGCTTCCCACTTGTCCTGCCACTTCTTCTCTATCTCCTGCGGCGAATATTTATCTATCAAATCTATTTCCTCCTAATACTATAGTTGATTTAACGCTCTTTTGAGCACGCTCAACAAGTTATCTTCATTGAACAGAACACCGCGAACACCTGCATTTATAGCACATTCAACATCTCGCGTCTTGTCTCCGATCATCAGTGATTTACTTTTGTCAATATCATACTTCTTGCAAGCTGTTTCAACCAAACCAGGCTTGGGCTTGCGACATTCACAGTCAATACTGTACTCAGCGACAACACCTTCAGTGTGATGAGGACAGTAGAAGAAGTCGTCGATATGAGCGCCATGGGATTTAAGCTCCTCATTCATATTTTGATGTAATTCTATGATGTCGGCTTCTGTATAGTAACCGCGCGCAACGCCGCTTTGATTTGTTACGACGATTGCTAAATAGTCATTGTCATTACAGAATTTGACAGCTTCGATAGCGCCTTCAATCCATTTGAACTTCTCAAACTCATGGAGATAACCAACTTCGACGTTGAGTGTACCGTCACGGTCGAAGAATATCGCCTTATTCATAGAGCGGATACTTCTTGCAGAGAGCAGCTACTCTATCTCTAGCTTCAGTCTTCTTAGATTCGTCAGCCGGATTATTAAGCACCAAGGCGATTATATCTGCAACTTCAGCAAAGTCGTCCTCTTTAAAACCTCTTGTTGTCAGAGCAGGTGAACCCAATCTCAAGCCACTGGTGACAAACGGACTTCTCGGCTCAAATGGAATTGTATTACGGTTAGCAGTGATGTTGACCTCATCAAGAAGATTCTGCGCTTCTTTACCTGTGAGGTTCTTACTTGTCAAGTCGACGAGCATGAGGTGATTGTCAGTGCCACCGGAGACGATTCTGAAACCGTCTGCAGCCAACTTCTCTGCAAGGACTTTAGCATTTTTGATGACTTGTTGTGCATAGTCTTTGAACGAAGGTTGAAGAGCTTCGCCTAATGCAACAGCTTTTGCTGCAATTACGTGCATTAAAGGTCCACCTTGGATTCCAGGGAACACAGCCTTATTGAATTGCTTACCGAACTCAGCATCATTGCAGAGAATCATACCGCCGCGCGGTCCTCTCAGAGTCTTGTGCGTGGTAGTGGTCACGACATCAGCGTATGGTAATGGACTTGGGTGCAGACCTGCTGCAACTAGTCCCGCAATGTGGGCAATGTCAACCATTAAGTAGGCGTTGACGGACTTGGCAATGCCGCTGAGACGCTCAAAATCAAGGATTCTTGCATAGGCGGAAGCGCCTGCAACTATCATCTTCGGTTTGGTCTCTTTGGCTTGTTTCTCAAGTTCGTCGTAGTCAATCATCTCGGTCTCTTTGCTGACACCGTAAGGTACAATCTTGAAGTATTTGCCACTCATGTTGACAGGTGAGCCATGAGTAAGATGTCCGCCGTCGTTGAGGTTCATGCCCATTACAACGTCGCCCGGTTGCAAAAGTGCAAAGAAGACTGCCATATTGGCATGGGCACCGCTGTGAGGTTGAACATTGGCATAAGCACAGTTGAAAAGCTTCTTGGCACGATCTATCGCAAGCTGCTCAACGACATCGACAAACTCACAACCGCCGTAGTAGCGCTTGCCAGGGTAGCCTTCAGCGTATTTATTTGTCAAAACCGATCCTTGAGCTTCCATTACAGCTTTACTGACAATGTTCTCTGAGGCAATCAATTCCAACTTGCTACGCTGACGATTCAGTTCGCTGTCAACTGCGCTGAATACTTCACTGTCAACATTTTTTAAATTATCCATCAAACTCAATTTACTCTCTCCCATCAGAATATTTATCAATTCGACTTAGTATATCATTAAACTATCAGCTCTGCAAGAGTCTAATATAAGTATACTCGACCTACAGACTTGATAGAGATTGCTGAATTAATATTTAGCGAACATCTTCACCAAATTTAGCTTTGAGGGCGGATTTGTGATTATACATTGCGACATCAGCTCTCTTCGCTACAGCGGCAAACTCCATGCCGGGTTCGTAGATACCGAGACCACGGGCCACAGATACCGTAAGGGTATCTCCTCCTGCTTCAAAGCGCTCTTCGGCCACTTTCTCATCAAAGAGTCTGAGAAGTTTGTCTCTATTCTCGTAGTCTTGCCGCTCCAATATCGCAGCAAATTCATCACCGCCAATGCGATAGACAGGACTGTGATCAAAGACCTTGCAAATAACCTTTGAGGCGTGGCGGAGAAGTTCGTTGCCTGCTCCATGACCATATTGATCGTTGACTTTCTTGATGAAGTTTGCATCAAATATAACTACACCGTAGTTTAAGTCAGGACTAGCTTTCATCTGAGCGTCCAGCTCTGCGCCCTTGCTTATGTATGCTGCGGCGTTCCGAAGGCCTGTCAGCTTGTCACGATAGACGTATACCTCCAATCTCGCCGCCATTTCACGGATACTCCGTACTAAAAGTCCCAACTCATTACCAGATTCATAGGAGATTTTGACATTGAGGTCGCCGGATGCTATGCGTTTTGCTGCTTCCGTCATGCCTGCCAGCGGTTTTATAGCTCTTGAGGCAAGGACAATACTGCCTAGTGAGACCAGCATTGCGACAATGAGGATCGAAGCGACTAGGTGCATTAAGATTCGATTGCGTTCTTCATGCACCCTGCTTAAAGGTGTTGCAATTCCAAGCCACATACCATTCGCTAAATAAAGTTCTATCTCTCTAAATTCCGGATTTGGGTGAAACAGAGAACCTTGGAAACGATCCTTGTGATAGAGTACAATATTATTGCGGTTCATTAGGTAGACATAGCCATAATCATAAATCGACATGCGTCTTAACTCTTGAATAATGAAGTTAAAGTCAATATCCATACCTATTACGCCTATGAACTTTCCTTCAATAAAGATAGGAGCTACATATGAGATGACATATGAATTTGAGCTAGGGGCTATGTAGGGTTCGATCCAGGTAGCACATCTGCTCTTGAGGGGTATATAGTACCAGCCGACGTTATTTATATCATTTGGAGAATAACGTGAAAGGTCTATAGGTTTTCGTTTCACGAAGGGTGAGAGGGCACCTTCCCAACGAGCATCCTCACGTTCCATAGAGAATCCGCCCTCTGTTCCTGCAATCTCAGGTGCCAGCCGCAGATAATAGGCAAGACAGCCGTCAGTATCCATAGCAATGGCACTAAAGTCCTTTTCCATATCAGTAAGATATTTTCCTCGATAGGCGGAATCTTTTGTCAGACGATCATAGCTCTCAATGGCGTTTATCGCTTGGCGTTCCATGCCATTTACCGCCTGTCTGACACAAAAGAACGTTCTATCCAAGCGTTCACGACAAATGACACTCATTGCGTGCAGTCCATCATCAGCACGAGCTTTGACGAGATTGCCCATTGCTAAAGAACTGCCCCAGCCCAGTACTGTTGCTGTCAGAAAGACCGTTTGTGAGACTAGAAAAACTACTTCCATCATAATAGAACGGCGATAGCGTAACAACAAATAGAGCATAAGGACAAGGTATATGTCCATCATCGCCAGACATTCCACAATAAAATGTATCCATATATTTAAATGTTCCATTCCATAGATTTGGAAGATGTCAAGATAAGCAGCCGCTATGGGAAAGAGAAAGTAAAACACCAATGCCACAAGCCAGGCTTTATTGCTCTCGCCCATAAATTGATCGTCGTCTTCAGAAGAGACCTCATTAGGCAATTCAGATGGGTGATAGAATTTGTAACTTTTACTGACAAGTAGAAAGAACCAGGCAAGGTCAAAAAAGACCGCTACGAAGAAGTCATTCATGAAGCAAGTGAGCATGTATATTAATGTCGTTGACTTCTTGCTAAAACCAAATAAACCCGTCACGGCTTCAAGGTCCGTTGTTGAAGCTGTTAAGGTGCGGAATATTGAAGTTACAACAAAGGTAACCAACATAATCAAGAGGAACTTTTTGAGCGTATTTGCTGTAAGTGAGAAAGCGCTAGTTTTATGCTCAACTTGCCACCTGTGCCATAGGAAATAAGGCAGATATCCCGCTAAAAATACCCAAAGTCCACGTCCAACATGTTGAATGTAACTACCGATATCAGCTCCTGAAAATATTTCATGGAGTTCAGGCACAGCGAACAGTCCGCCAAAGTACACACCTACTGCTGCCAGAGGTCCCCACATAAGTCCCAAGATAGGCGGTATAAATGTAGCAACACTGACAACTTTAGGAGGAATCACGAACACAAAATTTGCATATGTTGCAACAACCCAATATAAAAGCGCTGACAAGCAAAATTTTAATACTTTCTGCTTCACTTGCCATCACCTGCCTTTTTGGCCATATCAATGCGGAAGGCTTTGCAGGCTTCTGCGCCGTATTTCGCTTTGAGCTTCTCTCTCAGAGGGCTGACTTTCTCTTTAAACACTCCTAACTCTGCAGGCGTAAGGTCTATTATCTCCAAGCCTTCTGCGGCAAACTGCACCCTTATTTTCTTCTCCTCTGCTTCCAAATAGTCACGGCTCCATTCGCAAGCTTCTCTCATCTTATCGCGCAGCAGTGCTTGAGTTTTAGGCTCCAACTGTTCAAAGACTTTACGGTTGGCAACAAAAAGATAATTCTCATACAGATAGTTCCAGACCGTCATATACTTTTGAATTTCGTTTAAGTGGCCGGAGCGCATAAGAAAGAAGCCATTCTCCTGCCCTTCAATGACACCCTGTCGAATGGCAATATTAAGTTCGCTCCAACCAAGCGGCACTGGCTCTGCACCGAGAGCAGCAAAGAAGAGACGATAAACTTCACCGCCAAGCACGCGGATTTTCATTCCATGAAGGTCTTCAGGTGTTCTCATCGGGTTACGGTTACTCGTCAACTGACGCATAGCGTTGTGGGTTGAACCAAGATACACTAGTCCATATTCAGAGAGTATCTTTGCATAATAATCGCCACCCGTATCATCAATGACTTGGCGTGCTTCTTGATAGCTAGAGAAAGACCAAGGAATAGTTGCCACTTCAAGACGCGGATCAAGAAGTGACATAGTTCCGGTTACATAGGCACCGAGATCGACAGCGCCCTCTGTCAGTGATCTCACCGCCTCATTTGTATTGCCGCCAGTAAGCTCATCATTAGGGTAAAGCTCAATATGGACGTTACCGCCGGACGCATCCGCCACAAGCTTTGCAAATCGCTTCATTGTAAGTGTCTCAATACCAATATCCGTGCCGTTTGCGGTCATCACCAAGCGAACTCTCTCATATTCTTCGCTGTTTCTTTTGGGTTCCTCTCGTTGTTCACTGCAACCACTCGCTAGAGCTAATACTATCAGAAAGAAAACAATGGATATTAAACCATGCCGCAACGAAATACCCTCCTAAATAGTATTGTTAATCTTATAGTACTTAGGATATAGAAATGCTAGTTCGCACTGTCAGATAATCAGAAATTATCAGTTTCTCATTAACTTACACAATTTATTACTTTAACTTTAATGTGCTGATGATATCGAAATCATTTATTGCACCTTTGCGAAGGATTACAGGCTTATCATGAGTCAAGTCGACTATTGTTGAACTAATACCAAATTGACAAGCCCCGCCATCAAGTATCAAAGGTATTTTACCATTTAAAGATTGATACACTTCTTGAGCAGTAACCGGCGCTGGTTCGTTGGAAAGATTGGCACTCGGTGCAGCAATGGGACAATTCGCTGCCCTCAATAATGCAAGTGCAATCTCATTATTCGGTATTCTGATACCTACTGTCGGCTCTCCTGCTGTAACAAAATCCGGCACTGATGATCTCTTGGACAAGATTAATGTCAAAGGTCCAGGCAAGAACTCTTTGATTAATTCTTCGGCGATTGGTGAGACTTCAGCAATTTCGTCAATCATCTCACGATTTGCAACCATCAAGCTTAATGGTTTACGTGGCGGGCGTCTCTTAACCTCATAGATATCGGCACAGGCAGTCTCATTAAGACCATCAGCACCAAGACCGTAGACCGTCTCTGTTGGGAAAGCAACAATCCCACCATTCTTGATTATATCTGCAGCTTCTTCGATTGCTTCTGAATTACAAGCAGTAACTTTTATCAATTTGGTTTTCATATCTTCGCAACAATCACCCTGTCATTATGCGATAAATCTTTGACTACTTCTATATCTTTAAAATATTTTTTTGCCAAGTGTCTCACTGCTTCTGCCTGGTCAAATCCAATCTCAACCGCCAAAAATCCACCATCAGCTAGAAGTTTAGGAGACTCTTCTATCAATCTACGATAGAATTCTAATCCATCAGCGCCGCCGTCCAATGCAGTGGAAGGTTCATAATCTCTAACCTCAGCTTGAAGGGTATCAATGACTTTGCTTGGAATATAAGGCGGATTAGAAACGATTGCATTGTACTTCTTGCCATACAATGGTTTAAACAAATCACCAAGATTGAATGTAATTCTACCAAGTAGATTATACCTGCCTGTATTTAACCTAGCAACAGTCAGTGCCTTCTCCGAAATATCTACAGCTTCAACCGAAGCACTAGGCAGACTCTTTGCAAGAGATATGGCAATAGCTCCACTGCCGGTACCGATATCGGCAATTTTCAAAATGCTCGTGCTGTCGTTAAGGTTATCAATGACCGTCTCAACTAAGACCTCAGTCTCAGGTCTTGGAATGAGGACATCTTCATTGACGATTAAATCTAAATCCATGAACTCACGATGACCAAGTATATAAGCCGTAGGTTCATGATTGGCACGCCTTTCAATCAACATATTATAATTATCAATTTGCTCTTGAGACAATGCTTGCTCAGGATTAATATATAAGTAAAGTCGACCGACCTTGAGAATGTGAGCCAGAAGTAGTTCGGTTTCTAGCCTTGCACACTCAATGTCATGTTGAGTTAAAATATCTTCGGCTGATCGTAATAGTTCTTTTATATTCATTGTGAAGAAAGCCTCTTTGCTTGATCGGCAGTAATCAAAGCGTCTATAATCTCATCAAGTTCACCATTGAGTACTGTATCGAGTTTATGAAGTGTCAATCCTATTCTGTGGTCAGTAACTCTACCTTGTGGGAAGTTGTAAGTCCTTATCCTTTCGGAACGGTCTCCGCTACCGACTTGACTTTTGCGGTCTGCGGCAATGGCGTCTGATTGCTCCTGTCTTGCCGCATCGAGAATCCTTGAGCGGAGAACACGCATTGCCTTCTCCTTGTTCTTGAGTTGTGACTTCTCGTCTTGGCACTGTACAACTATTCCCGTCGGCAGATGTGTGATTCTGATTGCCGTCTCAGTCCTGTTGACGTACTGCCCGCCTGCACCACTAGCACAGTAGGTATCAATCCTTAAATCGTTAGGATTAATCACAACGTCAACTTCCTCAGCTTCCGGAAGCACAGCGACTGTTACCGCTGAAGTGTGAATCCTGCCGCTTGACTCAGTGACAGGTATCCTCTGAACGCGGTGAGCGCCACTCTCATATTTGAGCTTACTGTAAGCAGCATAACCGTCAATGGCAAAGGATATCTCTTTGAAACCGCCAATAGTTGTAGGGTTGGAATCCATGATGTCAACTTTCCAGCCTTGCCGTTCGGCGAATCTATTGTACATACGGAAGAGATCACCGGCAAAGAGAGCTGCTTCCTCACCACCAACGCCGCCGCGAATTTCAACTATAACGTTCTTGTCGTCGTTTGGGTCCTTGGGTAGTAACAATATGGGAAACTCTTTCTCAAGGGTTTCTTTGTCCTTGCGAAGAGTAGACAATTCTTCACTGGCAATGGCTTTCAGTTCCTCATCGTCAGCTTCCTCCAAGACCGCCTTATCCTCGTCAATGCTGGAACAAATCTTCTTGTAGCTGCGGAACTTATCAACAACGGTCTCAAGTGAGGAGTGTTCACGATTGATTTTGGTAAATCTAGCAACATCAGAGATAATTGACGGGTCGCCGAGCATTGATTCCAGTTCCAAATACCTATCTTCTATGGCTTGTAATTTATCTATCAAACTCTCACCTTCAGATTTCAATATCAAAGTTATTTACAGTAAAGAACCATCTCCCAATCTGTAGGTATAAACAAATCTACTCCATGATCTAATAGTATATTTCTTTGTTCATCATTAAAAATGTAATCATGAAAATCTATACGATAATGTCTAAAAGCAAATTCATAATCCGTTCTGATTGATTTTACAAATTCAGCTAATGTCCACAAATCTTCTGGTCTATGATAGGCACTAATTGCCATCTTTGGTTTCCAACGACTTATTGATTTAGCAGCACCTTTCAAACAATCAAGTTCTGAGCCTTCTATATCTAATTTTATGTAATCAATACGATCTATCTTTTTTCTTTTAACATAAGTATCAATATCTATAAAGTGAGATACTCCTCCTCCTGCAGGAGCGACATCTCCTCTTATTCTGTAACTTCCACTGCTACCACTATCAGCATAAGCAATATAATTTTCCTCTGAACTGAGTCCCATATTCTCCATAGTAATGTCATAATTATAATTTGATATTCTCTCTAGGCATTTCTCATAATTTAAAGAATCCATTTCAAAAGCGAAAACCTTTGCACCTTGAGAAGCAAAATCTACTGACGTGCCTGCATCATAAGCACCACCATCAATCACAACGTCATCTTTTACTGGAAAAAAGCCCTGTAACCAATATTGAGGTTCAGGTGCAAAATGATAATCTGAAAGCTTCCCTGTCATACGTCCCTTTATGCTTTGACGATAAGAAATTTTAGATTCTTCATCTTTGAACAAATTATAAGTTTCAAATAAATTTGACAAATGTGCATAAGCAAACTCGTAATCATAATCCCTATTTCGCATAAATGGTGTCATAAGTGTTTGTATTCCTAATCTTGTAAAATACAAATCAAATGACGTATCCTGTACTAGCATCCACTGTGGCTTTTCTTCCATTCTTAAGAGTTTTTTTGATGTGACTAACAACATACCATCCGTATTGATTTTCTCTCGACCAGTTTCATCAATAACACAAAGAACTTGGATATTTAAACCCGCTTGTTTTAACTTCAATACTTGTTCAAAAATATTAGGATCGATTGTAAAACCCAGAAAAAATCCACAAGGTATTTGTTCTTTGATTAGATTTCTTATAGTATTCATGTGCTTTTGTTGATGAATTTCTGTAAGTGTTCTAATAAAGTTTTCGCTCATAAAAGTCTTTTCCCTTCAATTCAAAGTATTCCTCAGTGTATGCCAGGCAAGTGTAGCACATTTTACGCGGGCAGGCATATTGGCAATATTCTTGAGTGCCGCAGCGTCCTCTAAATCTTCCAATTCAGTCTCATCATCAACTTCGCCCTTAATCATCGACAAGAAGAGATTTGCTAGGCGTTGAGCTTCTTCAATACTCTTACCTTTGAGCAGGTCAATCATCATATCCGTTGAAGCCTGACTGATAGCGCAGCCGACGCCCGTGAATGAAGCGTCAACGATCTTATCGTCTGCAACTCTCAACTCCAATGTAATCTCATCGCCACAACTTGGATTGTGTCCGCGCTCGGTGAATGTTGGGTTTTCGAGGTGGTGACGATGCTCTGGCGTTCTGCTGTGCTCTGCAATCAGTTCAGTATAAATATCATCAAGCATCAAGATGCATCACCTTCCTCACCTTTCTCAAACCTTCAATCAGCCTATCAACGTCATCTATTGAGTTGTAGAGATAGAAACTCGCTCTACACGTAGCGTTGACACCGAGATATCTGTGCAACGGTTGAGCGCAGTGATGACCAGCACGAATGGCAACACCTTCAGCGTCGAGGATAGTCGCAACATCATGAGGATGAACATCTTTGACATTGAAGGTAATGATCCCCGTTTTGTTGTTGAATTTAGAATCACAACCATAAAGCTCAATGTATGGCAGCTCTCTCAACTTAGGCAGAGCATATGCAATAAGCTCTTTCTCAATTCTCTCACTCTCGTCAAATCCAACACTCTCTATATAATCAATCGCAGCAGAGAGACCCGCCGCGCCGCCGACATTTTGTGTACCTGCTTCAAACTTGTTTGGTAGCTCCGCGAAGGTTGTTGTCTGCTCCTCAACGTATTCTATCATATCGCCACCTGTCAAGAATGGCGGCATATCTTCAAGCAGAGTCTTGCGGCCGTAGAGGACACCAATACCCATAGGCGCCAACATCTTGTGTCCACTGAAGGCGAAGAAGTCAGCGCCAAGCGCCTTGACATCAATCGGACGATGACCGGCGGACTGAGAGCCATCAACCACCAACACGGCGCCAACAGAATGAGCCTTATCAGCAACCTTCTTGACATCATTAATCAATCCAAACACATTTGAGACGTGAACCACAGCAACAATCTTAGTTTTCTCAGTGATTTTGTTATCAATGTCCTCATAGTTGAGGTTGCCGTCTTCGTTTAAGTAGATGTACTTCAACACAGCACCTTTAGCCTTAGCAATCTGCTGCCACGGCACAAGATTGGAGTGATGTTCCAAAATCGTCAAAACAATCTCATCGCCAGCACTAATGTTATTGAAACCGTAGCTGTAAGCAACGAGGTTGAGGGACTCGGTGGCGTTCTTTGTGAAGATGATCTCACATGAATTATCTGCACCTATGAATTTGGCAACTTTATCTCTTGCACTCTCGTATACGCTTGTCGCCTTGATACTGAGTTCATAGGCGCCACGATGAGGATTGGCATTACAACCGCCATAGTAGCCACAAATAGCCCTCACAACGCTGTCCGGCTTTTGCGTAGTAGCACCATTGTCAAGGTAGACTATCGGCTTACCGTTCATCATCTGATTTAATATCGGAAAGTCTCTTACATAGGCATTATTTGACATCAGTCAGCCTTCTTTCGATAATTTCGGAAATTTCGCCAATGAGTTTATCGTCGTCTAGGCGTTCCAGAATAGGATTAAACATAGCCTCAACAATTAATTTTTCTGCTTCTAATCTGTCAAGGCCGCGACTCATTAAGTAAAAGAGCTTGTCTTCATCAATGCGTCCGACACTTACAGCATGATGACCGTCAACTTCGTCTTCACCTGAAAGCATTAAAGGCACACTTCTATTCCTGACAGCATCAGACAGAATTATAACCTCTTCACGCTCACGTCCAACAGAACCCTTGGAGCCTTTCACAAAGTCCAAAGTTCCACGGAATATTTTGTCACAATTACCAGAGAGAGCGCCACTGACGAACATGTTGGTCTCTGTACGCTTGCCTCTTTGGTGAACTATATAGTTTAAGTCGAGTTTATTATCTGCACTGCCAAAGTAAGCCGCAACAATATCAACCTTAGAATCATCACCTTCGAGGTCTATGACAATCTCACTCGCCGAATCATTTTCAGATAAATTTACTATCGTCAATTCCAGTTGAGCATTTGCTTCGACTTTAATATGAAGTTTCTTGGCAGACTTGCACTTTGATAAATTTATTTGATTAAATTTCTTGGTCTCGTTGGCAGCAACACTGAATGTCTCAATCTCTGCTTTTACATCATTCTTAACTTCATTGACGCCAAGCCAATTCCAAGTCCTCATTGGTATCTCAGTAAAAGTATTCATTAATTAGCACCCTCAAGTTCAATGGTGATTAGGTTATTCATTTCGACAGCATATTCAAGTGGCAGTTCCTTGGCAATAGGTTCAACGAAGCCGCGCACGATCATTGCTCTTGCTTCCTGTTCGTCAATGCCGCGAGCCATGAGATAAAAAATTGTATCTTCACTGATTCGCCCAATTTTAGCCTCGTGTCCGATATCAGCTTCAGGAGCTTCTATATCCATCACCGGCAGAGTATCAGAGCGGGATTCATCATCAAGCATAAGCGATTCACAGTTGACAGAGCATTTGGCATGATGAGCGGCCTTAGTGACTTTGACTGCCGACCTGTAAGTTGCTGCTCCACCGGACTTTGAGATAGTACGCGTGTTGATATTTGCCGAAGTATGTGGCGCAACATGAATAACACTTGCACCCGTATCGAGGTGTTGACCTTTTGAAGCAAAAGTGACGCCTGTAAACTCGCATTTTGCACCTTCACCGTGAAGAACAGAGCAAGGATAGAGACAAGAAACAGCCGATCCGAATGAGCCACTAACCCACTCAATAAGACCGTTCTTCTCGACAAGAGCGCGCTTAGTATTGAGGTTCAGCATATTTCGAGACCAATTCTCAATGGTAGAATACCTCAGCCTTGCACCTTCACCGACAAACAGCTCAACACAGCCGGCATGAAGATTAGTAACATTATATTTAGGAGCAGAACAACCTTCAATAAAGTGAAGACTAGCACCCTTCTCAACGATAATCAATGTATGCTCAAACTGTCCTGCACCTGCAGCATTAAGTCTAAAGTAAGATTGTAGAGGTATTTTAACTTGTACACCTTCAGGAACATATACAAATGAGCCGCCCGACCAGACAGCACCATGGAGGGCAGCAAATTTATGATCCTTCGGCGGCACTAAAGTCATAAAGTACTCGCGAACAATATCTTCATACTTAACAAGCGCAGTCTCCATGTCGGTATAGACCACACCTTGATCTGTCAATCTTTTTTGAATACTGTGATAAACTACCTCGCTATCATATTGCGCTCCAACGCCTGCCAATGATTGCTTCTCCGCATCGGGTATGCCCAAGCGATCAAAGGTATTTTTGATATCTTCTGGTACTTCGTCCCAACTTCCGACAAGTTTAGCGTCTGGTTTGACATATGTCACTATTTCGTCCATGTTAAGGCGGCTTATGTCTGGTCCCCAAGTTGGCAAATGCAAAGCATTGTAGACCTCAAGTGACTTTAGCCTGAACTCCAACATCCAATCGGGATCATTTTTTCTCTTTGAAATATCTCTGACGACTTCCTCTGTCAAGCCAGCATGAGTTTTGTAAACCGATCTATCATCATTCTTGATGTCATAAAGTGTTCGCTCTATATCATCTATATAAGTTTTATTCCTCATAGTTTCACCTTGTGATTTATTTCGTAACAACAGCGAATGTCATTGCGCCAATTCCAACTACTGCCGCACCAATGCCGACTATTGCTGCGATTGTGAGATTTTGGACGAATTTGCCAATACCGTCGATCTTTTGATCCATTTGACTCATCTTATGATCCATTTGATCAAATTTTTGATCTATACGGTCAAACTTTTTATCAATATCTCTTATTTGTTCCTCTTGTCTTTGACGAATCTCACGAATTTCTGCAGCTCGTTGATTGTCGCGATCACGCATTTCTGTTTTGAAGTCGCGCATTTCTTGGATAAAGGCATCTACTTTAGATTCGATGGTAGATGTCTTTATTTCAATTACATTAACTCTGCTTTCTAATTCCGCCATTTTAGACACCCCCAAACTTAGCATAGCCGTTGTTGGTGACTTCTTCGATAAGCTCGTTTCCTCCTTCGCTGATAATTTTTCCATTTAAAAGGACATGAACTCTATCGACTGTTAGGTGTTTGAGAATTTGGGTATTGTGAGTTATTATTATACAAGCATTTTCGGCTGAATGGAATTTGGCAACACCATTAGAGACAATCTGCACTGCGTCAACATCAAGGCCGGAATCAGTCTCATCAAGAAGAGCTAGTTTAGGTTGAAGCATGAGGAGTTGTAAAATCTCATTGCGCTTCTTCTCTCCGCCGCTGAAGCCAACATTCATATAGCGTGTGGCATAAGACGGATCTATTTTAAGTTCTTGCATCATAGCTTGAAGCTGTTTCCTGAATTGTAATATTTTAACTGTTTGACCGGTAACAGCTTGTTTTGCTGCGCGTAGCATGTTCTCAACAGTTATTCCTGGTATTTCTTCTGGTGTCTGGAATGAGAGGAACAAACCCTTTCTTGCTCTTTCAAAAGTAGCGAGTGATGATAAATCTTCACCCTCAAACTTCATTGAACCGCTAAGTATTTTATATTTAGGGTGTCCCATAATAACGTTCATTAAAGTGGACTTGCCCGATCCGTTGGGTCCCAATATGACATGAACCTCTCCAGCGTTGACCGTTAAATCTATTCCGTGAATTATTTCCTTATCTTCGACACCAGCATGTAGTGATTGAATTTCAAGCATTATTACATTCCTCCGTATAATCAAATATTATCATTTCAATGCGGCTTTGTCAAGGGTCGAGCAGGAACTCAGCAAAGGCGTAATTACCATATTTCATACCACGTTTATTGAGTTTAATGTGACTATTTGAAACATCAATCAACCCTTCGTATTTGAGTTTATCTATCGTCTCGGAATAAACACAATTAATATCTACCCCAAACTTATCTGTAAATTGATTTAAATCAATACCTTCAGCTTTCCTGAGTGCAAGAAAGCAGAACTCTTCCATAGCAGCCTTTTGAGTCAAAATCTCTTCTGTTATTTTGATATCTAAGCCACTTTTAATGCCATCTATGTACTCTCTGATATTTGAGGTATTGGAAAATCTCAATCCAAAAGTAGATTCACTTTGTATATAGCTGTGAGCACCAGCACCGAGACCCAAATACTCGGTGTCCGACCAATAACCCAGATTGTGACGACTCTCAAATCCTTCAATGGCAAAGTTGCTGATCTCATATCGTTGAAAACCATGTTGTGGCAATTCTTTGGTGATTAACTCATACATCTTATCAGATTCATCATCATCTGGTAGTTTTAAATCACCTAAGCCTTGCAATCTGCCAAATTCTGTTCCTTCTTCAACTTCAAGACCATAAATGGAAATGTGCTGAGTATGTAAAGTAATTGCTGTATCTAATGTGTTTTTTAGGATTTGTGCAGTTTGATTTGGCAAGTCATACATTAGATCAATGCTCACGTTGTCGAAGATCGAAACAGCCGTTTTGACGTTTTCAATCGCTTCTTCACTATTGTGTATTCTGCCAAGATTGTGAAGTAATTTATCATCAAAACTCTGAACACCTAAACTCAATCTATTGATTCCAAGTTTTCTCAAATCATTAAAATAGGACTTGTTGACGGTTCCAGGATTAGCTTCAATAGTAAATTCTATGCAATGACTGAGATCATAATCCTTATACAAAGTGTCAACTATTTTGGATAGCTGTTTTATATTCAAGATTGACGGAGTACCACCACCAAAGTAGATAGTGCTGACAGCTTGTGTTTGAATTGACTGTTTAATCTCCATGCAAAGGGCATCAACATATTCGTCAATGAGATCATTCTGCGCTACTATGGAGTTAAAGGCACAATACTTGCATTTGGCACGGCAGAATGGAATGTGTATATATATCTGCATTTACTTCACCTGCGACAAAGTAAGATTATTAACTTTAAGTTTCACCTCAAAGGTTCGTGGCCAAGGATAACTAATGCTGAAGTCAAAGTCTTTAAGATACACTTCATTGCCATTGATCTTTAAAGGCCTTCGGAAAGCTTTGCTGTATTTATAATCCGCAATTTTCTTATTCATAGCTATTCTCATCACAAAAGTTGCAAATTCAAGTTCAGTATCATAGTCAAGATAGCTTGTATCATATGAGCCACTCTTCTTCAATGCGTGATTGACAGTATCAATGACATCTTTAAGGTAGAAGTAATCTTCAAGAAAGCGCTGATTGAGGAAAGTTAAATTCTCAACTAGATTATCTGAATTGACTGCAATGACAGCTTGAGAAAGCGCAATGCCTATGGCATTTGAAGCAGTGTTCCAGCCAGAATAAGCTAAAAGTGAGTTGATTGGAACAGCTCGATCTATCAACAAAGGCAGCAACGTCTCTTCTTTGTCGAAATGAATACCAAGATCAATAAGCGCCACCTTATGACCCTTCTCAATGAGTTGTGAAATATATCTAGCACTGTCACTCTTAACATCATACAGGTCGTCATTGCCTTCGTATTTATCGTTCACAGATATATAGAGTATAAAGTCGGCTTCTTCTGGAAGAGCTACAACTTCACACCGTAGTTGATTGCACTTCTCCTTGACAACAGTCTCAATAGGCACCGCCATGAAAGGCAAAGTCAGTCCAGGTGTTTTAACTTCATTGTATTTAACACAAACTTTTAAAGATCGTTTACCATTCTGAGCAAGTTCTGTCAAAAGCGTTAAGGCAATCTCGTCAGCTCCATGAACGAATGATATAGTATTCCTACTAATACTATCATATTTAAAGTGTTGAAGATCGTCAAGAACTTTGTTTTGAATTGAGAATTCTTCGCCGTCATCAAGACCAATTATCAGTTTATTTAAAATTCCAGCTTGCAACAATTCAATCAGTCGCTTGCTGAGTATTTCGCATTGATTGAAGTGATTGAGATAATTGTTTAGATTATCGGGTTTAATTTCGTTCACTGCTTCAAATAAAGCTTCATTATCTACAGTTAGACCAGCATGAGCAAGACTTGTCAACCGCGAATATGCCATTAATGCACGACGCTGTTGATAATTATCTATACTTGATTGAGGCTGAGTCCTCGGCAGAATATTAAAAGCATAAATTGGAGTATCTGGAATGATTTCGCGTAGTTCAATCAAGTAGCTTATAAGATCGTCGATCTCTTCGTTACTTAAGTTCTTCTCTCGTGAAGCAATGAGTCCTCCATTGAGAAGTTGATCAATGCTGATAATTAATGCATCGGCCTTGGGCGCTTCCTCTAAAAGCCACTTTTTAATATCTTTAGTCTCACCCGGAATGGTGAAGTAATCCAGTAGCTTGCTTGGAGGAAGCATCACTTTTACTCCAGCTATTCTTCCCGCATTAACAACAAAATCTCCACACGCTGGTCGGCTGTCTAAAGGTATCAATATGACAGTCGAATAAAATTCAATATCATTAGATAATGGAATTGTCTCTATAGATCTATCTGTTTTAATTGAAACGGCAATGACGAAAAGCAACAGGATTATTATTAAAAATTTTCTCAAAACTACTTGACAAGCTCCTTCTAATTTGTTGTAATATACTATTGCAAGGGTAATCGATAGATATTGCTTTTATCTATAGTATTTGGAGGTTGTCATGGCAAATCAATCTGAACAATCGTTGGTAGAAGTACTTCGCAGCAACATCGTAAAAAAGAGATTTGAAGATATGCTTGGCGAAAACTCCGGCAGTTTCATTAGCACAATTCTGACTATTGTCAACAACAATAGCAGGCTCAGAGAATGTAGTGCCGGTACGATTCTTTCCGCCGCCAGCACCGCTGCAGCCTTAAAACTTCCAATTACTCCTTCTCTCGGCTTTGCTCATATTATACCATACAGAGTAAAAAACGGCTATCAAGCTGCATTTCAAATCGGTTGGAAGGGCTTGGTCCAGCTTGCTATGCGTTCTAATCAATATCGCAGACTTCACGCTGGCAAAGTATGTGAGGGTCAGATCAAAGAGATTGATTTTATAACAGGCGACCCTATTCGCGGTGAAAAAATCAGTGATAAGGTTGTCGGTTATGCGGCTTACTTTGAGCTAATCAACGGTTTCAACAAAACTCTCTACATGACGATTGAAGAAATCAAAGAACACGCAAAGAAATATTCTCAGAGTTATGCCTATGATGTCAAAAACGGTACTAAAAGTTCCATTTGGTCTACTAACTTCGACGCTATGGCAAAGAAAACTACTCTGAAGCTCCTGCTCTCTAAGTATGGAATTATGAATGTAGATTCCAATTCAACCGACATGGCGCGGGCACTTGCGGCCGACCAGAGTGTAATTCGCAGTGACGGTACTTATCATTACATTGACAATGATCGCAAATCTGGCATAGATTCCATTGCCTTTGTTGATGAGGAGCCAATGGGCATTGATTCACCGGTGGAAGATAGTGATTTTGAAACCAGAACAGAGCTTGAAGAGTTCCACAGTGATGTATCTGAAGATGTTTCAAATAATAGTGTAGAATCAGAAAGTATTTAATATATAAATAAATTTGGAGGTGCAACCGATTGAAGGAACTTTTGGAACTTCTCGAAAAAAATTCAAAGACTACTACAGCGGAGCTTGCTGCAATCTTAGGGCAGAGTGAATACCAGGTTGAGCAGGACATTCGACGCTTAGAAAAGGATAAAATAATATTAAGTTATCCTACAATAATTAATTGGGAAAAATTCGGCAGTGAAGTAGTGACTGCTATAATTACAATAAATTTGACGCCACAGCGTGAAGTTGGTTTTGACGCCATCGCCGAGAGAATTTATCGCTATGACGAAGTCAAGACTGTTTATTTAATGAGTGGTAGTTTTGATTTGCTTGTCATAATTGAGGGCAAAAGTCTCAAAGAAGTTGCAAACTTTGTTGCGACTAGACTTTCCACCATTGAAGGTGTAACTCAGACTAGAAGCCACTTCATGCTCAAATCATACAAAAAAGACGGAGTTATCCTCGACAATGAAGAAAGAGATCGCAGATTGGTGGTGTCACCATGAGCAAATGGGAAGAAAGGCTGTCTCCACAAGTTAGGTCCATTGCACCGAGTGGTATTCGCAAGTTCTTTGACATTGCTGCAAAAATGGAAGATGTCATCAGCTTAGGTGTCGGTGAGCCGGATTTTGTCACTCCTTGGTCGATCCGTGAGAGCTGTGTCTACGGCCTTGAGCGAGGTTATACTTCATATACAGCCAATCGCGGCACACCTGAGTTGAGACAGGAGATTGCCAATCATTTCAAACGTCGCCACGATTTGACATACTCTGCCGAAACTGATATACTTGTGACCGTAGGTGTTAGTGAAGCACTTGATTTGGCGTTGAGGACTGTTGTCTCTCCTGGTGATGAGGTACTCATACCAGAGCCTTGTTATGTCTCATATCAAGCTTGTACGATTTTAGCTGGCGGTGTTCCAGTGAATGTTGCAGCAAAGATTGATAATGAATTCAGAATCACTCCTGAAGAGTTAGAGCCTTATGTTACACCGCGAACAAAGGTTCTTTTGATTGGTTATCCGAATAATCCGACAGGTGCAATTATGGAGCGTAGCGATTTGGAAAAGCTCGCTGATTTCGCGGAGAAGTATAATTTAATTGTCATCTCTGATGAGATTTACGGCGATCTCCGATACAGCGGCAGCGATCACATCTGCTTCGCTCAACTTCCAAATATGCAGGATAGGACTATTGTGTTGAATGGCTTCTCAAAGGCATATGCAATGACCGGCTGGAGAATTGGTTATGCTCTTGGTAATCCTGAGATCATAGCTGCTATGACAAAGATTCACCAATATACCATGCTCTGTGCTCCGATAACTGCTCAGATGGCGGCCGTTGAAGCACTTCGCCATGGTGAGAAATATATGAAGAAGATGGTGGCTGAATATAATCGCCGCCGCAAACTGATTTACGACGGCTTTAAAAAGATGGGCCTTGATTCATTTGAGCCGAAAGGTGCATTCTATATCTTCCCGAATATTACATCTACCGGCTATACTTCAAGTGAGTTTGCTGAAGCGTTAATAAATTCCGAACATGTAGCACTTGTGCCTGGCACTGCCTTTGGTCAGAGTGGTGAAGGGCACGTTCGCTGCTCATATGCAACAAGTATTGATAAAATCTCAGAAGCCCTAGCAAGAATTGAAAACTTTCTCAAGAATCATAAAAAATAGTTTAAATAATGTTGCGCTCGTAGTCCAGTGGATAGGACGTTAGCCTCCGGAGCTGAAAGCGTGGGTTCGATTCCCGCCGAGCGCACCAAAATTGCAAAATAATAAACCGCCTACAATTCGGTGGTTTTTATATTTATACTTTCATCTGTTGCGACGCATAGCGGCAAGCTGTTTGAAGCGTTCTTCTCTACCTTTCGCTGAATCCATTTTGTAAACATAAGCCATAACTTCAGCAATAGCTTTGTAAAGTTCTGGCGGAATTTCGCGGTCAATTTCAAGAGCCATCAGCATATTGACAAGCGCCTTATTCTGATAGACAGGTATAGTATTTTTTTGAGCTGCGGCAAGAATATGTTCAGCGACATGACCGCGACCTTTAGCAATAACTTTAGGTGCTCTATCTTTGAGCTGATCATACTTGATTGCAACTGCTTTTTTATCCATATCAGGATTTTGATTAGCATCTTGCTGCTGATTATCCATAAGCGTTTTCCTCTTGGCAAGTTTATCGTACTTATTGAATATTATTATAAACCTCAAGAGAGAATAAGTCAAGTTTAATATGAAAAAAATATGAAGGCATATTGTTCTATATTGTTATTGACACTGCGTGTAATAATCTGGATATGAGATATCATGAAATTATGAGGTTAGGAGAGAAATCTTTGAAAAATTTGATTGAGACAGCAGTAGGGAGAAAAATTGCAGACTTGGTGATAAAAAATTGTCGGATAGTAAATGTTTACAGCGGTGAGATTGAAAATGAAGATATAGCAATAACTGATGGAAAAATTGCGGGTATTGGTGAATATGACGGAGAAAAAATTATTGACGCCGAAGGAAGATTTGCTGCGCCTGGCTTTATAGACTCGCATATACATATTGAATCGAGTTATATCTCTCCCGAACAGCTTGGAAAAATTATCGTTCCATGCGGCACGACAACTATAATTGCCGATCCGCATGAGATTGTCAATGTCTGCGGATTAGAAGGACTGCGCTATATGTTGGCAGCGGCTAAAAGGACTAAACTCAACGTCATTTTTGCAATGCCAAGCTGTGTACCTGCAACTGACTTTGAAGATACTGGAGCAATTATCAACGCTGAAGACATGGAAGAACTTATGGCGAATGAAAACATTTTTGGACTTGGCGAGTTCATGAATGTGCCTGGTGTTATCAACTGTGACGAGAAAGCTTTGAAGAAGATTGCATTAGCCAAAAAGTTGGGAAAGTTAATTGATGGACATGCGCCCAATTTAACAGGAAAAAATCTAAATGCTTACATATCAGCGGGAATTTTAGGCGATCATGAATGTATGACCGTTGAAGAGATGCAAGAAAAAATTTCACGTGGAATGTATATTTTGATTCGCGAAGGTTCAGCTTGTCATAATCTTCGTGGACTCTTAAAAGGTGTGACAGAAAGAAATTCACGGCGTATGCTACTCTGTTCTGATGACAGGCAGCCGAAGACGATTTTCGATGAAGGTCACATAAACAATCATTTAAAAATTTGCGTCGAAGAAGGCTTAGACGCCGTTACGGCAATTCAAATGGCCACTTTAAACGCGTCAGAAGCATTTCGGCTTTTTGACAGAGGTGCAATTAAGCCCGGCAGTCGTGCAGATATAGTTTTGTTGAAAGATCTGAAAGATTTTAAAGTTGAGAAAGTTTTTATCGGTGGCGAACTAGTGGCGGAAAACAGAAAATACTTGCCTGAAATTATCCCGCAAGATATTTAAAAAGTTCGCGGTAGTGTTCGCGTAAAAGATTTTTCTGCTGAACGCCTAAAAATGAACTTGAAGAGCAATAAAGTTAATGTCATTGGTATCTTGCCCGGAGGAGTCGTGACGAAAAAGTCGACGGCAGAGATAAATTTAACATCTGACGGTGATTTTGTTTTTGATCCGTCAAAAGATATTTGCAAAGTTGCCGTAATTGAGCGTCACCATGAAACAGGGAAGATCGGCTTGGGATTTTTAGGTGGCTATGGTATTAAAGCCGGAGCAGTTGCAATTTCAGTCGCGCATGATTCACATAATATCATTGTTGCTGGTACTCACAATGAGGAAATAGCCTTTGCTGTTGAAAAGTTGATTGAAATGGAAGGCGGCATGATCTTAGTTAAAGCGGGAAATGTTATCTCTTCGCTGCCATTACCAATCGCTGGTATCATGAGCGACAAGAGCGGTGAGTTCATCGCCGAGGAATTGGATAAACTCCATGAAAAAGCTCACAGCGAACTTGGTATTAGCAAAGACGTTGAGCCTGTTATGACTTTGACTTTTATGTCATTGTCTGTGATTCCTGAAATTAAATTGACTGACAGAGGTCTGTTTGATTATGAGAGTTTTAACTTTATTGATGTAGAAGTATCGCAATAAGAAAAAAATAAAAGTTCGTCTAACATTGACATTCGTCTCAAAGAACTTTCACCATAAATATATAAGGAAATTTTCGACATAAACAATATGACTAATGCTGTGAGTCATAAGGAGTTCGTTAATATCGAATGAACAAGATAAAATTGATTAACAAGTTGAAGTTGCGTAAGTACCGCGACGAGATGAATTTATTCATTATTGAAGGTGACAAACTCATTGAAGAGATACCAAAAGATTTACTTGAGTTTATGTTGACGGTTGATGACATTGGCGAGCGTGAATTTAAAAAACTTTCAGAGCTTACTACACCACAGTCAGCCATTGCCGTTTGCCGCAAACCTAATCTCAATATGAGAAGTCCTAATCAAAGATTGACGATTGCATTGGATAGAATACAGGAACCCAATAATGTCGGTGCAATCTTGAGAACGACGGCGGCAGCAGGAATCAAAGATGTCATAATTCTTGAGGGAACTTCTGATCCGTTTGGTCCAAAATCTATTCGGGCGTCGATGGGTGCGATATTCCACCTAAACTTTATTACAATGACCGAAGAAGAACTCATTCAAGCAAATTTCAATCTGATTGCCGCCCACATTGAGGGCACTGATTATCGTGAGTTTGAATTACCAGACAATGCCGCGCTGATCCTTGGCAATGAAGGGCAGGGCATCAGTGGGAATCTCCTAAATGTCTCTTCGAGGATAAATATCCCAATTCAGAATGTTGAGTCGTTAAATGTAAACGCTGCGGCAGCGATTCTGATATTTCATTTCACTTAAACTAAAAAGGAGCAGTCTTATTAACTTGACTGCTCAATTTATTTTGTATTAAATCTTACTTTAGAATCAATGCTTCATGTTCGAGAATTTCAAGACCTGCAGCACAAGCTTGACAGTCACAGTATTCAGCACCGGATTTTTTAAGCTCATCAGCATGAGCGGCAAAGTTTTTGGCACCTTCTTTTCCGAAAATCTCGACGGCGTGATCTGAGTGAGCAAAAGCAACCAAACCTTCAATACCAGTAATGTCTGCTTTTATCTCTTCGATGAGAGATTTGGCGTTTTCTTTCTCTGCAGGAGTATCAACAGATTCAATCCAAGCCAATGCCTTATCCTTCAAACCAGAATAACAAGAAGGCGCAGCAATCATCTTTTTAGCGCTTGCAATTACATCTTTTAATTCGTCTTTTCTCGACATAAACAAAACCTTCTTTCTAAGAGCTATGAACTTAGTATTCAATGCCGCTTATAAAGATTCCTGCAAGTCGAAAAAGTTTATGTTATTTATCTGCCAAGTGATTGCCGAACTTTGCAAGCCAATAAGAAGCACTACGAACGAAATTGATATAATTCTGCATACTTGCTTCGTCAAAGGATTGTATCTTCGTTTCGTTTGTCAAAGGCTCAGGCTGGAGCGGAAAGTTGTTTGCATTGCCGATTGCCATGCGCGTCAAGAAGAGTGCATAATTAACTCCTCGATCATTTTCAGTCAAAGACGCGCCGATTGAATGATACTCAAAATCTTTAGGCGCGATTAGCTCAATAATAGTCGGAATGATATCAATTTGACTACCCGCTGAGTTTGCTGCTAACATTCCATGTTTGATACCAGCGCCAGTTATGATAAACGGCACTCCGAAGCGTTCGTAATCACTCGGTTGTTTGTCGATATTGCAACGGTCAGCATGGTCGCCAACCATCACAAAGATACTCTCAGGCACCTTCAAACTCATATTGTCAATAAATCTTTTAAGCTCGCGGTCGGCATAGAATTGATGGGCGAGTTTTTTATTAAGATCGTCATCATCAAATGTCTTGCTTAAAGTGATTCCTTCTGCTTCGAGATCAACAGTGTATGGCGCATGATTTGAGGTATTAAGAATGATATTAAACGTCGGCATGTTCAAGTCCAGATTATTTATAATGAATTCATACAGGAACTTATCATCAACGCCCCAAACATTACCCTTGACAGCACTCGTAGCGGAGATGTCACCTTGACTGTAGAAATGGTCAAAGCCTTGAGCAATAGTGAACTCACCAATTCTTTCCCAAGTTGCTGGTCCGGCATAGAAAAAGTTAGCGGTATAACCCAGACGTTTCATTGACGGCGCAGCTGCGGTTGAGTATGGCAGTGCAAACGACTGCGGCAGAGTAGTCAAGTATAAGTTGGCGTCGGCGAGACCTGTAACAATTCCCGTGACTGCTGATACAGTATTGCCACCATTTGGCAGGAAGGTAGGACAGTAGTCGCTATTGTCAGCATTGATTATAAACTTCATGCCGTCCGCAATGTGTAATTCGGAATATTTGTCAAGCAACACCCAATTCGCGTAGCTCTCGGAGATAATCACAAATATGTGTTTAGGCTTTGGAATGAGTCCGCCTTTGGCAAAGTGATGTAAATAATCGTTGAGATCGTCACTCGTCGGCGATTGTTGGGAATGTTGCGCGGCTAAGTTTCTTATATCTTGAGCAGAGAAGTTTAATCCGGCACTTGAGACAATCCGATTTTGTAGAACATATCCGCGATATATCGCTTGATAGCTGTCGAGAATTGTTTCATTGAGGAATTTGTCCTTTGTGATGCCAATATTCTCGAAGTTTAGTTCTGTCTGCCAATTCAATCCGCCGCCAAATATTGTCAGTGTTACCATTAAATATGTCAATGCAATTACAAGCAGACTGTTTATCTTCAACTGAACTTGCAGACATTTGAGGAAGAGCTTATATAGTATTATTGACATTATCAGAGCCAATATTAACCTCAATGGAAGGTAGAACTCATCAATTAAAGTCATGAAAAGTGCGTATAAATCATCATTGATGGCATTGAATATCATTTGATCGAAGTTTGAGTGAAATTGTCGATAGAATGGGAAAGCTGCTGCATACAATATAGAAGTTATTATAAGTACAATCGCAACTATAACTCTAGTTGCAACTTTGGAAAATATACTTGGCAGCAAAACAATCAAAGTTAATATACCTGCAGTCTGACAACTCAATCTCAATCCAATCCACAGAGCTGCCAATATTTCCAAAATGTCAACCTCACCCATATAATCACTCAACACGGCTATGAAAACTATTCGCTCAATCGAAAACATCAACAAAAAGAACACGAACATTACTAGCCCGCGCCCAAGAATTTCAGTTATTTTATTGATTATAGAATATGTCTTCATACTTCAGCCAACTTATTCATAGTGATTGAGATTTCCGAAAAGGGTATAACCTGTTTAACCTTTATCTTTTGACGTTTGACTAACTCCAACAGCGCTAGGAAAGCTGCAATCTTTTCGCCTGCTGAGTTTGTCATCACTGCTTCTGAAAGTTTTATCTCTTCATGTTTTTCGAGTTGTGACAGGATAGATTCGATCTTGTCCTTGACATGGAACACTTCCGACGATACTAAGACCTCTGGAATGACAGGCTCTTCATTGACGGTTATTGCCGTTATGAAAGCTCTAAATAATTTATCTACTGATAAGTTCTGTGGTGGCAGGACTTTTTGAGATAACCTCAACGGCGCTCGCTTGACGAATCTTTCCTCATCAGACAGCATTGAAGTTAAAACCTTACTCACCTTCTGGAAGTGTTGATACTCAAGAAGTCTCTTTACCAGCTCATCACGTGGATCATCTAAAACGTCTGCACTGTCAGTCTCACTGCCTTCAACTACCGGCTTTGCCTTTGGTAGAATGATTCTCGATTTGATGTACATTAACTTTGCCGCCATTACGAGAAACTCTGCAGCAATCTCAATTTTAAATTCCTTCGATTCTTCTATATAATCCATGTATTGCTGTGTCAATTCTGCCATTGGTATATCGTAAATGTCGATCCTATTCTTTTCAATTAAGTGTAACAGCAAATCAAGCGGACCTTCAAAAGCCGCCAACTTTATTTCATACTTCATTTAGAATATCACACTGATTATAGATTCAAACATTCCGAGGATCAAGCGCTGCATAGGTACAAGTATACTGCCGAGGATAGGTGTCATCAAGAAGACTATCAATATCAGGAAGCTGTAACGTTCCAATTCTTGTAGCTTTCTCGCCAACTCATAAGGTAACAACTGTATCAAAACCTTTGAACCGTCCAATGGTGGTACAGGTATCATGTTGAATATGGCAAAGTTGATGTTGTAGATAAGAATCAACGAGAATACTGTGCCCATTCCAGGTGTTATATGAACGCCAAACTTTACAAGCAGCACCATAACTATCAAAGTTATGAATGCTGTAACCAGATTTGCAGCCGGACCGGCAAGTGAGACAAGTATATCATCGCGGCGCGGGTGTTTGAAGTTGTAAGGGTTTATCATAACCGGCTTTGCCCAGCCGAAGCGAACGAGGAAGAGCATTAACAGTCCGATTGGATCAATATGTGCTGCAGGATTGAGTGTCAGTCTGCCTTGCATTTTAGGCGTAGGATCGCCAAGCGCAACTGCTGTAGCCGCATGTGAGAACTCATGTACTGTCATTGCTATAATCAAGCCAGGAAGTCCAGCAACAATCTGCATTAGAAATCCGCCAAAATCATCAAACATTAAAACACCTCAACTTTATTTCTCGTGCAATAACTCTTTGGCTAACATCAAGATTGCGATTATTGACTTTGAATCAAAGATTTTGCCCTCGTCAATCCACTTGATTGCTTCTTTGAGTGGCACTTTCATGCAATTAATGAACTCATCATCGTCAGTGTGCTGCTTGCCTGGTTTTAAGTCCTCAGCAGCGTAAAGGTGAATCCACTCATTAGAGAAGCCAACTGTCGTTGCTATCGTCGTCAACTTCCAAATCTTGCCGGCGGTATAACCGGTTTCTTCTGATAGTTCACGCTCTGCACATTTGATTGGGTCTTCACCCTCAACATCGAGTTTACCGGCAGGAATCTCAATGGTAACTTTGTTGACGGGATAGCGGAACTGTTTGACCAAAATGATGTCACCATTAGGCAAAATCGGCACCACTGCTGAAGCTCCTGGGTGTTTAATCCATTCACGCGGCGCGGTGTGTCCGTTCGGTAATTGCACTGTATCTTTCTTGACGTGCAGAAGTACGCCGTCAAACACATCTTCGCTTGATATTTTCTTTTCGATTAAGTTTTCGTCCATTTTCATTACTCCTTAACATTCTTTTGACACATTATCTGGATAATCCCAAAATTCTCTTCTTTCTGGCAGCGCTGTTTATCATCTCTTTAGCATTTTCCATTGAAGCAGGCGTGGCATCAACACCGGAAGCCATTCTCGCAATCTCTTTCAATCTGTCGAAGTCAGTGAGCTTGTAAACTGCTGTAGTCGTTCGCTCATCGGTAGTCTGCTTACTGATTGAAATGTGGACATCAGCCATACAGGCAATCTGAGCCAAGTGGGTTATGCAGAGGACTTGCCTATATTTAGCAACTTTTGCTATACATTCAGCGACGGCGTTGGCAGTCAGTCCGCCCAAACCTGTATCAATCTCATCAAACACCATCGTTGCAGCGGAATCATCACGACCGGCGTCGATTGCCTTTATCGCCAGAGCCAATCTGGACAGCTCACCACCGGAAGCAACTTTTGAGAGTGACTGAACTTCTTCGCCTGCGTTTGCACTAAAAAGCATCTCAACCTCATCTCCGCCGTTTAATGACAATTCATCCAGAGGATTGACAGCAATTACAAATTTAGCTTTTTGCATGCCAAGCTGTCTAAGTTCCGTTTCGATCTCCATAGATAAATTTTTGGCGGATTTCTTGCGAGCTTTTGTCAAAGTATCTGCACGTTTTCTTGCCTGTGATTCAACTTTTAGTATGCGCTGCTGCATTGTCTCAACGTCCGAATCAAAGTTCTCTATAGATGATAGTTCTCGTTTTATTCTTTCGTAACGCTCAAGTATCTCCTCTACAGTCACGCCATACTTCTTCTTGAGACGGTGGATTAATTCAAGTCTATCCTGAAGTTCGTCAAGCCTGCCGGGTGAGAATTCAAACTGTTCACCGTAGTCACGAATCTCACTGTAAACCTCATGCAGAGAGATAGAGACTTCTTCAATCATCTTTCGTGCGTCGTCCAATGAATGGTCGTATCGCTGAATATCATCGAGATTTTTACCGATCCTTGCCAATGCAGTCAGTATATTAAATTCGTCATCATTGTCAAGAAGATTGCAGGAGTCTTCAATACTTTCTACAATCCTCTCTGAATTGGACAGGCGTTTAAACTCAGCTTCCAGTTCCTCTTCCTCACCGGCAGTTAATTTCGCTTCGGCAATCTCATTTTCCTGCCAACGCAGCATATCTAATTTCTGCTCATTTTCGGCAGCAGATTTCTTTTTGTCTTCAAGTGCCTTCTGTTGGGTAAGCCAGAGTCTATACAACTTTTGATAATCTGCTATAGCTGCTGCTATCTCTTCAGAGGAGTTATCAATCAAGGCATAAGGAGTACCCTCTTTAAGTAGAGCAAGATTTTCGTTTTGACCGTGAATGTCAATGAGTGCATTTCCAATTCTCTTCAGCGAGGTGAGAGTGACATGCGAACCATTGACAATTATGGAATTTTTGCCATTACGAGCGATTTTGCGTGTGATTATGACTTCTTCGTCCTCAGCTTCTATCTCCAATTCAGAGAGAATAGCCTTTACTTTATCTGTAGGCTCAACAATAAAGACTGCTTCGACTTTTAAATCCTCACAGCCGTTTCTGATATATTGTGTACTGGCACGGCTGCCGAGTACAACGCCAAGGGCGTCAATCAAGATCGACTTACCTGCGCCGGTTTCACCCGTCAATATATTCAAACCTTCATCAAATTCAACATTAACATTTTCAATCAACGCAAAGTTCCAGACGCTCAATGTCTTCAGCATCAACTCACCCCAAACTGATTACTTGCCGGTACTGCCGCGCTTTGTGATCGGTACATTATTCTTGCAGAGCGGACAATCTTCCGGCTTATAAGTCTCTACATTCATTTTGAGCAGAGCAGTTGCCGGTACATCACCGAAGTCAGCCTTGCCACCGCTTCTGTCGACAAGCATACTCACCGCAACAGGTATGGCTTTGTATGACTTCACAACATCAATGACCTCTTTAATAGAGCCGCCGGTCGTCACGATGTCCTCGACGATCAGAACTCTCTCACCCTCATGCAGACTGAAACCGCGGCGGAAAGTCATCTTACCGTCAACACGCTCAGTAAAGATTGCGCGGGTGCCGAGTGCCTTTCCGGTCTCATGTGCAAGAATCACACCGCCTGTTACAGGTCCCACGACAGTTTCGATGTTGGCATCCTTGAACTTTTCCGCCATTGCCTGACAGAGCTTCTCAGTGTACTTCGGGTGCTGAAGGACATTGAACTTCTCAACATAGTGTGGGCTGTGCAAACCGCTAGTCAGTAGAAAATGTCCATCCATTATAGCATTTGTCTTAACCAGAATATCTCTAACTTCTTGTTCTGTCATTATAACACACCTCTCTTAAAGTTGTCTGTAATAATCCGCTGCACGTTTGGCTTCGTAATCCATACCTATAGTTGATCTATTAGGGTAGTTGCTTGCCTGTGGCGGAGTAATATCAATCGGCTGGAAGTTTGATGTCTGACCTTGAGACTGCTTGTTTCTATCTTTGAATCTATCCCAAAGATAGCGACCACCTCTGTAGAGGGCATAGAATATGGCCAGATTAAACAGTAAGCCCAGAACATCACCAAGTAAACCACCACCAAGGTCTCCAAATATACTGCCAATAAGTCCACCAAGCATCATTCCGCCGGCGAAGAGACCGATATTTCTGAGAGTGTTTCCGAAAGCAGAGCCAGTATTGGCATTAGTTTGAGTGTTTGCCTTGCTTGCAGAGGTTTTTGAATTTGCACTAGGAGCATTGCCTGGTAATTCTTTGGCACTCTTTGAAGGTTTGTATTCCTTGCCGCCACCGCTAACTGACTTTGACTCATTCGCTGCAGGTTTTGTCGAATTTGACGATGCTGCTGGTGTCTTGGTTGAGTTGGAAGTAGAAGGTGATTTTTGTATATTTACTTTTGGTGCGCTCTTAGGTATGCTGAGTTTTGCTCCGCCTTTTGCCGCTTCTACTATTGATATATCAAGTACATTATTGGTAACGATTGGAGTTGCTGTCAAAATTAGCGCTCCTGCCATTGTGTTGGCTAAAATTTTTTTCAATGTCATTACAATTCCTCATTCTCAATCATATTCAGTTTTCCTTAAAGGATTTAACATCTTCTGGAAAAGCGTAAATCTCACCTAAAGTATCCAGCTCGCCGGAGAGATAGCGATCAATGTCGTCAACATCAATGAAGAGTTTGCAATCAATATCGAGATAGCCTTGCTCTTTAGCTTGACTGAGATCACGAATTGCCATCAATCTTTCGCGCAGCTTCAAACACTCCGTTCGTCGTGCGTGAATATCAAGTTTAATTTGCGGCGTTCCATACTCATTTATTACTTCCTGCAATGTCATTCTTTGCGACATTTGCCACTCATTCCTCTCATTTGATTTATGTCATATTATAACGCAAAACAAGATAAACTGCAAATTTTATAAAGACGATAACTTTCATTCTACAAAATGAAAATTATGGTTAAAAATAGAATCGTTGACGTATACATCATCTTTATCGTCAACAGTATATGTCGTGGTGCTAGAATTTCAAAAGGATCACCCATATACTCGCGGAAGGACATCTTACCGAAGTAAGAGTTATAGCCGCCAAGGCGAATGTTAAGCGCTCCGGCCACTGTCGCTTCAGCATAGCCGCCATTAGGACTTGGGTGCTTATTGGCGTCGCGTTTCATAATGGTTATGGCGTTCTTATAATTCAACCTCAAGATGACGGCAGAGATAATAAACAGAAGTCCCGTCAAACGTGCAGGAATGTAGTTAAGTATATCGTCCAACCGCGCCGCCACTCGTCCGAAATATAGATATTTGTCATTTTTATAGCCAATCATAGAGTCCATTGTGTTAGCAGCTCTATAGGCAATCGCCAGTGGCAGTCCGCCCAGCATATAGCAGAAGAGCGGAGATATGATACCGTCAACGGTGTTTTCAGCGACCGTCTCAACTGTGGCACGTACTATCTCCGGCTCATCAAGTTTATCTGTATCTCGCCCGACAATCCAGCTAACCTTGCGCCTTGCTTCCTCGATATCACCGCTGACGAGAAGATTGCAGAGTTCTTGACCAGCTTCGGCAAGAGAACGTGGAGAGATCATAAAACTCAAAGTAATTGCTTCAATCAAAGTACTAATAAACTTTAAGTCAATAGCTTCAGACAAGCGAACTATTGCCAAGCCTATGACATAAGTTACAGATATGACGATTGTTGTGAGGATACCGCCCTTGAGCAGTTTTCCACTATTGCCGTCTGATACATTATATAAGAATCTCTCAAGCAATGAGATCAAATTGCCCATTAGGACAACAGGGTGAAACTTGCTGCGAGGATCGCCAACCAACATATCAATAAAAAAAGCCGTCAACGCAGTTAGAGCGGTGTACGAATCAAAAACAAACATGATAAATTTACCAAAACATCAAAATTTATGGCTGAGAGCTAAACAAATAACTTTACTTGCTCCGCCAATCTTTAATATCTGAGAACCGGCTGCCATAGAGCTGCCGGAAGTAGTTATATCGTCAAGTAGGAAGAATACTTTGCTTTTGACATTAAAACGAGGATTAATGCGGATACTACTGATGTGTACACCAATATTTCTAAAACCGCCGTCAGATAATCTCGGTATATTCTTGTACCTTTGCAAGACTTCTGAATAATCATCTTTATTGTAATGATCGGACAACCTCTTGGCGATAATGTGCATGGAAGATATATTGGCATTAGCAGTGTGAGAAGGTATAGCGCTGAAGTACATATTATTCAAATCATCAAAGGAATCAAATATATCAATCAATTTACTGTAAAATAACTCGATAGCTTTAGGATCATTCTTCTTTAAATCTAGGATTGCGCCATCTATTGGACTGAAGTTAGGATTCTTGACTCTGATCCCACCTCTGAAGTGATAATATGAATTATACTCATAGATATATGAAATTTTTACTGGTCTATCTAACAATGGGTGATCATAGAAATAGGAATACATCATCAAACCTCATCAGAAGTTACCAATAAATCTGAGCCAACTCTCTCGCTGATCAATTACATATTCAACTCCGAGAAAGTCATGTAGCTTATATCTGACGGCAGCTTCTTTTCTATCATTATTTAATTTATGTTCATAACGCAGCAGCCAATCTTTAAAGAACTCATATTCCAAATCGGCAATGATATCTTCGTCTGTAAAGTCATAACGCAAAGCAGCAGAGGTATTTTTAAAGATACTTCGAGAGTAACCCAAAGACCAATTCCACTTCACTTCTTGAGGTTTGATATCTATTTGAAAGAAGGTCTCATCAAGATTGGAGATTTTGCGCCCGATATGCATACGAAACAGTACATCATCTGTTGCTCTTTCGTCGCGTCCAATATCAACCCAACCGGAAGCGCGCATCCTGTATCGGCTTGAGTCACTACGAATCATAACCCCCATCTGCTCAGATGCCGTCAATGTTACATTGCTTTTAATTTTCAATACTCGAAAGTCAGTCTGCTCATCAAGTGGCTTGGCAAGCATTGTCTCAATATCCGCTTTATGACGTTCAATGAAAGCAACTGGCACTCCAATTAAAACGTTGACTTTATCTTCCATTAATGTTCTATGAGTAACCAAAGCTACGTTGGGGATTGTATCTGAGCGCATGCTCAAACTTATCGTTCGCACAACAGGCAATTTTGGATAAACCGTCAAGTCTACCACTGCTGTTGATACATTAGATTCATTCTTTATCTTAACGTCAAAATCTGCCTTGAACTCCGGTAAAGATTCCTCCATAAACTTGTTAAGACGACGTTTCAATATACCATTAGTCCAATCTGTTGCGGCTATAGGTAGTCCCTTCAAACCGTCCGAAAAGACCTCAGCAACTGTTATCAAGTCATTCGCAACCAATCCTTCTAGCTCTTTTGGCATGCCTTCAATATTAGTGTTGACTTGAATATTTTGGATTGTGTCCGTCCAGGGCAACAGTTTAACATTTACTATGGCTTCTGTACCATAATATTGTATATTCACTTGCTTAACAGTATATCCAACGAGTATCTTGTCAAATACCAGGTGAATGGTAGATTCTTGTCGATCATTCCAATCTTCGTCTACTGGTAGAGGGCGCCCAAGGAGTAATTGCCTGCCTATTGCCGCAACTGATTCTTCCATGCGTTCCTTAACCATTGGCGGAAGTGAGGTTTCTGAGGTTACCTTCGATTCAACAACATCAATTCTTGCTGCTGCATTAGTTGATGTTGTCAATGTTAAAAGGACTGCCAATGTGATTAAAAGTTTACTTAATGTTGCCATTACTTATTTAGAAAGTTCCACCAACGCTGAAGTGAAGGCGTCCGCCTTGCGTACCTCTACCATAATCAAGACGTAGTGGACCCAGTGGTGTATTTACAGCTATGCCGAAACCTCCGCTGCCGTGGAATTCCTCCGGCTCAAATCCAGTACTCCAAGCACTGCCCCAATCGGTAAAGAGTGCGCCTTGAACTTTCGAGATAAGAGGGAATCTGTATTCAAGAGTGCCAAGTATCATTCTTTCACCGCGAAACTGAGCTTCACGATAACCTCTTAACGTATCCTGTCCGCCAATTCTATACTGGTTAAATTCTGAGATATCTCCAAAGCCGATACCGCCTTTGGTTCTAAGTGCCCAAACTTGTGCATGACCTGCCTTAAAGAATTGCTGATGATCAATACTGTACTTCTGGAAGGTAAAGTCGCCACCCCAAACACCGCCAAACTCACCGGAGAGATTGACCTTGCCACCCTCAGTAGGATTGTAAATATTGTCGCGAGTATCTGTGACATGTTCAAGTGTGACAGAGCGCGTTATACCGAAGTTGTTGCTACGCCATCTGGCACCTGCATCTCCACTACGATCTCCGGCGTTACCTGAGGAAACGTGTTTTACATATTCATCTTTACGGTGGCGCAAAGTGACGTAGTTAGTACTCCATTCACTCACCGGACGACCTAAAGTGATCTCTCCGCCGGTGTACTTTCTCATGTACTCTTC
The DNA here is from genome assembly GCA_017475745.1 of Selenomonadaceae bacterium. Classification (GTDB taxonomy): domain Bacteria; phylum Bacillota; class Negativicutes; order Selenomonadales; family Selenomonadaceae; genus Quinella. The sequence continues at coordinate 68,527 of JAFVEZ010000045.1, forward strand.
CTTTAATCTGCCACGTACGTCGTAGTCGTCATACTCGTAAGTACGATTGTAAAAACGGAATGTACCGGCAGTTTCTTTATCATCGAGCCATGGTCTACGATAACTGAATGCAATACCATGAGCATCTTCGTCATCGCCACTCATCTCATACATTATGCTGACGGCATCACCAGTACCGCGAAGGTTGGTATCAGAGACACTAACCATACCGATAATGCCATCTTCACTGCTATATCCTGCACCGATACCAAAAGTGCCAGTCCTCTTCTCTTTGACATCAATTTCCATGACGATAGCATTAGGTTCAACACCAGGATTCCACTTAACGCTGACCTCTTCAAAGAAACCAAGATTGTTGACACGTTGGATTGAACGTCTTGCCTTGTCCGCATTAAATACCTCACCGGGCTTCTGTCTCATCTCACGAAGTATAACTTTATCTTTGGTTTTCTTGTTGCCCTTGACCTTGTAGCCCTCGATAATACCTTCATTGATTTTAAGCGTCAATATACCGGTATCCTTATTCATATCAATATCGGTGATCTTCATTAAGATATAACCTGTACCTCTATAGCGCTCTTGAATAGCGGTAATATTATCATGCAAAGTACGATTGTTGAGTACATCATTGGGTTGTAGTGTAATGTAACGTTCCAGTTCTTCGGTTTTTTCGATAGTATTGCCGACAAAGACCACGCCTTTATAGATAGGATTTTCTAGTAGGTGATATGTAACCACAACGCCTTCCGGTACCTCTTCAATCTTTGGATAGGCGTCATAGAAATACCCTGTATTTACAAAGGCTTCCATATCTTTATTCATTACAGATGCACTAAAGTCATCGCCAACATGCTGAGTGGCGATAATTTGGATTGTGGGCAAAGTCAGAGAGCTTGCTCCTTCGTATACTATATCAACTACAGTTTTGCCATTAAACTGCTTGAGATACTTCATCACTGCCGATCCATCATCGGTTTCATCTGAGACACTTTCAGTGGCAGGACTTTCGGTTGATTCTTTCTTATCTTCAGATTCAGTACCCTCTTGCCCTTCTTTTTTTTCTTCTCCATCTTCTGAACCCTCAGTTTGTTTTAAGGAGGAATCTTCATTCTCTGTGCCATCATCAACCGCTTCTTCACCATCTGCTGGCAACTCATATGGCATCTTCACAAATACTTCTGATTCTTCCTCAGCAAAAGCCACAGGTGCCTGTGGTACTGGTATCATTGCGGCTGTCATTAGAACGGCGGTTAAAAGTCGACTTTTCTTCCTCCTCAGCTTAATCTTCATCTTGTTTAGTATTCTCAAGTAATACTGCCTCCTCTATCACTCTGCATGCAGTATCTGTCCTGCTGATTGCATGAGCTTTTGCATATCTTCCGTCGGAGCTTTTACTTCTGGTGAAATAATATCTGGACTTGAACTTACCACTGGTATAGGCTCCGAGTAATATATATTTAAGTTCTCAACGTCCGAATAATAAGTCTCTTGAGTTGATTCTGTGTTGGGTAAAGATTCGTTATTGAGTCTATCAGATTCGATATTATCGTAAATAGTTGGTTGTTCATACGAAACTTCCGGTTGCTCTTGAACTATATTCTGATTTGTGACAACTTCTTCTTTCGGAGTTTCGGCTGAAGATAAGGGCGCAGCCGACTCATTGTCTTCTAATATCGGTGAGTCAGGTATATTAGTCGTTGAGATTGAAGGTGTAGAGAGCTGAGAAATTTCTTCCTTATCGTCATTTACCCAAAGAACACCAAATGCAATCAATGCAGCAGTGGCAAATGAGAGTACTTTGGTTAAACGTGAGCGATTTTGGTGTTTCTCTGCATTTTGAAGTTCTGCCTTTGCCAACATTAATTTAAGATCACCTTTTAGGTCTTCTTTACGTTCTATGGATTTATCTGCCTGTTGCAACCAATCGCTTGCTGCCTTGATGTGCTTTCGGAGATTTTTTCTATTATCCTCCACTGCGCTCACCTTCTCACTGTTTCCAGTTTTATTTCATTTTAACCAATTACAAGCAAAATGACAATAGTATAATATCAAATTTTATCAAAAATTAAAAGTTTTTTTTCTGAAAAAATGAAGAAGTGCAAATTTTGTAATTGAACAAATTTTGCACTTAAGCTCGTAATTATATAATGAGTGTTATGAAAGTCGTTTTTAAAGATTTTTCAGCAACTCAATTACTTTATCCTTGTATTCATTGCGATTGAAGATATGAACTTCGCCATTCTTTCGGATTTTGACTTCAACTGTATCTTCAGCAATGCCCTTAGGACTGACTGTAATTCTAATTGGATAGCCGATGAGGTCACAGTCATTGAACTTGACACCCGCGCGGTCTCTTCTGTCGTCCAGGAGAGTATCAACACCAGCCGCCTTGAGTTCCTCGTAAATCTTTTCGGAATACTCAAGTTGATCTTCATTCTTGGCGTTGACAGGAACGACGACAACCTCAAACGGAGCAATAGCACGCGGCCAAATTATTCCAAATTCGTCATTATGCTGCTCAATAGCTGCCGCCATTGTACGACCGACGCCAATACCATAGCAGCCCATCTCAAAGAACTTCTCTTTGCCATTCTCGTCGAGGAATGTGGCGTTGAGTGACTTACTGTACTTATTGCCAAGGGTGAACACTTGACCGACCTCAATGCCGCGTGTCATCTTCAAAGGTTGACCACAATGAGGACAGGGATCGCCCTCTTTAACCATTCTGATATCGGTGATGATTATCTTTTCTGAGTTGAAGTCGCGTTTCGGTGTGACGTTGATGTAGTGCTTGTCAACCTCGTTGGCGCCGGCGACAGCATTGTACATCTCCATAACCGTGCTGTCAACCACAACGATTGTGCCGTCCTTGAGACCGATTGGCGACATAAAACCTGCACAACCGCCCGCTTCAGTTATTGCCGACTCTTCAGCCATATGCAGGTGAAGCGCGCCTTCGACGGCATTGAGGATTTTAATCTCATTGACTTCGTGATCTCCTCTGACAAAGGCAAGAATTAACCTGCCGTCATCATCTTGGAAGGCAACCGCCTTGATTGTCTTCTCGATCGGCACATTGAGATAATCCTTGACCATCTCGATTGTGTGACAATTAGGTGTTAAGACCTTCTCAAGCGATTTAAGTTCTTCCTCTTGAGAGTGAATGACTTTTAGTTCGGCCTTCTCGTCGCTTGCCGCATAGTCACAGCTTTCACAATAGGCGATGGAAGATTCTCCACTCGGTGCCAAGACGGTGAACTCGTGAGAGTGTCCGCCACCGATTGCGCCATTATCAGCTTCAACCGGTCTGAACTTCAAGCCACAGCGAGTGAAAATTCTATCATAAGCGTCGTACATTTTTTGATACGAAATATTCATGCCGTCAATGTCAGCGTCGAATGAGTACAAGTCCTTCATAATGAACTCACGAGAACGCATGAGACCGAATCGCGGACGAATTTCGTCACGGTATTTGTTCTGAATTTGATAGAGCATCAGTGGTAACTGCTTGTATGATCTGACCTCGGACCGAATGAGTGTTGTTATCATCTCTTCGTGAGTAGGTCCAAGACAGAACTCGCGACCGTGGCGATCTTTCATTCTCATCATCTCATCACCATAGACCGCCCAACGTCCCGATTCTTTCCAGTACTCAGCAGGCTGAATGATAGGCATCATTATCTCCTGTCCGCCCTTTGCGTCCATTTCCTCACGAATGATCTGTTCAATTTTGCGAATGGTTCGCCAACCCAGCGGTAGATAGGAATAGACGCCACCTGCTGCCTTGCGGATTAATCCTGCCTTCAGCATCAATTTATGACTGACCAGCTCTGCTTCTGCCGGATATTCTCTCAATGTTGGTGCGTACAACTGCGTTGCTCTCAATTAATAACACTTCCTTAATACTTTGATTTTATTCATATTTCTTGAGAAGGTTGATCTTTCGTTTGATTGTAGCAACAAACTCCTCAGCGGCTTGTAAATCAGATTCGTCAGGATGAGTTGCTGCTCTCTTCCAGCGTTCAATGCTCCCAAGGTGTGGATCATCTGACTTTGCTATCTTGAGTCGCTGTTCGATCATTGCCGGATTTACCTTGCCTTGACAGCTGAAAGTTCCAAGGATTCTACAGCCTTTACCAATGAGATAAGCTGCACGTGCAAAAGCTGTTATCGCGTGCTCACTTCTTGGCTCAGTTCCATGAGTTTCAAACAGCACGACATTGACATTTTGAATCTTCGGCAAAAGTTCGGCAGTCAGTGGATCGGGTCCACCGCGTTTGAGCCAATAACCGACAGCCACAACCTCATAGTTTGAAAGGTCTGACGGTACATCTTTGACATCAAATAAGTCAGCATCACCGGAGACTTCTGCTATTCTCTCGGCAATCAACTTCGTGTTTCCCGTTACAGATGAGTAAATGACAGCCCATTTGCTCATAGACTTACCTCTGACGAATCGCCTTTGACGATTGAACCTATAGAACCACGTGAAATCTCTATTTCGACCTTCTCGGCGATCTTCAATGTCACTACTTTTTCGTTAAGTTGAGTTATTATTCCATAGATACCACCGATTGTAATGACTTTGGTGCCTTTCGTCAGACTATTGAGCATTTCTTCGCGTTCTTGTTGAGCTTTCTTTTGTGGTCGATAGAGTAGGAAGTAGAATATAATCAACATAACAGCTATTGGTCCCCAAGTTGCCATTGCCGTCGCCATATCCATATTCAAGCCAATACCTTCTTTCAGGAATTATTGATATTGTAATTGCAGAATAAATCAGCGTCACCTAAGCGATTAGGAACGCTGATAAGTTTCTTATTGATGTTTCTTCAATTCTGCTTCTAATTGTCGGACTTTCTTTATCAGTTCAGGCAACTGGCGGATTGCCGCTTGGGTCTTTAACCAGTCAGCATGAGATTGAATTGGAAAGCCTGCACAGAATGATCCCGCCGGTATAGATTTAGATATACCAGTTCGCGCTGCGAAGACTGAATTGGAACCTATACTGAGGTGACCGGAAGTGCCGACCTGTCCACCAAATGTCACATTGTCACCTACTATAGTTGAGCCAGACAAGCCGGTCTGGGCAACAATGAGACAATTCTTACCTATCTTACAGTTGTGTCCGATATGGACGAGGTTGTCAATCTTTGTGCCGCGTCCAATCACTGTGGAACCCATAGCTGCACGATCAATACCGACATGAGCGCCAATCTCCACATCGTCCTCAACGACTACATTGCCAACTTGAGGGACTTTGGTGTGGACGCCGTCCTTGGTGGTAAAACCGAAGCCGTCTGATCCGATAACCGCAGACGGGTGGATTATACAATTCTTGCCGATCTGGCAGTATTCCCTAATCGTCACACCTGGATAGATAACACTACCAGAACCGACTTTGGCAAACTGCCCAATATATGCATGAGGATAAATCACTACGTCAGACTCAATCTCAGAGTTATCATCAACGACTGCAAAGGGCATAATAGTTGCGCCGTCAGCAATCTTGACATTGTCACCAATATATGCTTTGTCGCTGATACCAACTTTAATTTCCAGTTTTGGTGTAAAGACTTGTAGTAACTTGGCAAAGGCAGCCTTTGGATCAGCGGAGCGAATTGAGGGAAGCGGAAAGTCCTCTGTATCAAGCGGAATAATAACTGCTGAGGCCTTAGAGGTCTTTGCTTCGTCCAGGTGAGGTTCAATGGCGAAGATTAGGTCACCTCGAAGGGCACCCTCAATATTTTCTAAACCTGTTATCACAATATTTTCGTTCTCAGGTGCTATGATACCGCCTATGAGTTCGGCAATCTCTTTTAAACTCTTTTCCATATCTTACCTCGTTACTGCAACTTTTGGAGAACTTCATCAGTCAAATCTATTCCACCCTCAAAGACCACTTTTTGATCTTCAGAGCTGTCCAGTACAACGTCTATGTTCTTTGCCTTTACGATATCAACGAGGGCTGCATCTAACTTTTGTTTTATCTGTGAGGAATATGCCTGCTGTATACCCATCATCTTGCGCTGTGCTTCCATCTGTGCATTTTGCTTTTCCTCGTCGGGCGCGTCCTTTTTTGCCGTCAAATCCTCTATCATCTGCATTTCTACCTCTTGAAGTTTGGCTTCGCCCTCTTCGCGTATAGTTTTAATCTGCGGTGCGTCCATTAACTTTTCAGAGTCGAGATATCCTATATTAACTTCACCGCAACCACTCACGAGCATAGCTGCAACGAGGGTTGCCATCAACAAAAGTCTTTTCAACAATATTTTCACTTCTTTCTGTATCATTAACATCGCTCATTGCTCTTGCAGCTCTTTTATCAACTCATCGGTTAAATCCACTGAATTAGCTGCAGTTACGATCAACGGCTCATTTGTGGCAGCAAACCCTACGCTGTCAGTACTAAATGTTGTCGACTGCACTGCCAAAGAAGGAGTATCAATATTCAACCTTACATCTTTGACTGCCAATACTAGTTTCAATCTGTGAATTACCGCTAATTTTGCCGCTAAGTCGCTTATATCATCTAACATTTTGCCTTCAAGTTCGGTACGTTCCTTGGTAACATCGTGCAGCTCCGTCAGCAACTTTTGTCTCCTATCTTGCCGCGTCTTAGATTCCTGCATGGCTTGTTCCATCAAAGTTTTGTTACGTTCGATTGCCGCTTCTTGAGTCTTTCTGGCTTCTTCAGTGATTTTTTCTTTGGTTTCTTGATACTTTGCTTTTAACTTTTCTTCGTCAGCCTTAACAGCTTGATTGGCATAATCAGCAATCTCTTTTACCCATTCTTCCTTTAATTCTTTTTGAACTAAATTGCGCTGCCCTTGTATTTCTTCCAGGCGATTATTAAGTTCAGTTTTCTCAGCGGTAGTCAAGCGCATGCTATCTGCATTTTGCAACTTTAGCTTGATGTTTAGAATCTCATTGAGGAATTGATTGTTGACATCATCTCGTTTTCTGAAGTACTCGGCTTCAGAACTTTTCATATATTCCTCGGCTATTTTTTTTCTGCGCTTTTCTATTTCAGCTGCTTCACTAATAACAGTTTGAGCATTTTTTAGCCACACTGAGTCATCAAAAGGCTTTTGTTCCACCTTGGGCGGACTCATCAATACTGGCTGAAGAGCATTCTTCAGTTCAAGTTTTAATCTAGTTTCCAGCTTTATCAACTCAGCAAGGTGTCCTTCTTTGTCAAGGGTATCATTTACTATCTCTACATCAATGAAACCTATACCCTCTGCTGGTTCAATCTCCTTGACGACCTCAGTCTTTGAAGGAGCAGGTGGCGTTTCTTCGGGTTGAAAGTAGTGATAAGCGCCGATACCCGCTGAGGTCAACACTGCCAATATCCCTGCAAGTGCCTTTCCTTTGCCTATCGAAGAAGCTGCTTTCGTTTCGTTTTTTTCTTCTGCCATCAGCTTACCATTCAATGCAGAATGAGGAATAAGAAGCCACAACGGACTCCCATTCCTCATTCTGAATACTCATTCCTAACAATTACTTCTTGTTGAGTTTGGTAATAACATCTTGAGTGATGTCCTGACCGCCATAAACCACTACGCTCTTGTCAAGGACTACACCAATGCCCTTAGTATCGGCAACTTTTTTAACGGCATCTTTTACAGACTGTTCTACCGGTTCAATTAATTCTTGCTGCTTCTGCATCAAGCGTTGTTGACTCTGTTGGTAATAGTCTGCTTTTTCTTGATCGTTCATTCCTTGAGATTTCTCATCGAAGTCTTTTTTTACTTCTTCGACAGCAGCTTGCATTTGTGATTCGACATTCTGACGATCTGGGTGTTGGCTCATAATCTGACGAGTGTCAATAACACCAACTGCGCCTTTATCTGCTGCCGAAGCCACACCAGCACCACTTTGAGTAAGTGCGATTGCTACAACACTTCCAATGAACATCAGCCCAATGATTATGCTGAACAGTTTAACGTTTTTCTCTTTTAATTTTAACATTCTATTGAAGACCTCCTATATTTTTACAAGATTATACCAGATTAATTTCAGTTTTGCAATCCCTAATAGAATTTTTATTAATTGATTTTTTCAGTTTTTCAGTTAAGTTATTGTGTTATCGTATATCTTCACAAAAGACCTAAATTTAACTATGAAGATGAATTGCAGAAGAACTTTATTAAATAGCTAAGGCGTCTTTGTTGGAGTCATATACAGGTTTTGACTTAAACCATTAGCAATGTTATAATCACCTCATGCGTATATAGATTAGGAGGGTTTTATATGAGATATAGGGAACTTGGCAATACTGGACTCAAAGTTAGTGAGATCGGTATGGGTTGCGAGGGTTTCAGTGAGGAGAACTTCACAATGGCGAAGAAGCTCTTTGACATCGCTGAGAATGAGGGCGTCAACTACTTTGACCTCTACGCTTCCAATCCGGCAATCCGTTCGGCTGTCGGCGAAGCAATGAAGGGTCGCCGCGAGAAGTTCATTGCTCAGTCACATATCGGCTCCATTTGGCAGAATGGTCAGTACAAGCGCACTCGCAAGCTGTCCGAGGTTAAAGCTGGCTTCGAGGAGTCACTCAAGCTTCTTCAGACCGACTATATTGACGTTGGCACCATTCACTACTGTGATGACCTCAAAGACTGGGATAATATCGTCAATGGCGGTACCCTCGATTATGCGCGCCAGTTGAAATCCGAAGGTACAATCAGACACATCGGGTTAAGCTCTCACAATCCACTCGTCGCACTTAAGGCTGTTGAAAGCGGCGCCATCGAGGTCTTGATGTTCAGTGTCAATCCTTGTTATGATCTTCAACCGGCCAATGAAGATGTTGAGCAGCTCTGGGCGCCGGAGAATTACTCAGGGCAGCTTACTAACATGGACCCAGATCGTCAGCGGCTCTATGAGACCTGTCAGCGCCTTGGAGTCGGAATCACTGTAATGAAGTGCTTTGGTGGCGGTGATCTACTGGACGCCAAACTCTCGCCGGCAGGTGCAGCACTCACTGTCAATCAATGTATTCACTATGCTCTTAGTCGCCCTGCCGTTGCTGTCGTCCTTGCCGGCGCTCATTCCGTTGAGCAGTTTAAAACGTCGATAGCCTACGAGGAAGCCACCGACGAGGAGAAGGACTATGCCCTTGCCTTCGCTTCATTTCCGAAGATCAACTGGAGCGGTCATTGTATGTATTGTAGCCACTGTGCACCTTGTCCGAAGAAAATTGACATTGCAACCGTCACTAAGTTCTTAAATCTGACGATTGCCCAGAACTCTATTCCTGAGACAGTTCGCGAACATTACGCTGCATTGGAACATCACGCGGGTGAGTGTATACAATGCGGAGTTTGTGAGACGCGCTGTCCATTCGGCGTTGAGATACGTCAGAACATGAGGAAGGCCAAGGAAACCTTCGGCTATTAATTCATATCGAATCGCCTGTCAGCAAGCGTTTTGATTAGATTTGAGTCATGTGAGGAGAATACTATCGTTTTGCCTGCTTTTTTCAATTCCAAAAGGAAGCCTGTCAGCCAGGTTTTAGTCTGTTCGTCCAGCGCGCTCAAAGGCTCGTCGAGAGTCCAGATCGTTGGATTCATTGTTAAGATTGAAGCAATCGCGGTCTTTTTCTTCTCTCCACCAGATAGGTAGTAAGGCGCTCTATATCTCAACTTCTCGATCCCAAGCAACTTAAGGGCGTCTTCTACGCGCTGATTGACTTCACTCTCAGATAGTCCCATCTGCTCTGGACCAAACGCTAACTCTTCTTCGACGCTACCGCAAAAGAGTTGTACGTCGGGATTTTGCCAAACAAAGCCTATTCGCTGGTGGAAGTATTTGGAATACTTGTGGTCACGCATTAACTTGGGCGTGATCTTTTCGTTTTCAAACCAGTATTCGCCGACTTCTGGAAAGATTATACCATTAATGAGTTTTAGTAAAGTTGACTTCCCAGAACCGTTGGCACCGTAGAGGGCGACCGTCTCACCTTTGCCTATACTCAGATTTATGCTTCGCAGCACAGGGTTACCGTCATAGGCATAGCAGATACCTTTGAGTTCAATCACAATTTAACCCAACCTTCCAGAATCATAAATAGAGCGACAAATCCAATCGTCAAGAGCAGGAAGAGCACATCGCCGGATCTCAGTAAATTTCTTGAGGTAATTGGATATTCACCTGTAAATCCTCGACAGCACATCGCTTGATACATATCCTCAGACATCTCTCGTGACTTCAGGAAAACTGATCCGAGTATTCCCGATACTGCAAGCTTCTTGTCTTTGTTCCTTCCGATTGATCGCAACTTTAACGCTATGAGCATATCTTGAGATATTTCACCAAGTAGAACAATATATCTGAGGGTGGTGTCCAGAATGAATACCACAATCGCTGGAACGCGGAAAAATCTCAACGCTTCGGTGATCTGGTGCCATCTGAAGAAGGAACTCAACAGCCCAAGTGCCGTTACAGTTAAGAAGGTTTTAACTGGAAGCATTACCAACAGAGTCCGTGTTCCCAGTAACATTGAGGGCAACACAAATATTGCGCTGAAGATTGTCATCATCAATGAATTTTGTAAAATTCGACTAATCGTCTGACCGTCCAGCATGCAGAGTATAATTAGCTCTAATGCCAGCACACAGAAGAGGAAGTTAAGCTTGCCCGCACTCACACAGAGTAGAATCATCACAATAGTAAAACAGAAGGCACTGACCGCTGATATACTTTTAAATGGTTTCCTACGTGATTGAAAGCGCAAAGATCGCAATATCTTCATTATACGCAAAAGAGACCGAGAGATAAAGTAATCTCGATCTCCATCAGGTTGATACTTCTCTTCCTTCAAAATCCACTGAGATAGATTTATTGTAACCACGACCTTCTATCATGTTGTCTAAGATTATTATAGTCTATCACAAAAACAAAAATAAGCCTCTCTAGGGGATATGAAATCAAAAAAATCTCAAAGAAAGCCTTTATTTAAATCTTGTGCATTACATCGAATATATCTTGGTGTTGAGTTTTGATCTCAACGCCAATTTCTTCACCTTGCTCCTTGAGAGCCTTTTGTAAATCTACAAGTTGTATCTTACTCTCACTTGCTTCAGCAAGCAAAATCATATTAAAGAACCCGTCCATGATATTTTGATTGATACTCAAAATATTTACGTTGTTATCGGCTAAAATCTTTGTGACCGCAGCGATAATGCCAACGCGATCTTTACCTACAACTGTCACAACCAATTTCATATAAATACCTCCATAAATCAAATTATCTCACGATATCGGCAATCGTCGCATTGGCGGCTTTGACTAAATCTGTCGGCGCCAATATCAACTGCTCACCACGAACACCGGCACTAATCGAAATTCTTTCCTGATTCATTGCTTTGCTATCGAGATAGACAGGATAAGCCTTCTTTGCACCAAGCGGACTACACCCGCCACGAATGTAACCAGTCAAAGGTTGAAGCTCCTTGAGGTGTATCATCTCAACGCTCTTGTTGCCACTCGCCTTCGCCAAGGCTTTGAAATCAATCTCATCGGCACCGTTGATGACTGCCATTATAACACCGCTCTTGTCACCACGCGCCACAAGGGTCTTGAAGATGCCTTTAATGTCCATTTCCATAGTCTCAGCAACGTGAATGGCAGATAAATCCTCTTCATCAACCTCATAGGTCTTTACCTCATAATTGATCTTGAGATTATCCAATATCCTAGCAGCGTTTGTCTTCTTGACTTTCTTCATATTATCACGCTCACAATCATTATCTTCAAACACAAAGATTTTATCAAAATAAATCAGTGCTGTAAAGTCATTTGTTTGGTATAATGTGTTGGAAAGTATTTTAATGGAGGTATTGTGATGTTTACAGGTATTGTTGAGGAGCTTGGAACTCTTGGCGGACTGTCCAAAGGAAAGATTATTATTAAATGTCAGAAGATGCTGGAAGATGTTAAGATCGGAGACAGTATATCGGTAAATGGCATTTGCCTAACGGTTACGGCTTTCAACGACAGCAGTTTCACCGCTGATGTAATGCCGGAGACAATAAGGCGAACTTCACTTGATAATCTCAAGACAGGCGATATTGTCAATCTTGAGCGGGCCTTGAGACTTGGTGATAGACTCGGTGGACACATTGTCAGCGGACACATCGACGGCATTGGAAAGATTAAATCAATGAAGACTGAGGGCAATGCTATTATCGTTACCATTGAGACGAAGAAGGAATTGCTCAGACAGATCGCCGCGAAAGGTTCAGTGGCTCTTGATGGAATGAGCTTGACTGTCGTTGATGTCGGCAACACTGAGTTTTCAGTCTCGTTGATTCCTCACACTCGCGAGGTCACTAACTTCAAGACAAAGAAGATCAATTCACTCATCAACATCGAAACTGACGTACTGGCAAAGTATGTAGAAAGACTTCTAAATCACAAATCAACCACTATTACCAAAGACTTCTTGCTGGAAAGCGGAATCATATAACTGTAAAGGTCTTGAAAGTTTTTGAAGAATTTGGTATGATTATGACATTGACAAATCGGAAAGCGTTTAGAGGAGTGAGTACCTGTTTATGATTCAGAAAACCTACAAAATCAAGAGCAAAGCGGACTTTGTAACGTGGCTTTCAGATTTAAAGATGAGCGAAGAATATAAAAATGCTCACAGTGTCCTAATCAAGGGTTTAACGGCGCATTTTATGGATTATGATATAATGGACGCTCACAACAAAATTACTGAGGTACTTCCAAAGGCTTTAACGGTCGGAATGTCCCTCACAACTTTTGGTAGAAGAAACTTTAATGAGCCGATCAATGCTACAAGATACTTTCAACGATATGTGATCGCTGCGTGTACTTTCTTTGACAAGTCTGAAGTCACTCTGATTGAATGTGATAGTGAGATGTTAGATGATGGCAGTTTGGTTCCTTACATTAGAAATCGCCTGAAAAAGATTCCTGATATTAAAGCCGTTGAGGTTATGGGAACAGGTAAAAATCGCTACAATTCAACTCTTTTGACTGATATATCAATCGGCTATGAAGATGTGCCTTTCTTTGGTGCTGAAGCCGGTGTAATTCTGGAACACGATGCTGACAGTAACTATCGCAGTATGGTAAGTAAGATTTCATCTGACAAGGCGAAGCAATATATAATTGGCAATAAATATCACAGTGATGGCGTTCTTTTAATCGTTTACAGCGGCAAAGATTTACAAGTTTTCAGTGAATATAATTTAGGCTGGAAGCCGCTTGGCAAAGAGATGACTATTACTAAGACCCTCGGAACTACCTGCATTGCAGAGATTGACGGCATACCTGCGACACGTGTCTATAAAAATTATCTCAATGTTGAACCGGATAATTTTTTCTTGATGAATATATGCGAATTTCCCATATTGATTAGAAGGAATAACTTCACTTTTGCCAGAGTTCCTCCGATGTATGACGACAACGGCTGGATGTATTTTGGTGCGGATGTCTACGAAGGTGAAAAGATTAAGTTGTCCTATGCAAACCCTCAAGAAAGTTTACAAGAAACTTTTGAGAGCAGCGAACGCATGAGAGCTTTTGGACCTGAGGCAGTCAATCTCTACATTTGCGGTTCACGAACTATATTTCTGGGTGTCAATTCTGACGAAGAGATAGAATATTTTCAGCGATTCCAACCACAGACGGCTTACTGTCATGGCAGTTCGGAGATTTACCGCTACCACGAACAGGGCGGTGTACTTAACAGTTCTTTGATTGCAATCGGCATGCGAGAGGCTGATAAACCCGTCAAACTCAATGCCTCTTTGGAGAAAACCACCTGCTACAAATCGCAAAATCATGTAATACCGCTTGTTGACAGACTTGCCACCTTCCTCAAGGCAACTACTGACGAGCTCAAAGAATCAAATTACAATCTTCAGCATGCAGCACAGGAGGCTGAAGCTGCCAACAAGACTAAATCTCAATTCCTCAGCAATATGAGCCATGAAATCCGAACGCCGATTAATGCGATTGTCGGCATGACGGAGATGATCCTGCGCGAGTGTAAGGACAGTACGATTCTTGAATATGCCGAAAACATTCGCAATGCAAGTAACAGCCTTCTTGGTCTTGTCAATGACATTCTGGACTTCAGCAAGATTGAAGCCGGCAAGATGGAGATTATACCTGTTGAGTATGCCCTAAGCTCATTGCTCAACGATCTGGTTAATATGATTCAGAAACGCGCTACAGATAAAAAGTTGCAATTCATTGTTGATGCTGATCCCGAACTGCCAACGATCCTCTTCGGTGATGAGATTAGAATCAAACAGATCGTCATAAATGTCCTCACCAATGCCGTCAAGTACACTGAGAAGGGTTCAGTAAGGCTGATTGTAGGCTGTAACAAGACTGCTGAAGATACTATACTGCTGCGATTCAGCATCAAAGATACTGGTATCGGTATTAAGAAAGAGGACATTTCTAAGCTCTTCAGTGCCTTTGAGAGAATTGAGGAGAAGCGCAATCGCAATGTTGAGGGTACTGGTCTTGGAATGAACATCACTCAACGGCTATTAACTTTAATGAATTCCAAACTTGAAGTTGAAAGCATCTACGGTGAAGGTTCTACCTTCTCATTTTCCATTGAACAGAAGGTAATGAACTGGCAGCCTATTGGGAACTTTGAAGAAAGTTACCGCAACAGTCTCAAACAACATGAGGAGTATCACGAAAAGTTCACTGCGCCGAAGGCTAAGATATTGGTGGTTGATGACACTGTTATGAATCTTACCGTTGTCAAAGGTCTTCTCAAGCAGACTCAGATACAAATCTACACTGCCGAGAGCGGTTATGAGTGCTTGCACCTAGTCACCAAGCACAAGTATGATATAATCTTCCTTGACCACAGAATGCCCGGCATTGATGGCATTGAGACACTGCAGAAAATGAAGGTATTACCTCACAATCTCAACAAAGAGACACCGGTGATCTCACTCACTGCAAATGCTGTCAGCGGTGCTCGTGCTGAGTATATGAAGGCGGGTTTCCAGGACTACCTCACAAAGCCGATCAATGCTCCAGCGTTGGAGACAATGCTAATTAAGTATTTGCCCAAGGACAAGGTTGTCATCAGTAAGGAGACGCTTGAGAGTGAACAAGCCGCAGCAGAGAAAGCAGTGCCGGAATGGCTCAAACAGGTTGAAGGTCTCGATGTCTTCGCTGGAATCACCCATTGCGGCGGTGTTGAACTCTATCTTGAAGCATTGACAGTCTTTGCTCAATCTGTAGCGAATGGTGCCAAAGAGATTGAGGACTTCTTCAATGATGAGGATTGGAAGAACTATACTACAAAGGTACATGCCCTCAAGAGTTCGGCAAGGGTTGTAGGTGCCAAGGAGTTGTCAGATCGCGCCAAAAGACTGGAAGATGCGGGCAATTCTGGTTATGTCAACGAAATCCAAGAGAATACACCGGAGCTGTTAAAACTCTACAGGAGCTATGAGTCTAAATTGGCGCCACTGTGCAAGGCTGAAGAGGAAGATACAGACAAGCCACTCATTGATAATGCCGAACTTGCTGAAGCTTACGAAACCATGAAAGAGATCGCAGCATCTTTTGATTATGATTCATTGATGTTTGTTATAAAATCTCTTGACGAATATAGTCTGCCGGAGAGTGAAGTTGAAAGATACAATCAACTCAAAGAAGCGGCTGCCAAGTTGGATTGGGAAGCGATAAATAAATTGCTATAGAAGCATTAAGAATAGGAGGAATGATTTTGGATATTAACGAACTCTTAAAGAAGATTTGCAAGGCTGCAAGCGATAAGAAGGCAAAGGACATCATCACCATGAACATGAAGGGCTTAATCTCTTCTGTTGATTATTTCGTCATTTGCTCCGCTGCAACCTCAACACAGGTTAGGGCAATCGCCGACAACATTGAGGAGGAACTTGACAACGCAGGCGTTCACTTCAATCACAAAGAAGGTTACCGCGAAGGTGAATGGATTCTCATTGACTATGGTGATGTTGCGGCGCATGTCTTTAGAGATGAAAATCGCGAATACTACGCCCTTGAGGAACTTTGGAGCAGTGCCGAGATAACAAGGTTTGAGGATTAGACCGATGGAAAGTATCTTAAAACCTATGACAGTTGCGAAGCTGAAGGTCGTGAGGAAGTCAGAGTTGGGTGCCTTCCTTGATGCTGGCACTGGCAAAACTACAGATGATATTCTTCTTCATAAGACACAGCAGACAGCAGAAGTCAATATTGGTGATGTTGTCGAAGTCTTTCTCTACAACGATCCGAAGAAGCGATTGACTGCAAGTATGCGCGTACCTCAAATGAAGGAAGGGCAGATTGCACGCGTTAAAGTCATCAACGCCACAAAAGATGGCGCCTTCCTTGATGTTGGAGCAGAGCGCGGAATATTCATGCCATTTAGAGAGATGAGAGGTCGCCCGCAAGTTGGTGATACAGTTTGGGCTAAACTTTATACTGACAAATCGGGACGCCTTGCGATGACTATGAATGTTTCTGACGAGATGAGACGTGCTTCCAAGCCTGCTTCGCCTGAAGTCGTCAAACGTGGCGATAAAGTTACTGGCTTAATCTTCAACATCATTGACGCTGGTGCCTTCATGTTGAGTGAAGAGCGGTATATAGTCTTCATTGCCAAAAAGGAGATGCCACGGGATTATAGAGTGGGCGAGGAAGTAACCGCGCGGGTAACTTTCATTCGTGAGGACGGCAGACTTGATGCTTCGCTCCGCGCCCAGAAGGAAGAAGCGATAATAACTGACGCGGAGAAGATTTTGGAACATATGAAAAATAATGGCGGCACTATCTCTGAGAAGTTGCCGCCAGAGGATATTTATAATTACTTTCACATCAGCAAGGCTGCTTTCAAGCGTGCTCTGGGTCATCTATTCAAAGTACATAAAGTCCGTCTCGATAAAGATAAATTCAAGCTCAATGACTGATTGAATTAAGAAAGCTTGTTTCCGCTTGTTTGAATAGTTATATTCTTTGTCTTTAATTGCTGTATCGTCGAACTTTCAACTTGATTATCAGTGTAGATTGTGCTGATCTTTTCATATGGTAGCAAGGGCACAACACCTATCTGTTTGAATTTGGCCGATTCTGTCAAGATTATTGTCTGATTGGCGTTTTCTGTCATATTTCGCACTGCTTCTGCTCTCATCAAGTCGCCACTCATTGCTCCGTATTCATTAAAACCGTCAGTTCCTATGAAGAACTTGTCAACGTGGAAGTTTGCCGCGCATATCTTTATCAACGGGCCTACCATTACCTGAGCTTCATTCTGATATTCACCGCCAAGTAGTATTATATGTGCTCCGGCTTTGTTTCTTAAAAAGGTTGCTATAAATACTGAATTTGTTATGATAGTTATATCTCTTTTGTTTGAAACCAATTCTTCTGCCAGAAGAGCGCAACAGGAACCAGATTCAATCATCACAGTTTCGCCGTCTTTTATGGATTCCAACGCCTGTTGTGCTATACTGCGTTTTATTTCATAATTAAACGAAAGCCGATTGCTCACATCATCACTTGAAACCATTGTTGCATATCCGTGCTCTCGTCTGAGTAAACCTTTCTCTTCCAACAGTGACAAGTCCTTGCGAACGGTAACTTCTGAGATTCCTAATTTCTCTGACAGTTCTGTTACTGTCACTTTCTTTTTTTTACTCAAAATCGTTAAAATTTCTGTCTGTCTTGCTTTCATATCTTTTATCCTCTCGATAGAATTTCTTTCATTATATCACAAAAAATATTACGTTAAAAGATTTATTTCGCAAGAAAATTTGACTTTTATCAATAATTGCTTATAATATGAGAGGATATGTTATAAATTTGTTTTAAGAGGTGTACAACATGAAGAAAGTTACTGTCGATGAACTCAAGGAAATCGCAAAAGACTTGAGGAAAAAAGTTGTCACTATGGTATATGAAGCCCAATCTGGTCACCCTGGCGGATCACTCTCTGTGGCTGATTTTGTCACAGCCTGCTACTTCAAAGAGATGAGCGTTGACCCTAAAAATCCCAAGTGGGCTGATCGTGACCGATTTGTCCTATCAAAAGGTCACGTGTGCCCAATTCAGTATGCGGCACTTGGAACTCTTGGATTTTTTCCTGAAGAGGTTCTTCATACTTTGCGAAAAGAAGGCTCACCTCTTCAAGGACACCCAAATATGGAATGTCCGGGTATTGATATTCCAACTGGTTCACTAGGCCAAGGTTTTGCCTGTGCAGTTGGAATGGCAATCGCCGCTAAACTCGACAAAAAATCTTATCGTGTCTTTGCCGTTCTTGGCGACGGTGAATGTCAAGAGGGCGAAATATGGGAAGCAGCTCAAACTGCCAACAAGTATCAGCTTGACAATCTAATCGTTTTCGTCGACAATAACAATCTTCAGATTGACGGCACTACTGACGAAGTTATGCCAAATCTTGACCTTGGTGAGAAGTTCAAAGCATTTGGTTTTGAAGTATATAACATCGACGGTAATGATATGGCACAGATTGTTCGCACTCTCGATACAATCAAAATGCATGCTCACGATCACAAGCCAAAAGTGATTATCGGACAGACGACAAAGGGCAAGGGTATATCCTTCATGGAAAATGTTGCTGTATGGCATGGAATTGCGCCTAATAAAGAGCAATATGAGCAGGCAATAAAAGAGCTTGACGAAGGTTACTCTTTCAACTGAGAATTGGAGTGAATAGTAATATGGAAAAGAAGGCAACACGCAACGGCTTCGGTGATGAGATTCTCGAACTTGGGCGTAAGAATAAAGATATACTTGTAGTTGATGCGGATATAGGTAAATCCTGCAAGACAGACGTTTTTGCTCATGAACTTGAGACACAGCACATCAACGTTGGTATAGCCGAACAAAACGCCGCGGGCGTTGCAGCAGGTCTCGCCACTTGCGGCAAGATACCTTTTGTTGTGACATATGCAGTCTTTGGATCACTCAGAATGTGTGAGATGATTCGCCAAGAGATTGCGTATCCAAAACTCAATGTCAAGATTGCCGGCTCTCACGGTGGATTGACGCCTGCCAACGACGGTGCAAGTCATCAGGCAGTTGAGGATATAGGTGTCATGCGATCTATTCCCAATATGACTGTGATTATGCCTGCCGACTACTGGTCCGCAAGGGCACTCGTCCGTGCTGCGGTTGAGCAGTATGGTCCAATATATCTTCGCTTCACTCGCGATGCTATACCGGTTATCTACGATGCCGATACCAAGTTTGAGATTGGCAAGGCCCACGTCCTTCAAGAGGGCAAGGATTTAGCGATTATTGCCAACGGCGATACAGTCTGTCTAGCACTTGAAGCGGCAAAGGAACTTGCCAAGGACGGCACCTCTGTCAAGGTCGTTGATATGCATACAATCAAACCACTAGATGTCGATGCCGTTAAGGACTGCGTTGAGAATATCGGCAAGATCATCACCACTGAAGATCACAATATCTACAACGGGCTTGGCAGTGCTGTCTGTGAGGTTGTGGCGGAGCTTGGCAAGGGTAAAGTCAAGCGAATTGGTATTCAAGACAGATTTGGTGAGTCCGCGCCTTATGAGAGACTTATGGCGAAAAATGGAATCACTATTGAGAATATCGTTAAGACAGCAAAAGAGTTTACTTAATTGTAAAAGGAGAGTTAAGGTATGAAAGTTACAATCGGTAGCGACCATGGTGCGGTTGCGCTCAAAGAAGAAGTCAAGATGGTTTTGAAAGAGTTTGCGGATATTGAGATTCATGATGTTGGTACTTTCGGCACGGATCCAGTTGATTATCCTGAAATTGCCGCAAAGGTCTGTAATGAGATTGTGACTGGTATTTCAGAGCGAGGAATACTTCTCTGTGGAACGGGTATTGGTATGTCGATCGCAGCAAACAAGATTAAGGGAATACGTTGTGCCCTTTGCAATGATGTTTACTCGGCTAAGATGTCACGCGAACACAATAACGCCAATGTCCTGGCGCTTGGCGGTCGTGTGCTTGGATTTGGGCCTGCTGATGAGATTGTCCGTGCTTGGCTGACAACTGACTTCAGTGGAGCTGCCCGCCATGAGCGCCGTCTCCATAAGATTGCCAATTTGGAATGTTGAAGATTGATACATTGAACACGGTGTCAAAGAAGCAGGAGAATATGATCTCTTAAATTGAGAGTAATTCACCGAACGCAAATAAAGACCGCTCGTCGATTATTCAATGAGCGGTTTTTAATTTGTTCTGAATATGAGGTGAGAATTGTTATATAATGTCTATCTTGAGTCTTCAAATACAAGTTTTACTAAAGGAATCACTAACACTAGGATATAACGCACTTGACAAGTTACTTCTTTTACTGCCATTAATGTCACCTCAATTTAATAATTTTAGAAATCTTTTACAACATTAAGATAATCTCTGATTTTTTCCATAAAATTAAAATTAAATCCAATTAAAACCTCTTTTCCTTCTTCCCATCCATCAATATGTATTTGTTGGTTATTTTTACAAGTTATATTTAATCCATTGCTTTGACCACAACCCATTACATCATTGACTTGATTAATATCACGATATTTGATAATTCCATTTCCAAGATTTCCAGAATAACAGAAAGAATCTTTTGTAAATGCCCATCCAGATTTAAAATCATTTGTAGTTTTCAAATAAACAATTTCTTCTTTGTTATATTTTCCTTTACAAATCTTTTTTATTGCAATAGATTTTTCTTTATCATCTAATTTATCAAAACTTTCTTCTCGTTCCATTTTATAAGGATTGCTACCAATATGATTAGCAACAAGATTTGCAAGTCCAAGAAATTTTTCTTGTTTTTCATTTAATTCTTTTTTATAATAAACAACTTTCCAATCAAGATTACCAATAATATTAGATGCAATTCTTTTTAATTCTTCAATAGATGTAGAATTTTTATTTCCCATAAAATTTCCTCCAATAAGTTAAACAACGAAATACAGCCAAAAATCTTATAACAATATATTATAAAAAGAAAAAAACGGTTGTCAAGTCATTTTCACAATTTTTTTGCAGAATTTTCAGTGAGATTGGGAAAAAGTGGTGGAAATGAAAAAATCCGCCGATTAGGCAGATTATACAATTTATTATAGAGTATCAAATTATCTTGCTGTCGCTACCTCTGATTTTGTCTGTCTTTCCGGCGTGGCTGATAGCATTTCTCATCTCAGTATCAGACTGTACATTCATCATGTTATAGTAGTCCATGACACCGATCTTGCCTTCCTTGAGAGCTGCTGCCATTGCGTGAGGAACTTCTGCCTGCGCTTCGACAACCTTTGCTTCCATCTCTTGAGTATAGGCTTTCATTTCCTGCTCTTGAGCTATTGCCATTGCACGACGTTCCTCAGCTTTCGCCTGCGCGATCTTCTTATCCGCTTCAGCTTGATCTGTCTGAAGCTGTGCTCCAATATTCCTGCCAACATCAACATCAGCAATGTCAATCGAGAGTATCTCAAAGGCAGTGCCTGCATCAAGACCCTTTCCAAGAACCACCTTTGAAATCTCGTCAGGACTCTCCAAAACGTCAGTATGTTTCTCCGCACTTCCGACGGTAGTAACGATACCCTCACCGACACGGGCAATGACAGTCGGCTCACCAGCACCGCCAACGAGTCTGTCAATATTAGCACGAACAGTAACACGTGCTTTGATTCTCAGCTCAATACCATTCTTCGCAACAGCAGAGACCACCGGTGTCTCAATGACCTTAGGATTAACGCTCATTTGTACCGCTTCGAGAACATCGCGCCCTGCCAAGTCAATCGCTGCTGCTCTCTCAAAAGGTAGACCCATCTCAGCGCGCTGCGAAGCTATCAGAGCATCAACAACCTTGTCGACGTTGCCACCTGCCAAATAATGTGCTTCAAGCTGGTTGACATTTACGTTGAGTCCTGCCTTATTTGCCTTGATTAGCGGCATCACGATTTTCGACGGTGGCACGCGTCTCATCCTCATACCAACAAGGGTGAATATACCAACGTGAACATCAGCCGCCAGAGCTGAAATCCACAAGCCAATCGGTACAAAGTGCAAAAAGACCGATGACATTACAATTAAAAGTATTAATGTAAAAATCAATTCCATAAACCTCACCTTTAATTAAGGATTTTATCTAAATTCATTTCCAGAAGCCAAGATTAATATCAGGTCTGCCAATATCACAAGCTCTATCTAAATTCGTAGGAAAGAATCTCTTTGACTCTTTGAATTTATATTTGTCCTTGCGAAGATATGTACATTCCATACTATTCGGCAATACCAAACCATTACGCATAATGCCCGGAGGTGTAAAGATAGGCTGTCCATTATTTGGATTTCTCAATATTGGGCTGGCATTATTGCCATGAATATGTACGAGTTGATGTGTAGAGTTGAGCTTATCCAGAGAGAACAATATCTTGTTTTCCAGTCCCGCTGGTTTTAAATCTTTGTTTAAAAACCAATGCATTTCTATAACAATTTGCGAAAAGTGATTAAGCGTATCAACATCTATATTTTCAAGTACTTCCCATTCATAACCTTCAATATCCATCTTTAAGATCATATTGTAGTCATCTTGATGTCCATTTTGTTCGATAAGTCGCTGCAGGGTTTCCAGTTCAGGTTGATTAGAATTATAATTTCCTGTTATGCCAGTCTTGAAGAAGTGAAAGGTTTCACGCTCTTCCGGCAACTTATCAATGGTATGATCGTACATGAAGATATTAATTATACCCCCCCCCCTAGCAATCTTGGAAGTAAAGTCTATATCCCACGAAATATCATCATTAATACCACAACTATAGGCCGTTTTGACATCTTTAAAGTCATTGACCATAACATAACCGCCATCTCTATCTCTACCTACACGAATGTATTCATGATTTACAACGTCCATGATTGGCAGATGCTCATGAACTTGTTTTACATATTCGGTCTCCAACATATAATTCAAAACTTGAAGAATCTTTATATTATCTTCCATTATTTTAATTACTCCTCTTTATATTCTGCGAACGACGACACGGCTGCTCTCTGTGCTAATAATCTTAACGATATCGCCTTTTTTGACGAAATCACCCTCAGTGACCACATCAACTGGTTCGCCCTCAACAACCACAGTGCCGGCAGGCCGTAAGTCAGTGGAACAGACCGCAATGGCACCCAGAAGGTCGGATTTGTCTTTGGAGCCGGTATAGCCGTCTTTGTTGCGCTGTCTCTCACCAAGAACCAAACCATCAGTCACATCTTTCTTGTTAGAGCCGTAATTTTCAATGCAGGCAAAAGCAATGACGCCCACAAAGGCAATCGCAGTCACCGCATAGCAACCCAAGGAGAATATCATCGCGCTCATACTCGACCACAACTGAACTTCCATTTCTATCACCTTCCTCTGATTGTTGTCAATCGTTCAAATACCTTTCTTGATACTTTCGATATATATTTTGAGTTTCCTGCTTTTGTTGACTGTGATTATCAAAATAAGCCGCTTGCCTTGACATTCTCAGCGACACGCCGCATATTTTCGGGTGACTGTACCAGCGCCATTCTCACAAATCCTTCGCCATTTGGTCCGAAGGCAGATCCAGGTGTAACCATTACTCCGGCTTTGTCAAGCAGTGCCAGTGTAAACTCTTCAGAACTCGCAAAACTCTTTGGAATTGCTGCCCATACAAACATAGTTGCCTTCGGCTTGTCTACCTTCCAGCCTGCTTCATTGAGACCATCAATTAATGCATCAATCTTTTCAATATAGGCGTTTCGAGTTGTCTCTATCACTGATTGAGGACTTCTGAGCGCAGCAATGGCGGCCTTTTGAATAGGTAGGAACATTCCATAATCCATATTGCTCTTGAGTGTCTTGATATAGGATACAACGTCACGATTGCCCAGACAGAAGCCAATTCGTGCACCGGCAAGTCCGTAGGTCTTGGAGAGAGAATTAAACTCAACACCGACCTCTTTGGCACCTTTGAACTCAAGGAAGCTGCCGCAATGATAACCACCAAATACCAACTCACTGTAGGCGTTGTCGTGAAGTACGATAATATCATACTTCTTCGCGAAAGCAACCAATTCTTCGTAGAAGCTTTCAGGAGCAATAGCAGTTGTAGGATTATTTGGGTAACTCACAACCATAAATTTGGCGCGATGAGCAATGTCAGCAGGTATATCACTTAACTTGATTACATAATCATTTTCGATCTTTTGCGGCATATAATATAAGCCGGAACCTGCAATGCGTGGACCATCAGCAAAGACAGGATAACAGGGATCTGGCACAAGTGTCAATTCACCGTCATCAATGAGAGTTAGAGAAATATGAGATAGTCCTTCCTGCGAACCAAGTAGAGAACAAATCTCCGTTTCAGGATCAAGATCAACACTGTAGCGGCGCTTGTACCAATCACTTACTTCATTTAAAAGTTCGCGGGTATCAGTGATTGCATAGACATAGTTTTCAGGCTTCATGGCTTCTTCAGCCAAAATCTTCATTACATGTTGAGGTGGTGGAATATTCGGAGCACCAATACTGAGATCAATTACTTCACGTCCTTCAGCAATCTTTTGCTTCTTCATTGCCGCCAAACGTGCAAACACACCTTCGCCGAACTGCTTCATTCTATTTGCAAATTGCATATCATTTCCCCATTTCTAACATCAACATTTTCAAAAATAGTCCGATTTGCAAACCCATTTTACCCAAATGTGAGATTAAAGTCAATGACGAAACGGGAAATTAATACTTGCAAATTCTAAAGAAGATGTTTATGATTAACAAGAGTATAATGATTTTAGGAGGAAATGTTAATGGTACATATTGTTGGTGCAGGCTCAGGAGATGTAGAGTTAATTACACTAAGAGGCAAGCGACTTCTCGAAGAAGCTGACGTTGTAATTTATGCTGGATCGCTTGTCAATCCCGAACTTCTAAACTTTTGCAAGCCAGATGCTCAAAAGTACAACTCTGCTCAAATGACACTTGCCGAAGTTATTCACGTCATTGAACAGGCAGAGACTTCCGGATTAACGACGGTTAGACTGCACACCGGCGATCCAAGTATTTATGGTGCAATCCAAGAACAAATGGACGAACTCGAAAAGCGCGGCATTGAGTTTGATGTTACTCCAGGTGTGAGCTCATTCCTTGCTGTTGCCGCCACCCTTAAACAGGAATACACTCTGCCGGGTATCACTCAAACTGTCATCATCACACGTCACGGCGGACGGACACCTGTTCCAGAGCGTGAGCGTCTCAAGAATCTCGCCAAACACCAAACGACTATCTGTATATTCCTATCAATAAAAATGATCGCCGAGGTCGTCGACGATCTTATAGAAGGCGGATTCACGCCAAACACGCCCATTGCAGTTGTTGAGCACGCTTCATGGTCTGATGAGAAGATTATTCGCGGGACGCTTGCAACGATTGTTGAGCAAGTCAAGGCTGAGGAAGTAGAGCGAACAGCAATGATAGTTGTCGGTCATTGTCTTGATTCACATATCGAACAATACCAGCAGTCGCAACTTTACTCGCCAAAGTTCAGTCACATGTTCCGCAAGGCGAAGAGCAAATGATGTCAAAACCCTCTTGAACTTTACAACAAATTGCGTTCCTTTGCTTCAGTTACAAACTCGTCGTATAGCTTCATAACCTTTGAATGATTTTCTTTGATGTAGTCAAGTTTTGCAGTATCCTTGTTGTCAAGATAAGCGTGACCTGCCATTTCGAGTTCTTTTGCCTGGTCTGATAAGATTTTGCCGCCAACACTTAATGCTCCGGACTTCAAGGCATGAATGAAGGTCGTATAATCTTTCCAGTTTTCTTCGTCAAGAGCTTTTTGGAGCTTCTCTTGGTTTTCTGACTTCTTGTCGCAGAACATCTTGACGAACTCTTTATACATATCTTCCATGTCGCCGCAATACTGCATACCCAACTCAACGTCGATGTTTTGAGTCTTGTCATCAGACTTCGGCGTTGAGTTTTCATTTGCTTCGTCGGCTTCGATAAAACCGCGTGCTGCAGCTTCCTTGACAAATTCGTCGTACATTTCCATGGTCTTTGAATGGTTTTCCTTGATATAGTCAAGCTGCGAGATATCATTGTTGTCAAGATAGGCACGACCAGCCATCTCAAGTGCTTTTGCTTGATCTGACAAGACTTTACCGCCAACACTCAATGCTCCAGACTTCAAGGCATGAATGAAGGTCGTATAATCCTTCCAGTTATCTTCGTCAAGAGCTTTTTGGAGCTTCTCTTGATTTTCTGACTTCTTGTCGCAGAACATCTTGACGAACTCTTTATACATATCTTCCATACCGCCACAATACTGCATACCTAAATCATAATCAATATTCTGTGCAGCATCTTGTGAGGTTTCCGTTGGTGAGGTTTCACTATTCGTCGACTCAACATCAACACTTTCGATTGATTCTGTACCGTCTGAGAGATTTTCTGTGATCTCTTCTTCCGCAGACTCTTCCTCATCAGTTGCAATAATCTTCTCTGGCGGCAGATACTTTTGTAACATTCTCTCAAGCGCCTTACTATCAACCGGCTTGGATAGATAGTCATTGAAACCTTTGCTCAGGAACATCTCTTTCACGCCGCTTATTGCATTAGCAGTGAGGGCAATCATCGGTGTCTCCAAGTTCTTGCTATTCTCAAGGGTCTTAGAGCGCTCCAGAGTCTCAATGCCGTCCATTTCCGGCATCATATGATCGAGGAACACAACGTCATAATGATGTTCGGCGAGTTTCTCAAGGCAGTCTTTGCCGCTCATACTGCGCGTGATTTGAATCTTGGTCTTCTTGAGGAGATTCTCCACAACAAATAGATTCATGTCGCTGTCATCAACGACTAAAATTTCAGCATCAGGCGCAATGAAGGACTCGTGATAATTCTGCTGTTGTTGAATGAAGGATTCCGCGCGTGTTCTGAAGTCACCGATTGCTTCGTACTTTTCCACCTTCTGCGGCAGGATTATCGTAAAGGTGCTGCCTTTACCATATTCGCTCTCGACTTTTAGCTCACCGCTCATCATTTTGACGAGTTTAATTGTAATCGACAGACCAAGACCCGTACCCTCAACGGTACGATTCTTTTGAAGGTCGAGTCGCTGGAACTTACTAAAGAGTTTCGGTAAATCCTCTTCCTTAATGCCAATGCCGGTATCAATCGAGCTGAAGTACATCATCGCGCTGCCATCTGCCATTCGCTGCCACGTCACCTTAAAAGTCACGCTGCCCTTCTGCGTGTACTTGACGGAATTGTTGAGAATGTTGACGATGACTTGGCGTATCCTCACTTCGTCGCCGTAGAGGACATCAGGTACACTCTCATCAACTTCAATCTTGAAGTCCAGACCCTTCTGCTCCGCTTTGAACCTCATCATATTGAAGATATCGTTGAGGACGCTGCTCAAGTAGTACGTCGTGTCGACAATCTCCATCTTGCCACTCTCAATCTTGCTGAAGTCCAGTATATCATTAATCAGACTTAACAGCGTTTCACCAGCGCTCTTGATGTTCCAGGCATACGTTCTGACAGGTGAATCTATCGGCGTTTCTCTCAGAATCATCTCGTCCATACCCAATACGGCATTGAGCGGTGTTCTGATCTCATGTGACATATTCGCCAAGAATTCACTCTTCGCCTGGTTTGCACGATCCGCCTCGTCCTTAGCTTCACGAAGCTCGTCACTCTCAGCAACTTTCAACTCAGCGGTGAAGGAGTACAGTACAAAGATTCCGAAGAGGACGATCAGCAGGAAGAAGACCCATACAACAATTCTGTGTACGTTGAAAATCTCACCGACTGCTAGATTCCAATCGACATAACCAATCACCACAAAGGAGTCTTGGATCGCGGAAGCAAAGATGATATAATTGTCGTCAATGCTAGGCGAATAGAGGGCGGCGGCGTTGTTGTTCGACATCTTCGCTATAATTCGCTCATAGCCTTTAGGGAGATTCAACCTCTTGTCATAAAATCTCTTGCCAATGCCAAAATCATTAGTCGGCACCACGATTTTATTAATTGCAGTATCACAAATAATAATATCCTTGCTTAACGCGGTCTCAAGGTGAAAATATTTTTCCTTGAGCAGTTTATCATTATAAATCTTGTAGATCACAAAGCGAACATTGCCGTTGTAAACGACGGGTACACTCATCACAATGCCGACGCCCTCGTAATAGTTGACTAAACTCTCACCAATCATAGAACGCTTAATCTGCATCTTTGCCGATTCTGGAAGAACGACACCCGATATTAAATTCAATGAAGTATCACAAATACCAGCAGTTATACCTGGTTCGCCGAGAGAGATTGACGATATTAGAGAGTCTGGCGTCAAAATTCCAACTTCAAGCTGTTTGGCTTGACGATTTAGCTGGATTAGTTCGCCGTTGAATCTTTCGTTGGCAATTTGCGCCGTTATTTCTGCGTGCATTCTGACAAAATCTTCAATCTCACTTTGCAGCAGACTTTCCATCTTTGTCAGCACTAAGTAGCCTATCAATGTCAAGGCTGCTAAGAATATCACGAATCTGCCGACGAGTGTCAGAGCAAATCGGAAGACATTTTTTTTACCTGTATCAATTTTTTCAGTTTCCAATGACTTTCACTCCTCTGACGAGCCAATTCATATTCTTTTGCAGACTTTGAAAGCTGATTGACTCATTTGCGGTACACCTTTGCACACCATTTCTATCGAAAATTTCGCCGGCAAATATAATCCTGCCGTTTTCGATTTCCCATCTTGCAGTATCTAAAAGCACTTGCTCACGCTTGGTGATCCTATCAGAAACTTTGAGATCAACCATTTGATTTGAGAGACCAAATCCGTAAGCACCACCCAAATTGTTGCGTCGATAATAAGTTATCAAATCTTTGTACATTCTCTTCCAATCTATAGTTATTGACGCAATGCAGCGGGTGTTGGAAGGATAAACTTCATTAAAGGCGATAAAATCTATGCCTGCACGTTCAGCAGTGTTGGGGATAGTTTCGCCGTTTTGGTGATAAGCCAAGAAGTCCACGTGCTCTGCTTTGAGATTTTGAACAGCCTGTTCTTCACTTGAGGGCTTATCCCAGCCGCCTGTCCAATTTACTAAAACTTCAATATTAGGATTGACACGTTGCGCTCCGATTGCAAAGGCATTGATCCCTTGATTTATTTCTGGGTCTATGAACGGCGCAATATAGCCGATTTTATTCGTCTTGGTGTGAAGACCTGCCAAGATTCCTGCCATATATGAAACTTCGTATGACAGGATAGAATAGCTGCCAGACGACCACAGCGCAGAAATAGTCTCAATCGTGCAGAAGGTAATTTTGGGATAATCCTTCTCGAATTTTTCCAAGTCGTAGAGATGACAGCCGTTCGGTAAAAGAATTATAACTGCTCCGCGCGCTGCAGCTTCGTCAACCGCCTTCTTGCACTCTTCATAAGTTGGCAGCACATTCTCTTTGACGATCAGATCAAAATCAAGTTCAGTACAGACATTCTTTACAGCGAGATAATGGGAACTGTTCCAGCCTACTTGATTCTTTGTGCCGGAGATTATAAGTGCAACCTGTCTGCGGCCATGCCAAGCTTCTGCGCCGAATTGATAAATGGAAATGAAAATAGCTGCCATCAGCACTACGGCGACCACTGCATTTAAAATATAAAACCTTCGTGGAAGTTCTTCATCAGCCGAATGGGCGGGTAGAATTGTCTTTTTGCTCAAAATCTCACCTTCTTCTTATAGAACTTTCACATCTCACTACATTTTACAACTAAGTTGTCTTTGATACAACCGTAAATTTCAAGGAATTTGTCAAAATTAAAATTATAAATATCAACATTCCGATTGCAGCAAATAGCGGATTAAACGGTATTGGCGAGTGTTCCAGCAGCATCATCAATGAAGGCGGTATCAATAATGCCCAAGAGAGATAAGCCAGACGCTTATTTTGAGTGACAATTTCCTTGACCTTTTTGGCGATTTTAAGCAGTTCCAAGAATTGTCCGAGCCGCTCAATCTCAAAATCTATATGAATTTGATCGTCAACCAGTCTCAATGAATTACCTGTCAATAATACCGATGTGTCTGCATTAATCATTGCCGGTAGGTCAACGACATCTTTACCTATCATAGCAACATACTTTCCGTGAGCACGCATTAATTGGACTTCACGCGCCTTGCCCTCTGAAGTCAGTGCCGCTCTTGCGAGATCAACAGAAATATTCTTCGACACGGCGTGGACGGTCTTCTTGGACTCTGAACTTAGCATTACAGTTTCAAAGTTGAGACGCTTGAGGTGATTGAGGAACTCTTTGGCATCTAAATCAATTTCGTCTTTCAATGCGACAATTCCTCTTACCATTCGACCCATCAACAGCATTAGTGGTGTCTTGCCTTTGGCGGCGAGTTGGTCGACCTTAGTCAATAATTCGGAACTGACTTCAACTTTCTCGGAAGTAATCCACTTTGGGCGACCAAACTTAACAGGAGTATTATTCATTAATGCTTCAACACCACAGCCGGAAATTTCTCGAAAGGCAGCCACTCTCTGGAGACTCAAGCCACGATGTTCTGCCGTCTCATATATCTTCTTAGCGAGGAAGTGATTTGACTCGCTCACAGCGGAGGCAGAGTAAGCCAGCAATCCATTCTGAGAAAGACCTTCCGGCACAAGATCAGTAATGTAGTAGTTGCCGTCAGTTATAATATTGCTCATTGAAATGGCGACAGTATCAACGGTGCTTAAAGTCAACAGCGATTCAGCGGACGGCATCTTAACTCCAAGATCGGCAACAAATTGTTTGGCTCGTTTAAAGACCAAAGGCGTTGTAAGTGCAAGGCAGAACGGTGAGAAGGCAATCATAACCGTCAAACCCGTCAAAATCGCTTCGTCTAAACCTTTGTGGGCATATTGCCAGCTAATAGCCACTATAGTTGTTAGCAATTCAAGTACTATATACATTTTTATTTTAGGCAGCAAATTTTTCACCTCTTCAAATAGATTATATAATCTTTTCGTGAAAACTTCAACAAAAAAAGCAGACTGCTCTGCTTATATAAATTTCAATTATTATGTAAAATCTTCTTCGATCTCATACTTATTACTTAAATACTCCAATGTTAATTTTGATTAAATATACACTAAAAGCCCGGATACACCGAGCTTGCAAATTCACATTATGGTGCGGTCGGTGAGACTTGAACTCACACGAGGAAACCCTCACTACCCCCTCAAAGTAGCGTGTCTGCCAATTCCACCACGACCGCGCTGAACAAGTATTTAGTTTTAAAATAAATGGTGCGGTCGATGAGACTTGAACTCATA
>JAFVEZ010000005.1 GCA_017475745.1 Selenomonadaceae bacterium
AAGTGGTATTGTAATTTCAAGTTTGAAAGAATCCATTAGATTTTCAAAATTATCTTCTATTACTACAAGCAAATAGTAAATTTGTTTATCATATGCACTATTTCCACCTATAATAACTATCCGATTCATTTTTCCATTATCGTAATCCTCATTAATGTTCATAACATATTGATTGTGTTCTGCATCTTGCCATTGATTCTTAATAAGATATTTTGAATAATCCATCGCGGCTATAGAACCATAAAAATTTGACATATGTCTAATGAAATTTTGATATTTTGCAGCAAATTCATCAGGAGAAATATTAGCTAACAAAGTTTGCGCCGAAACATTTGCAGGAGTCATCATCACAGCGACCATAATACTCATCATCACAATTTTCATCAACTCAATCACTCTTGTCATAAAGTTCACCTCAAATCATCTATTTTTATATACAATCATATTATAACTTCCAAAATAGAATCAATCAAGTATTTTTAATTCTGTTTTAGAATCATATATACAAATCAATATTAATCTATTGTAGGTGATTTGTATATGTTCAAAGACAAACTGCGATTTTTGAGAGAATATCAAAAACTATCTCAACGTGAGACTGCTCACATTCTCGGCATAGGTCAAGCCACTTACAACCGTTATGAGACCGGACAGCGCGAACCACATTTTAGAACCCTTAAAAATATTTCAGCCCTCTTCAATGTATCTATAGATTATCTTCTTGATAATGATTCCATTTTGGACAGAATCGACTTAAATCAATTCATTCGTCATGGCAATTACTCCATTCAATCCAACTCACCAACGGCGGCGGATCGAGCTATGCTTGATGAGGTAGTTTCTGCCATTTATCGCAAAAGACAAGATTAGTCTATTAACCTGCCATCATCAGGTTGAGTGGGTTAATTCTCAACGACCGCCCAAGTAATTTTGATGTATCAGGCGGTTTCGGCTAATTAATGGTTATTATTGAACTAATTGCCAATCGTGACCATTGCTGCTATAAGCACAGGTGCCTGGATTAGGTTTGCTGCTGCTGCTTGTTTATGTCTGCGTGCCACAGCGCGAACACCTTCAGAGATTATGAGTTGCATGAGCAATAGAATCAGGTGACAAGAATGCCATTGCTCCAGCAACCAGAGCTGAAGTAACGAGGATAGTTGCTGTTTTCATCAAATTAAAGTTTTCCATAAAAATCAACACCTCCTACTTTTTTTAATTGTTTCCTTCTATTATCTAACTAGTTTTTTGTTGTCTTAACCTTGAGCTCAATATACACTATTGAAATATAAAAGTCCATGAATTTTTTTGTCTTTGAGCATCATTTTTTTGGCATTTTTGGAAAATTGGCTCCATGATTTTTTGTAGTATACTTTAAAATTTTAACTACAGCGGATCGTGCCATGCTTGATGAGGTGGTTTCTGCAATTTATCGCAAAGGAATATATAATTTTTATATTTATCTTGTAATTTAAAAAACATTCCTCGTATGATAATTGATATATGTGTTTTAAAGCTTCTTTACTTTTGATACTAACATTATATCAATTTATCCATGAGAAATGTTACTTTGAAAGTTACAATTATTTTTCAGAAAAAATACAAGGTAAATCTCTTCTATTTAGTTCTTCATCTACTGTAAGTGAATCGAACTTATTTAAATTTATAAAATGAGTAAAAATCAAATCAAAATCACGGTATCACCAAATTTTACTTCTTTATCTTATGTTATCACAACTTTCATCATTTTCAAATGTTGCGTTAAAATTTTTTCTTCCAGATACTTCAGTTCCTCACTGTTAAACTCTCTCATTCGATTCTGGCACTTCTCTGATTCCAATTTTACTTGTTCTAAAGACTTTTCATCTATTATTACCTGAATTTCATGCAGACTTAAGAAGAATTTAATAATGATATTGACAATTCTTTTCAAAGGTAATATATTATTATCCGAAAATGATTATCATTCCTTGGAGGTGAAGTTATGACATTGAAAGATGGCGAGACTGGTATGGTTGTCAGGATAGATTCTGTCGGTGATTCAAAACTCAAGAACAGACTTATGACAATGGGATTGATCCCAGGTACAAGAGTAGAGATTCTTCGCTCTGCACCGATGGGTGATCCTATTGCAATTCGCTTACGTTCGTACAATTTGGCAATGCGAAAAGACGATGCAGAAAAGATTCAAGTAACTAAAATCAGTGCATAACATCTCAAAAAATAGACGAAGGAGTGGTGATTAAATGTCTGCACTGGCTGTTGCACTGACCGGAAATCCGAATACCGGCAAATCAACAATATTTAATGAGCTTACAGGCGCCCACCAGAAGATCGGCAACTGGCCCGGCGTCACTGTTGACAAGAAGGTTGGTTATGTCACTTACAAAGGCCGCACGATCTCTGTTGTGGATTTGCCTGGTACTTATAGCATTAATGCACATTCTCAAGAAGAGGTTGTTGTCAGTGATTACTTTAAAGAGAACAAGCCGGACATTGTCGTCAATATCGTTGACGCTTCCAACATTGCCCGCAATCTCTTCTTGACGGTTCAACTCATGGAGAATGGGATACCTTTGATAATTAATCTCAACATGATGGACGAAGCGGAGCGCCAAGGAATAAAGATTGATGAGCAAAAGCTTGAGAAAGCCTTTGGTATGCCTGTCACGAATACCGTCGGGCGCAGCAACAAGAGCGTGAAAGTGTTGCTGGACGTTTTCACTGAGACCCGCATGTCCGACTATCACCCAAGTGAGATGATGGCGGAGCACATTGCCAAGGTCAATGCCATCAAAGCGAGCGGAATGGCTCAAGATAAGATTGACGAGGAGATAATTGCCGCGCGCTATGACTTCATTGATAAGGTTATGGCTGAAGCTGTAACGACTCAAAGCGTCGGCACAACTTTCACTGACAAGCTTGACTCTTGGCTCGCTAATGGTGTTCCTGCACTCTTCATTATGCTTGCGATGTTTTATCTGCTCTTCCAATTTACCTTCAACTGGGTTGGACAGCCTGCTGCTGATTGGCTTGGCGACCTCTTGACGGTTGATTTCGCTGAGTGGGCGAAGGACGCTATGGCTGCAGCGGGTGTCGCTGAGTGGATGCAGTCGCTCATCTCTGACGGAATTATTGCCGGTGTTGGTTCTGTACTCTCATTCGTTCCGTTGATCTTTACTCTCTTCTTCTGCTTGAGCTTCCTTGACGGCACAGGCTATATGGCGCGTGTTGCGTTTGTAATGGATCCAATCATGCGCCGCGCCGGTCTTACAGGTAAAGGTATCATGCCACTGATTATGGGCTTCGGCTGCGGAGTGCCGGCGATCATGGGCGCCCGTGCTCTCGACACCAACAAGGATAGAATGATCTCGATCCTCATCACGCCGTTTCTCACCTGTAACGCCAAAGTTCCGATTATGGCCCTCTTCGCGGCGATGTACTTCCCAGATAACGCCGCTAATATCGTCTTTGCAATGTACTTCCTCGGTCTTGCCACGGCGATAATCGCTGCAAAGATACTCGGTATGACCGCCTTCAAGGCCGAAGATTCCTCATTTCTGCTTGAACTGCCGCCTTACAGAATGCCAGACATGAAGACTGTCCTGCTTGAGACCTGGGACAAGGGCAAAGGCTACCTCATCAAGGCAGGTACGATCATTTTCGCGATGTCCGTCATGATTTGGTTCCTCTCCAGCTTCAACAGTGACGGCATGACCGACGAGATGAGTGACAGTTACCTTGCTTCTATCGGCAGTGCGACCTCGACGCTCTTCAAGCCGCAAGGCTTTGACACTTGGGAAGCTGGCGCAGCGGTTGTGACAGGTGTTCTCGCTAAGGAAGCAGTCGTATCGACAATGGGTATCCTCTACGGCGCGGGCGATGATATTTCAACTGAAGCCGAGGACGCCGGCGACACTGCTGCACAGTTTATGGACACGACCATGGCGACAAGCTTCACGCCGCTGGCTGCGCTGGCGTTTATGATCTTCACTCAGCTCTATTCGCCTTGCGTAACTGCACTTGGAACTATCAAGAAGGAGACACAATCCTGGAAGTGGATGAGCTTTGCCTTCGTGTACACCTGCTCGGTTGCTTGGGTAGTTTCTATGTTGGTCTATCAAATTGGCAGGCTGCTTGGATTTGAGTAAGAGTTATACGGATAGCGAAAACCCTTCTGCTGTGACAACTGCAACAGAAGGGTTTTGATTTACAAAATGTGCAAGTTTCTCTTGACTTTACCCGCAAATTTCGCTTAACTATCTTTAGTTATTGATATAGCGAGGTAGTTTGGTGTACCTTATCAAGATAAATTCTAATGGTAGGCTCTCACCTCAACTCAAAAGTCCGCCGGCACCTGTTAAGTGTCGACGGACTCTTTAATTGATTGTCTCGGCGCCAAGATAAGCGCGAATGACTTCGGGATCGTTCTGTATCTCTTCGGGCGTGCCGCTGGCGATGATGACGCCGTACTCAAGGACGTATATCCTCTCGCAGATGCCCATTACCAGGCTCATGTCGTGTTCGATCAAGAGGACTGTCAGGCCAAATTGTTTGCGTATCCAGCGGATCATCTCCATGAGTTCGTGAGTCTCTTGAGGATTCATGCCGGCGGCCGGCTCGTCGAGGAGCAGAAGCTTGGGCTTTGCCGCAAGTGCTCTGGCTATCTCCAGGCGACGTTGCGCGCCGTAAGGCAGGTTCTTTGCGACCTCGTAGGCGTGTTCGTCAAGCTTGAATATCTTTAGCAGCTTCAGACTCTCTTCTTCGATCTCCGCTTCCTCTGAGAAGTAGCGGCCCATTCTCAGCACCGACTCCAACAGCCCGTACTTGACGTGGCAGTGGTAGGCTATCTTCACGTTGTCAAGGACACTCAGCTCAGAGAACAGGCGAATGTTCTGGAAGGTCCTTGTGATTCCGCGCTGCGTGATTTGGTAAGGTTTCAGCCCGACGATACTTTGACCGTCGAAGGTGATCTCGCCCGTCGTCGGCCTGTAGACGCCGGTGATGAGGTTAAACGCTGTCGTCTTGCCCGCGCCATTAGGCCCAATGAGTCCAATAAGCTCGCCTTGATTGATATAGATGTTGAAGTCATCGACGGCCTTCAGTCCTCCAAAGACCTCGGAAACGTTCTCAGCTTTTAGTAGTTCAGCCATACAAATATCACCTCATTGAGACACCTTGTCGGTGTCGAAGTTAATGAACTCTGTGAACTTGTCCACATCGTTGTTGATGATTAGGTCCTCGTCGAAGTTCACCTCAGTGAGCAGCTCCAAAGCCAGTTTAAACTCACCGACGCCGCTGGGATCGTGTGCATCAGAACCGACAAAGATGTTGGTACGAGTCTGCATACACAGCTTCAACATCTTTTTGTAATTGTCGTAGCAGTTCAAGCGCTTGTCCTTCTTGATGAGTGAGCTGTTGTTGACTTCAAGGGCTACTTGGTACTGTTTAGCTGCAAGCACAAGGTGATTGTAGTCAAGCGGCGTGTTGTCATCATCTGGGTGACTTACAAAGTGAACTCTTGGGTGCTTCATGCAGGAGATTAGATTCTGAGTGTTCTTGGCAATGCCTTGGTCCTCATAGCACTGCACGTGGATACCGACTATGCCGTAGTCAATCTGATTGATTCGCTTCTCTTCAAGTGACAGAGAGCCGTCATTTAAGACGTTAATCTCACTGCCGTGGAAGATTTTGACGCCGAATATCTCGCGCGGAATCACTCGCAGATTGCAAAAGTAGAACGAATCACAAGTGCCCGGAATACCCGGAGCATGCTCAGTGAAGCCAATGCCCTTGAGACCGCGAGAACTCGCCGCATAAGCCATTTCACGGATAGTGCCATAAGCATGCCCGCTGGCTATTGTGTGAGTGTGAATGTCCAATACAATTTTGCGCTCCATTGCTGACACCTCACTTGCCTGAAATTTTGTCAAGAACTCGCTTGATAGGTTTCAAGTTTGTAAGCTCCATATATCCAAAGAGACCTTGCGGACGGTAGAACATCAGCAGAATGAGCGCAAGAGCGTAGATTATCATTCTGAACTCCGGCCAGGCGGCAAGTGCTGCGGATATAAACGTCACGACGAAGGCGCCGGCGATTGATCCTGTAATTGAACCCATACCACCAAGCACAACCATTATCAAGTAGTTAAACGACGCCAAGAAGGTGAACGAGTTCGGACTAATCAGATAGAACTGGTGAGCAAAGAGTCCACCCGCCACACCAGCAAAGGCAGCACCTATCGTGAAAGCCATGACCTTATACTTGGTTGTGTTGACGCCCATTGCTTCGGCCGCGATCTCATTCTCACGAATTGCAATACAAGCCCTGCCGTGTGTTGAGTTGACAAAGTTCTTGATAAAGAAGAGCGTAAATAACATCACGAAGAAAACCCAAGTAAAGTCCGTCAAGTGCTTGATACCCTTAAAACCCGCTGCACCACCGACGTACTCGATATTCATAATGACTATACGAATTATTTCACCAAGACCAAGCGTCGCAATCGCCAAATAATCACCACGAAGGCGGAGAGTCGGCAATCCGATCATAAATCCCAAGAGACCTGCCGCCGCCGCTCCGGCTAAGAGAGCGCCAATCAGCGGCAAGCCAAAGTTAGACGTACAGACAACGCCAACATAGGCACCAACCGCCATGAACCCTGCGTGTCCGAGTGAGAATTGGCCAGTATAACCGTTAATCAGATTCAGACTCACCGACATTATCACATTTATACCAATCAGAATTAAATTCAACTGCCAAAATGAGCCGATAAATCCGGCGCTCATCAAGCCCTGTAAAACTGCATATATCACGAGACCAAGTATCAACATTGTCAAGTCTCGCTTCCTAACTGCGTTCATTACAACAACCACCCCACAAATATATTATTTTATCTCATTTCAAATTTGCTTATCTGCGCGATCACGTTTAATGGCTTCTTTCATTGCCGCTTCAATGATGAAATCTTCAACACTGACGTGAGCCTTCTCTGCATACTTTAAAAGTAAAACATAGTCATCATCACTAAAATTCAATGTCACTGTCATTTTAATTCTACCTTTCACTTTCAAGTTGATTTATCAATCGTTTTCGTTTACAATATAATCTACTATATAACGAGGAGGGTATGAAAGTTTGGGCTTTGAGCGAATTGAACCACATTACTTTAACCCGCTGCCTAACGTCTATTACTATCGCCTGAAACTCAAGTAGTAAACTGTCTTTACATTGTTTTCGTGAGTACAAGTTCTCAATTCATTATTCTTGCTGTGAAATAAGTATACTTTCCAATGTTTGTTATTTGCAAATTGAATCTGCCACTAAAACCGGCATTTCTACTTATTTCCACCAAATAATCCATTGCATTTTTTTGATTTGAATAACCGTTGTCGTTGCGATTAGTCATAATGTAAGAAATTCTATAACCTTGCAGCATTCTTTGAGAAAGATACTGCAGCGCAGCTTGTGGATCTTCAGAGAATGCACCAAAATATTGACCATTCGTCTGCTGATATTCCGGAGTATTGTAGAAATATCTGCTGTCTAAATTCATCTGCAGCTTGTCATAATTGAATTTTAGATCGAATTGATTATTCCAAACGTGATTCACTTCTAAAATTTTGCCTGGGACATTAAAATATATATAGCCTGGATATTCCTGACCATTTATTTTAATTCCGTCGTCCCAAGTGACATCGACTGCATACGCAATATTATCACCAAAATCAATAGTATTCCAAACATGTCCGCTTTTACTTCCGTCATCATGTACAGAATTTCCATATAACCTGTCCATTTTAAAGCCTGCCATTGTTCCGAGCATATAAAACATATCGGAGTATCCTTGACAATTCGCTTTTCCGTCAATCATGGCTCCAACTGCCGTAACATATCTTGGCGCACCAGGATCACCTTTACGATTGTAATACTCAACATTGCTGATAATGTAGTCGTGCAGGAATAGCTCTTTCCTTAAAGGTGTCGGCTGTTGATTTGCTTGATTTACAATTTGAACAGCTTTATTGTAAACTTGAATTTCTTCATCAGTTAGCTGCGAAGTGTCATTATTTAAGTAAGCGTTCGCAATATTTGTGCCATCATAATGCTCGGCAGTGATTATAGCGTAAAGGTCTCGTCCATCTTGATAAACAAAGTCCAGATACATGTATTTTACGCTCAAGACGGCAATAAACCTTCCAAGGTCCGCATTATTGAAATTACGTAAAAAGCCATTCTTGAGAATCACAGGAATGACAATTTCTCTATCAGTCGTGCCACGTCGAGCATTTCTGCATTCTCTGATGTAAGGATCAAGTTCGTCCCAATTTTTGATTTTAGGTACGTTATCCCAATCAATTTCATCATTTTCGTAGTCGTAATCCGCTTCCTCTATATCTTCTTCTTCAAATTGTTCGTCTACATCGTCGGTATCGTCTTTAACAACGAATTGGACTTTCTTGGTTAGTTTTTTGCCTTTTTGAAGAGTTTTGCCGTCGAGAATATCTTTTGTATTTTGCTGATTTGAAGATACTTCTGCCGATTGCTCATCATCATCGTCAATGAGTGCAATGAATGAAATTAAAATAACAACGATAATGCCAATGATGGCCTTTTTCATTTTAATCAATTCCTTTATACTAAATTTCTGATGTCCTCAATGAGATTTTTCAGCGGTCTTACATAATTTTGCATTCCTGGATGCTCAGAACACTTCTTGTAAGTTTCACTTGAATCAGGCAAATAGAAAATTTGCCTTTGTTCGCCGAGTCTCACAATCTTGTCATCTGATAAATCGTTGTCATAGGTGATCAAATGCCAAAGTTCACGAATTTTGAAATGTGACAAAGTGCCTCTATCAGCCTGGCTTAATTGTTTCCAGCGTTCTCTGAGCGTTCTTTTGCAACTAATGCCTATAATCCAGCCATCTTTGCATTTGAACCATTTATCAACTTCGATATCTTGATCAAAGTGGCTTGGCTTATCAGTTGATTTAAATTCATAGTAGTCAAATATGAAATCTAATACTGTCTCAAGAGAAGTGCCACCTCTGACTTTTCGTTTTTGTCCAAGCCGTCTTTCAAATTCCTGGATAAATGCCGTTATCATTATACTATCTTCAAAATTACTATGAATAATATCCAATTTTGATAAATTGTCAATGAGTCTTGTATATTCTTCAATAATCAAAGTGCGTTCAATGTCTAAACAGCCTTTTACACCTAATTTATCCCAAGTTGCAATTAAATTTCCAATTTTTTCTTCACCGAAAGTGTCAAGTATATTTTTTGCAGCCTTTTCGCAAAATTTCTTATCATCGGTCGGAACAAGTGACATAGCTTTGTTAATCGGTGCAACAACATATTTCACTGCAATGCAGAAAACGACAATATCATCAATGCTTGTAATGTCCTGCTCAAGCTGTTCTATCAAATTGAGTGATAGAATATATGATTTAGTTTTAGGATTTGACAGAGATTTAATTTCATTTTTCAAGGTATTTTTGAGTAAGATCAACTTGTCACTATCAGAAAAATCATCTTGAGTTGCCAACGTCTCCAAAATTGAAACTATATTTAAAAGTTGCTTCTCTTTGAGTTTGCCAATAGCTCCATATTGATCGGTATTTAGAAGATAGCGAGCGAACCAATAAATATTTTTGAAAGGGCTGTCCTGAATTTGTCTATGAAATGTTTCAAACATCGCGCCAGTCCTCTCTTCCGTCAATTCTTGCCTTTGCAATTTCACAATATTTCCTTGATTTCTCTATTAAGATAAAATTTCTGCCGTATCTTCGACTTGAAATGGCAGTCGTACCTGAACCCGCAAACGGGTCTAAAATTATTTTGCCAGTTGTACTTGAAACGATAATATCTGTGAGTTCTTCAGGAAATGGCGCAGGGTGAGGGTTTTTCATTTCTTGCTTGACTTGCCAAACGTCAGTATTTTTATTTGCACCCTTTGCAAGTTTGAAATTTTTGCCACACAATAAATATATCTGTTCAGTGGTCGGCAAAAAGTAACCAGGATTAAAATTTATTGCGCCGCTTCTCTTCCAAGTGATGATTTGCCGAAGCGGAAAGCCTGCTAAAATTTCTCCTCTATCCTGTAGCAGACCAGCTTGCACTCGATTTTTATTATTGTAGAATATAGCACCATCGTCTTTAATAATACGGCACATCTCAGAAACACATTCTCTTTGCCACTCTACATACTCATCATAGGGCATATTATCCTCATAATCTACATAACCATTTTTAATTGCTGCGTTCTTCCACTTGCCGACTTTAGTATTTTTACTCAAACCATTACCAGTAGAATTTAGCAGATTATACGGCGGTGAAGTAATCACAATATCAACGCATTGATTTGGCATAGTACGCATTACTTGTAAGCAATCACCGTGAATTATATTATTTACACTTTGCTCTAAAGAGAAGTTACCATCAAATTCTATGATGTTTGTCGTTATTGGCTCAAAGACTTTTTCTTCTTGTTCACCAAATAGAGAGTACAGTTTAAACTTTTTCATTGGTGTTTTTTCCGAATAATCCTGATGGCTTAATCAAGAGTACCAAGATTAAGATTGCAAATGCAGCTGCGTCTCTGAATGTCGAGGACAAGAAGCCAGAGACAAGCGCTTCAATGACGCCGAGAATGATTCCGCCGACGACCGCACCGGGCAAGATTCCAATTCCGCCAAGCACTGCTGCAACGAAGGCTTTAAGACCTGGCATTATACCCATAAGCGGGTCAATGGTATTGTAGTAGACGCCAACAAGAACACCTGCCGCCGCCGCAAGTGCAGAGCCAATGCAGAAAGTCAACGAGATTATCTGGTCGGAGTTAATACCCATGAGCTGTGCCGTCTCCGTATCAAATGACGCCGCCCTCATTGCCTTGCCAACCTTAGTCTTCTGAACGATGTAAGTCAACACTGCCATCAAGATAACCGTGATACTCAAGATCAAAAGCTGCTGTCCGTTAATAATGAAGCCACCAAAGTTAAATGAGATATTCTCAATGACATTCGGGAAAGTCCGCGGCGTCGGCGTCACAAAGTACATTGTAACATACTCAAGGAAGAACGAGACACCGATCGCTGTGATGAGCAAAGAGATTCGCGGAGCGTGTCTCAACGGCTTGTAGGCAATCTTCTCAATTAGCATGCCCAGACAGGCCGTCACAACCATTGAGATCAACAATGCTGGAATAATAGGCAAATGTAAAGAGGAGATCGCAAAAAAGCCTATATAAGCGCCGAACATATACACATCACCGTGGGCGAAGTTAATTAACTTTATAATACCGTAAATCATAGTATAACCGAGTGCAATAAGAGCGTAAATACTGCCAAGTGATACGCCGTTGATTAATTGCTGAACGAATTGATGTATAAAATCCATGTAATCACTTCTTTCGATTTTTTAATTGGAATTTCCTCTAAGCTTCGTTTAACGATTCAGCTAAATGACCATTCTATATTTGCCTATTTTATCATTAGTTTCAATTTATGGCAAGATTCCAAGAAGAAAATGATTGCAAACAAATCTAAAATATTTTAAGAAAGTATTTACTTTGAGCTAACTCTAATTGCTATAATTATCGTAATTTTAAGTAAGGAGTGTGTTTTATGGATATTAATCGTAGAGACTTCTTTAAACTTGCAGGAGCAACGGCAGTCGCAGCGGCAGGCGGACTGGCCTTCACAGGTGGCACTGACAAGAATATCGTCCACGCTCAAGCGCCTGTCGTCGGCAGCAAGCTGGTTAAATCTGGCAGTGAATCAGCAGCTAAAGTCTACTTCACCAAGAAGATTGACGCTGAACATCTTATCGCACTCTA
The DNA here is from genome assembly GCA_017475745.1 of Selenomonadaceae bacterium. Lineage (GTDB taxonomy): Bacteria > Bacillota > Negativicutes > Selenomonadales > Selenomonadaceae > Quinella. The sequence continues at coordinate 11,843 of JAFVEZ010000005.1, forward strand.
CAAACGCGTCAATGAGAGTATCTTTGGCAAGGTCGGTATCAAACTTCACACCGGCGAGAAGAACGGCCCGAACATTCTGCCGCGTGACATGGTTCAAAAGTTCCAGGCGCAAATACCAAACAGCAATATCATTGAGACCAATACCATGTACCTTGGTGATCGCTACACCACTGAAGGTCACCTTGAGACTCTCAAAGTGAACGGTTGGACATTCTGCGATGTTGACATCATGGATAGAGACGGCGGCGTGGCTTTCCCTGTCAATGGCGGCAAGCACCTCAAAGAAGTAGAGATGGGCAAGAATCTTCTCAACTATGACTCAATCGTCGTCTTGACGCACTTTAAGGGTCACTTAATGGGCGGTTATGGCGGTTCGTTGAAGAATATCGCTATAGGTATGGCGTCCGGCCAAATGGGCAAGCGCCAAGTTCACGGTTACACTAAGGGCACCAATATGCCACCGACTGGCGAAGATTGGGCACACAATATGCCGCTTCAAGATGAGTTCATGGAACTTATGGCGGACAGCGGCAAGGCGACTTGTGACCACTTCGGCAAGCGGATAGTCTTCCTCAATGTCATGCGTAGAATGAGCGTTGACTGCGATTGCGCGGGTACTTCCGCAGCAGAGCCTACAATGGCCGATATTGGCATGGTAGCTTCGACGGATATCTTGGCAATAGATCAAGCCTGTGTTGATATGGTTTACGCTGCAAAAGACAGTAAAGACCTCAGAGAGCGCATTGAGTCACGTCACGGCCTTCACCAACTCGCTGCAATGGCTGAACTCAAAATGGGCAATCCGCACTACGAACTGATAAGTATAGATTGATGATATCCTTCTAAATTAAAGAAAACCTCTCAAAGCGGTAATTTGCAACGAGAGGTTTTTATTGTGGTGGACGGTTTGGATTGATCGTGGTAAAATACTTGACGAAAGAGGTGTGACAATATGAATGAGGAATTTATGATAAGCAATTTCATTGTAGCAGTAAGCGCGGTTGTTCCGATGTTCACGCTCATGTCGATAGGTGCCTTCGTTAAATATAACAAGTGGCTGAGTGACGAGGAACTTGCCCACATGAACAGAATGGTGTTTAGGGTCTTCTTCTGCTGTATGATGTTTCACAGTCTCTATACAACGGATTTAGCTTCAACGTTCCGTCCAAAACTAATGCTCTTCGGTGCTTGCGGAGTTCTGGCGGTCTTCACGATATTAATGATAATCATTCCGCGAATTGAGCCAGACAATCGGCGGCGCGGCGTCATGGTGCAGGCAATATTTCGCAGTAACTTTGTGTTGATGGGCGTACCGATTGTCGCCAACATCTTTGGTGATGAGAATATCGCGGTATCGACTATGATGATCGCTGTGATTGTACCGATTTACAATGTCCTGGCTGTCTTTGCACTTGAGACCTTCAGAGGTGGTAAGTTCGCATTGTTACCAATCCTCAAGGGCGTACTGAAGAATCCTATGATACTCGGCGCTATCGCCGGTGCTCTCTGTTTGATACTTGGTATTCACATTCCAAAGCCGGTCCTCAAACCTATAGGACAGATTGCCGCAGCAACAACACCTGTCGCGTTAATCATACTTGGTGCTTCGTTTAAGTTTGGCAGCACACATGAGCACCGACCTCAACTCACCGGCTGTATAATCGGAAGACTCCTGATAGTGCCTGCCATTATGCTGTCAATAGCTATTGCACTTGGATTTAGAGGTATTGACTTTGTTACATTAATTGCGATCTTCGGAACGCCTTGCGCTGTGGTGTCATTCGCAATGGCACAGCAAATGGGCGGAGACAGTGAACTTGCAGGTAACTGCGTGGTGTTTACCTCAGCACTCTCTTGTTTTACTATCTTCTGTTGGATATTACTGTTCAAGACTCTGGCAATCTTTTAATTGCTGCCCTACAGCTTGACACTACAAAGATCAGTTCATTCAAACTCAATAGTTGCGGGCGGCTTGCTGGTGCAATCATAGAGGACACGATTTACGCCCTTGACTTCATTGACAATTCTATTTGCAACAGTGTTGAGGACTTTCCAAGGAATCTGTGCCGCTTCTGCAGTCATGAAGTCACTCGTCATGACTGCCCTCAAAGCGATTGCATAGTCATAAGTCCGACCATCACCCATAACACCAACTGACCGCATATTTGTAAGCGCTGCGAAATATTGCCCTAAACCTTCCACTTTAGCCTTGGCAATCTCTTCACGGTAGATATAATCAGCTTCTTGGACGATCTTAACTTTGTCCGCTGTGACCTCGCCAATAATTCTAATCCCAAGACCTGGACCTGGAAATGGTTGACGACTCACCAAATGCTCAGGCAGACCTAACTGGCGACCAACTTCACGGACTTCATCTTTAAACAGCAACCTCAGCGGCTCGACAATCTCCTTGAAGTCAACATGATCCGGCAGACCGCCGACATTGTGGTGAGACTTAATCACTGCAGACTTGCCAAGACCGCTCTCAATGACATCAGGATAGATAGTGCCTTGAACTAAAAAGTCAACGGCGCCGATCTTCTTCGCTTCTTCCTCGAAAACTCGAATAAACTCTTCACCGATGATTTTGCGCTTGCGCTCCGGTTCAGTCACACCTTGGAGCTTCGTCAAGAATCGCTCACCGGCATCAACACGAATGAAGTTAAGGTCATAATTCTTGAATACTGCTTCAACCTCGTCAGCTTCATTCTTACGTAGAAGACCGTGGTCAACGAAGACACAGGTTAAATTTTTGCCGATAGCCTTGCTCATCATCACCGCTGCGACAGACGAATCTACACCGCCGCTCAATGCACAGAGCGCTTTTTTGTTTCCGATCTTTTCTTTGAGCTGATTGATTGTCTCCTCGGCGAATGAAGCCATACGCCAATCACGCGAACAACCACAAATATCAATGAAGTTTCCGAAAATCTTCTTGCCCTCAACGGTGTGGACAACTTCAGGGTGAAACTGCACGGCATAGAGATTTTTACTCGCATCTTCCAACGCAGCGATAGGACAGTTTTCAGTTGAAGCAGTGACGACAAAGCCTTCTGGTACCTTTGTAATGCGATCTGTATGGCTCATCCAAACTACGGAATTGTTCTCAACACCGTCAAATATTCTTGATTTAGCGGGAACAATCCAATCAACGGACTCCTTCTCGACATTAATGATTACTTGTGAATCGTCATTAATAGAAAGCTCCGTTTTGCCGTACTCGCTGACCTCAGCCTTCTCGACAGAACCACCAAGAGCATAGGTCATTGCCTGGGCACCGTAACAGATACCCAATATCGGTATACCTAGCTCAAAGAGTTCACACTTGCACTTAATCGAATCATCAGCGTAGACACTCTGAGGTCCACCAGTTAGGATTATTCCGCGTGGTTGAAGTGTCTTCAATTTGTCAATAATCTCATCACTGTAGTTATGTACTTCGCAGTAGACATTATTTTCACGGACACGCCTAGCGATTAATTGATTATATTGTCCGCCAAAATCTAAGACTAAAATCATTTCCTTCATACTCTAACCTCACTATTGCATTTTGAGATGATTATATCACAATTTCAAAGATCAGTCACAATATTTTCTAAAGTGATTGCATTTGTAAATATTACGTGTTAAAATATTTATGATGAATTGTTCGGATTATAATTTTATAGAATGTGGAAAGCGGAAGCTGAGAGCGGCGTCTTTTTATTCTAGTTTATAATTCCACGTTAGTTTTGGAGGTGTATTTTCATTTGAAAAATGATCAAAAACTGCAAATAATACCGCTCGGCGGGCTTGGTGAGATCGGCAAAAATATGAACGTCATAAGATATGGCGATGATATGATTTTACTTGATGCCGGATTGATGTTTCCAGACGAAGATATGCTTGGCGTTGATTTAGTGATACCAGATATCACTTACGTCTTAGAGAATCAACAATGTCTCAAAGCAATCGTATTGACACATGGACACGAAGACCACATTGGTGCTTTACCATATATCCTCAAAAAGTTGTCCGTTCCAGTATACGGAACACGACTGACGCTTGGAATACTTGAGGGCAGACTTAAAGAGAATGGCGTCGACTCAGGAAGTCTCAAGCCTATTACACCTGGTGAGAATATCAATATAGGCTGCTTTAATGTAGGTTTTATTAGAGTAAATCACTCAATACCCGATTCTGTTGGTATATCAATCAAGACACCCATTGGAATGATCGTTCATACGGGCGACTTTAAGTTTGACTATACACCGATTGACAATCGCATGACGGATTTTAGAAGGTTTTCTGACCTTGGTAGCCGCGGTGTACTGGTTTTAATGGCTGATTCAACTAACTCTGAGAAGGAAGGACACACACCTAGCGAGAAGACTGTCGGTGTTGCCTTTGATCGTGAATTTAGCAGTGCAACCGGTAGGATAATCGTCGCCACTTTCTCATCGAATGTCCACAGAATACAACAGGTTATTGATACCGCCGTTAAGTACAAGCGCAAAGTGGCAATTCTCGGCAGAAGTATGGTCAATGTTGTCAATATTAGCCTGGAACTTGGCTACATTCACGCGCCTGAAGGTACTATCATTGACGTTGACGAGATAGGCAACTATCCGGCTCACCGCATTGTCATAGCTACCACCGGCTCTCAAGGTGAACCAATGAGTGCCCTTACTAGAATGTCAGTAAGCGACCACAGAAAGGTTGACATTGTTCCTGGTGATAAGGTTATTATCTCCGCGACACCGATACCCGGCAACGAACGGCTTGTGACGAAGACCGTCGACAATTTGCTCAGACTTGGTGCAAGTGTTGTCTACAGTCGCAGTGACGGTATTCACGTCTCCGGTCATGCTTCACGTGAAGAGTTAAAGTTAATGCACAATCTCATTCGTCCTAAGTTCTTCATGCCGGTGCATGGTGAATTACATCATCTGGTAAGTCATGCCAAGCTGGCTGAGGAACTCGGCATGCCAAAAGACAATATTTTGATCGGTGAGAATGGCAGTGTTTATGAATTTACACGTGAAAGCGGTAAGATAATCGGCAGAGTAACCGCAGGCGTTGTCATGGTTGACGGGTTAGGTGTTGGCGACGTTGGCAATATAGTCCTCAGAGATCGAAGACAGCTATCACAGGACGGCATTTTGATAGTTGTCATAACAATGCACAGAGAAGGACACCGCGTTGTATCAAATGCTGATATAGTATCTCGTGGCTTTGTTTATGTTAGAGAGTCCGAAGAACTCATGGACGAAGCGAAGAACAGAGTTCAACAAGTTTTAAAGTTCTGCGAAAATGAGCAGATTACTGATTGGTCAACGATAAAGTTGAGTGTCAAAGACGTGTTGGCACAACACCTCTTCGACAAGACACGCCGCCGTCCAATGATTCTGCCTATAATCATGGAAGTCTGAAGACCTCTAATCAACACTAAGATTTAATCTATTTGCAATAGCTTCCCAAACTTCATCTACAGTGATGTCTTTGATACATCTATTATTGTCACAGACATGCACATCTTTTTTATAACAAGGTGAGCAAGGCAGATTGTGTGTAATTACGGTGCAGTTGTGGCGCGGCGCCCATTGAACTGGACTTGTCGGGCCGTAGATGGCGACAGACGGAGTATTGACAGAAGAAGCCACATGTAACATCGACGTGCAGCCGCAAACGTGAAGATCAGCTTGAGCTATTACTTCCGAAGATTCCCTCAAATTTATCTTACCAACTAGATCAACGGCATTATTGAAGTCCTTTTTGGATTTCGACATATCACTCGTGCCACCGATTAAAATCGCTTCGCAGTCATTCTCGTGCAATCTATCAATCAGACGAGTATATTTTTCGGGTTCCCAATCTTTCAATGTTGACAAAGAGTATGGCGAGATTGTAACAATTTTATTCGCTCGTTTTCTCAGATCATCAATTAATTCAGTTATATGATGTTTTTCTTCCGGATTTGGCAGAGGACGCATCAAGGTTAAGTCCTCATCTTCTATACCAACATGCTTTAATACGTCCATATACCGTTGAACTTCAAATAAGTTCAGTTCCTGCCCTGATGTATGTATATTTATGAAATCCCTGCCGGGTCCTATGCGCTTATGAACAAATGCAATAAATGCCATCAATGCACTACGATAGTGTCCGTCAAGTATAAGTGCCGCATCTGACTGCCACATAGCCTTGATGATAGGCGCAAATGAATCACCCTTTTATATCGCTTTATAATATCAATGTAAGGATTACCTTCAAGTAATTCGTAACCAGCATAGGATAGAACACTGACAATTTTACATTGAGGGTGATGTTTTTTTATGGCACGATACAAAGGTGTTGCCAATAGGGTATCTCCGATGCTGGCACAATTTATAATACAAATCTTACGCATTTAAACCTCTGCAAATTCAATCAAACTACAAGCAGTGTCACTTATCACACAGCTTTTCGGCAATAGAACGAGCGGCGGCGTCTTCAGCTATGAGTATGGGCAAACTTGGATTCTGAATGACTTCTCGACGACTCATTGTTTCCTCGATCACATTGTAGATGTCGAGGAATTTTATTTTGCCCTTAAGAAAGGCACCGACAGCAGCTTCATTTGCCGCGTTGAAGATACAAGGAGCAGTTCCACCGATTCTACCAGCTTCATATGCAAACTTCAAACCCTTAAAGGTGTCAATATCCGGTTTCTCAAATGTCAAAGATTGTATCTTCCAAAAATTTAGGCTCTCAACGGTTGATGACATTCTAGTAGGATAAGTGAGTGCATACTGAATTGGAAGTCTCATATCAGTTGAAGCGAGTTGTGCAATTATGGAGTTGTCACAGAACTCTATCATCGAATGGACGATACTTTGAGGGTGAACAACTACTTGAATTTGGTCGTAATCGACACCATACAACCACTTGGCTTCAATAACTTCAAGTCCTTTATTGACAAGTGTTGCGGAATCAACAGTGATCTTTTGTCCCATATTCCAGATCGGGTGAGATAGGACTTGTTCAACCGTAACATCTTTAAGCTCATCGCGCTTTTTACCTCTGAATGGTCCGCCAGAAGCAGTCAGTAAGAGTTTCTTGATTGCCTTGCGATCCTCACCTTGGAGACATTGGAAGAAGGCTCCATGCTCGCTGTCAACCGGCAGGATTTTAACGTCGTGTTCCGCAGCACGTTTAATGACAAGTTCACCAGCAACGACTAAGGTCTCCTTATTCGCAAGGGCAATATTTTTTCCTGAACTAATTGCCTTCAAAGTTGGCTCAAGACCAGCAAAGCCCATCATTGAAGTCAGCACAATATCAACGTCATCAAAAGCTGCACAATCAATGAAAGCCTGCCTTCCACCTGCAAGTTGAGTTGATTTGTGTTTAAATCGTGACTTCAACCGCTGATAGGCCGCTTCATCAGACAATACTGCAAGCTCAGGACTAAACTCTTCAATTTGCTCTTCCAAAAGTTCGTCATTGGAGTTTGCTGCAAGAACTGATATATATAGCTCTTCAGCATGACTTCTAACTACATCAAGCGCTTGAGTGCCAATCGATCCAGTCGATCCAAGTATTGCAATATTTTTCATCAGTCGTCCCTCTCCTTAGTTTCAATGGCAACTAATATTTCTTCTTCAAGTTTATTTGAAAAGTTCGCTGATGTCAAGTCTTTTAATTCTGTCAATCGTGTTTCCACTTCTTCGGGCAGCAGTAAAAGAGAGATTGTCACATTGTCGGTGTAATCTTTATTCTCGACGGTGATATTTTTGTTTCGGATCCAATTCTCAACGTTAGCGAAAAGATTATAGTTGACAGTGATACTAAGGCGCTGCATGGGCGTCATGGTGACAATTTTTGATGCAGAGAGACCAAGCGCAGCAGTATGAGAGTATGCGCGAATGAGACCACCTGCGCCGAGCTTTATTCCGCCGAAGTATCGTGTCACAACAACAATGACATTAACCAAGTCATTCTTCTTAATTGTCTCTAATATTGGATTTCCTGCAGTGCCGCCAGGTTCACCATCGTCGTTGGACTTTTGCTTGCCACCGTCGACGCCTAAAACCCAAGCTGAACAGTTATGTGTAGCGTCAAAATACTTCTTCTTGAGCTGTTGTAGAAAAGTTTTAGCTTCTTCTTCATCTTCAACCTGCTTGACATGAGCAATGAATTTGGATTTATTAATCTCGTACTCTGTCTCGAATGTCTCACCACTCAAGACGGTTTTATATTTCTTCAGTGACATAACCTACCTCGAATTGTCCAACATGTAGATGATTGCATTTATAGCAGCGACAGCAATCGGACTGCCACCCTTGGTGCCTTCAACAGTGATATATGGAATTTGACTCTGTTTAGCGAGTGCCTTCTTTGAGTCCGCCGCACCGACGAAGCCGACAGGTATACCAACTATCACTTCTGGCTTGATATGGTCTTCGCGAACAAGGCGGAGGACTTCAAACAAGGCGGTTGGAGCATTACCGATAGCGATAATTGAACCGTTGAGCTTGTCGCCAAAACTCCTCATTGCTGCCATTGAGCGCGTTATACTCTCTCTTTCAGCTAACTTCTTAACTTCTTCATCGGCAACCTTACAGAAAACTTCACCGCCAAACTTTGCAAGAGTTCGCTTATTAATACCTGTACGCACCATTTCAACATCAGTGTAAATATTACAGCCGCTCTTGATTGCCGTCTTTGTAGCTGCAATCGCTTGAGGGTGTAATTTGATGATCGGTGCATATTCAACATCACCGGCAGCGTGGATTATTCTTGAATAGACCTTCACTTCTTCTTCAGTGAGATTTAAATCCTTTAGGTAAGGCGCGATAATCTCCATGCTGCGGTTTTCGATTTCCATAGGTTTCTTAATAAAATCCATAAATATACGCTCTAAAGGCATGTTGCACCTCCTTAATATTATCGTAAAATATTGACGTTTAGCAATTTGAATAGTATAATTAAAACATATTGGCGAACATTTTGCAAGAGGAGATGACCATGAAATATCAAGCAGCAATTTTCGATATGGACGGCACACTCATTGATTCTTTGGAGGATTTGACTGATAGCGTTAATGAAGCGATGACGCATTACGGTTTTCCACTTCACACGCTTGAAGAGTGCCGGTACTTCGTCGGCAACGGCGCTAGAAAGCTCATTGAACGCAGTATTCCTAAGGATAAATCAAGTGATTCTGACTTTGTAAGTGAGGTACTTGAATATTACAATGGTTGCTATAAGAACCGCTTGACGACTAAAACGCACCCTTATGACGGTATCCTTGAAATGCTCAAAGGTCTCCAAGAAAAGAATATTCCGTTGGGAGTCTGCACTAATAAACAGCAGTTTGCAGCAGATGAGATAATATCTGCAATGTTCCCTGCGAATATGTTTGCTGCGGTTATTGGCGATCAAAAAGGCCTTCCGCGCAAGCCCGATCCTGCAAAAGTCTTGAAGATTGCAGCTCAATTCAATGTCAAACCGAGACATGTTGCTTATTTTGGTGATACTTCTGTTGACATGGAAACTGCACACAATGCAGGCTTTCTCAGTATCGGTGTTACTTGGGGTTTTCGTCCTGAGAGTGAGTTAATCGAAAGCGGCGCAGAAATACTTATCAATCACCCAAGCGAGTTGTGGCAACATGTGGATTTTTAGCTTAATGAAGGATCTGATTACATCAAAGACTGGCAACTTGATAAAAAGCCGTCAGAAAGGTGAAGTCAGCTACAATATATCAGATAACACTGTCAACTACAAGCGGGTTTTGGTTATCGGTGATATTCATGGGCATTATACGAGGTTTAAATCTCTTTACAACAAGCTGAATGTTACTGATGACGATCTTGTGATATTCCTTGGTGACTATATTGATCGCGGATCGGAAAATCTTTTGATGATAAGGTGGATTATGCGCGAGTCTCAAAGAGACAATATCATTGCCCTTAGAGGGAATCACGAGCAGATGATGATCGACTGCATTAGGGAAGGCGATATCAACTGGATTTTCAATGGCGGCAATGAGACAGCCAAGGAGATAAAATCCAAACTAAAAGATCACCCAAATCTCATGTCCGAGGTCGTTGAATTTGCCGAATCACTACCGTTATTTTATCGCAGGCAGATAAACGGGCAAGAATACTTCTTCTGTCATGCCGGAGTTGATCCTAAAATTCCTCTTGAAGAGCAAACAGCTACATCTCTATTGTGGATTCGCGATGAGTTCTTCAATCACTATGATGGTGATGCTGTGATAGTTGTCGGCCATACGCCGCTCCTGCTGCTAAATCCTGAAGGCAGTTTAGAGACTTGGCGCAAGGATTATCAGAAAGTGGCAAGTATTGAGAACATTAAGCCGCAATGGCGCCGCAATAATAAGATATTGCTAATGGATACAGGTTCGTATTTCACAAATGGCTGTATATCCTGCATGGACATTATCAGTGGCAAACTGTGGCAGAGCGATAGCGATTAAGAGCTGTTACTAACTTCTCTTGCAATAATCTATTCGGAAAGGGTGAGCAATGTGAAAAGCAAAATATTTGTACTATCAATGATGTTTCTTGTAATTATCGGTAATGTAAGTTTTGCAAGATCAATCGTCAGAGTTAGTGACTACGGCTGTGACGGCTTCTACTACCGCTACAATGAGGTAGCTCAGAATATGGGTAAGAATAACATGATTCTTCGCAAAATGCCGCAAAAAACATTAAGCAATGATAATTACGATACTTACATTTGTACCAATGGTTCAAGCGGTCACGAGACAACAATAAGTCTCTTCGCCAACAAGGAAGGCTACGTTTCAAAAGTGATGATTGCAGGAAGTGCTAGTGACAGTGTTGCTATGAATAATTTGGGTGAGAACTTCGTCTTAGTTTTAGCTACACTGGGCGTCAACAGAGGAGAAATGAATAACTTTCTTAATTCCTGGAAGGACAGTGACAGCGCTGAGATTAGGCATTGGTGCAATGCAACTGAAAGATTCATATTAATCAGCAGAAGCATGAACTACGATTATAATACTTTCTCGGCTACTTTCACCGCTGCAGCTTAAAACGTCATGGATTACTAATGTTAAACTCAGATCGGATAAATTTCAAGCTCTTTATGAACTTAAATCTGAAAGTAAAAAAATCTCTGGAAAACTCTAAGATTTGTAATCACTAAGGTAATTTTCCAAGAGATTTAAAACTATCTCAAAACATACAAAATAGAGTAAACTGCAAGGCAAAGAAGAGATTAGCAAGATTGGTAATTATGAAGAATACTCTTTGAGGAACGGTGTAAGAGTTCATTTCTTTAACGATTTCTTTGACTGAGACTTCCTCATTTAGCTTCCTAACTATCTTGGTGAAATCGGCAATCCTTATGAAGTTGTGCAGCAACATTCCGATTGCCGCTGCATAGAATAACATCTGCCGCATACCCTCAAGCGGAAGGTAGGCATAAGTGAGGAAGTAACCAAATAAATCTATGGCAAAGACAACCGTAACCACCACGGCACACAGTAAGACGAAGATTTTCATAGAAGTTAGTTCGGCAAAGATAACCATTTGATCGTTCAACTTCTCAATGAGTTCTTCGTCTTTCTCTTCTTTGACCTTCTTATCAGTTGCCAGCTTCTTGATTTGATCTACTACTTGATAACCGTTGAAGATCAGCCAAAATATAGCATAAGCTGACACCATGAATGATATTTCACTATGCAAGATCGTCGCCACCGCCAACATAGTCTTGGAGAGCTAGACTATAAACCAAGCGGCGCTCTCTCATGAAGCTCAACACGCGGAGAAGTTCCCAAGCGGTATCAAGTGAAGTCAAGCAGGCGATTCCGTGCTCAACCGTTGCACGTCTTATTCTGAAACCATCTTTGGCGATGTGCTTACCTTGAGTCAAGGTATTAATAACCATATGTATCTTGCCGAGTTTAATCATCTGAATGATGTCCGTTGAGCGTTCATGTACCTTTCCAACGATCTCCGCATCAATTCCCGCCGCTCTGATAGCTTTAGCGGTACCTTCAGTGGCAACGATACTGAAACCGAGTTCGGCATAAGCTTTAGCAAGTTGCTTGAGTTCTTCCTTGTCCTTATCGGCGACGGTGAAGAGAATACAGCCATTAAGTGGAATATTCATACCAGCACCCGTGATAGCCTTATAAAGTGCTCTTGCATAATGATAGTCAATGCCCATCACTTCACCGGTAGACTTCATTTCGGGTCCAAGACTGATATCAACGTCCTGCATCTTAGCAAACGAGAAGACAGGTGCCTTAACAGCAACGTAGGGTTTAGGCTCAACAAGACCACTGTAGTAGCCCATTTCCTTGAGATTATGTCCGAGAGCAACCTTGGTGGCAACGTCAACCATTTGAATGTTAGTCACCTTACTCAAGAATGGCACAGTACGACTGGAACGTGGATTGACTTCAATGACGTATACTTTGCCGTCCGCGACAACGTATTGAATATTCAACAGGCCCTTGACGTGTAGAGTTGTAGCAAGGCGCTTAGTGTAGTCAATGATAGTGTAGACAATCTTTGCAGGCAAAGTCTGCGGAGGATAGACAGCGATTGAGTCGCCACTATGGACACCCGCGCGCTCAACGTGTTCCATAATGCCTGGTATCACAACGTCAACTCCGTCACAAATCGCGTCAACTTCAACTTCTGTGCCTTGCATGTACTTGTCAACAAGAACAGGGTGATCCGGCGTAACCTTAACAGCACGACCCATGTAGTCCTTAAGTTCGTCTTCATTATAGACGATCTCCATAGCACGGCCGCCAAGGACGTAAGATGGGCGCACCATAACAGGATAACCAATCTCAGCGGCGCCGGTGATAGCGTCCTCAAGATTAGTAACGCTGACGCCACGTGGTCTAGGTATCTGTGTCTCCGTAAGGACCTCATCAAAGCGCTCACGATCCTCAGCACGATCAATATTATCAACAGAGGTGCCGAAGACCTTGACACCTGCTTCAGCAAGTGACGCGGCAAGATTAATGGCAGTTTGTCCACCAAATTGGACTATAACGCCCTCTGGCTTCTCCTTGTCAATGATATTAAGCACGTCTTCTGTCGTCAGTGGCTCGAAGTATAGGCGATCGGAGATGTCGAAGTCAGTGGAGACAGTCTCAGGATTGTTGTTGATGATGATTGCTTCAATGCCCATCTCACGAAGTGCCCAAACACTGTGAACAGAGCAGTAATCGAACTCAACGCCCTGTCCAATTCTGATTGGACCGCTACCGAGAACGATTACCTTGCGCTTATCACTAACTTCTACTTCGTCAACCTCAGCACGGAAGGTTGAATAATAGTAAGGCGTCATTGCTTCAAACTCTGCCGCGCAAGTATCGACCATCTTATACATCGGCAAGATATTCTGTTGCAGTCTCATTGAGCGAACGGCGTCAACGGTCTTGCCGGTAAGTTCTGCAATAGATATGTCAGCAAGACCCAAATATTTGGCTTGGCGAAGTGTCTTGGGCGTCAAGTCTTCCTTGGAAAGCTTTCTCTCAAAGTCAGAGATAGCCTTGATCTTGTATAGGAACCATCTGTCAATTTTGGTGATTTCATAGACCTCATCTATCGTGGCAATACCTCTTCTAAACGCTTCGGCAATGACAAACAGCCTATCATCATTACAACGACCCAAGCGGCGACGCACTTTATCATCGTCCCAGGCGTCAATCTTCTCAAGGTGAAGGCGATTGACACCAATCTCAAGCGATCTTACAGCCTTCAAAAGCGCGCCTTCAAAGCATCTGTCAATACTCATGACTTCGCCGGTCGCCTTCATTTGTGTACCTAGAGTTTTGTCAGCATAGACGAACTTGTCAAACGGGAAACGCGGTATCTTAACGACACAATAATCAAGAGAAGGCTCAAAGCAAGCCTTGGTCTTGTGAGTGACGGCGTTAGTGATCTCGTCCAAAGTATAACCTATGGCAATTTTAGCAGAAACGTTGGCAATCGGGTAGCCTGTTGCCTTGGAAGCCAGCGCGGAGCTACGACTGACACGCGGGTTGACTTCTATAACGTAGTATCTCTGACTGTTTGGATCGAGGGCAAACTGAGCGTTACAGCCACCTTCAATGCCCAGCGCTCTGATTATCTTGAGTGAAGCAGTTCTGAGCATTTGATATTCGTGATCCGTTAAAGTCTGTGAAGGCGCAACAACGATTGAATCACCAGTATGGACTCCAACAGGATCGAGATTCTCCATATTACAAACGGTTATGCAGTTGTCATGACCGTCGCGCATAACCTCGTACTCAATCTCTTTCCAACCGGCAACGCTGCGCTCAATAAGCACCTGGCCAATCATTGAGTACTTGAGACCTTTGATGACTATCTCAATGAGTTCTTCTTCATTCTCGGCAATGCCGCCACCGGTGCCGCCGAGGGTATAGGCAGGACGAACAATGATCGGATAACCGATCTCATTTGCAAAGTCAACGGCAGCGTGAACGTCCTCGACAATCGCCGATTCGGGTATAGGCTCACCAATCTGCTGCATTGTCTCCTTGAAGAGTTCGCGATCCTCAGCCTTTCTGATAGCTTCAAGCGGTGTGCCAAGAAGCTCCACTTTGTACTTCTCCAAGGCGCCACTCTGAGCTAACTGAACGGCAAGATTTAAGCCTGCCTGTCCACCGAGAGTGGCGAGTAAACCGTCAGGGCGTTCTTTCTCGATAATTGCAGTCAAAAAATCAACCGTCAGAGGTTCAATGTAAACCCTGTCGGCGATATGTGCATCAGTCATAATCGTTGCAGGATTGCTGTTTACGAGCACGACCTTCAAACCTTCTTCTTTTAGAGAGCGGCAAGCCTGCGTTCCAGCATAGTCAAACTCTGCAGCTTGTCCTATGATTATAGGACCGCTACCTATGACCATTACTTTGTTTAAATTCTTCTTCTTCGGCACTCTTAAGCCTCCCGTTAATTTAATTAACTGTACTAATTCATAAAATTCAAACCGCGAACGTGATGTGAGTAGTCTGCAACACGAAACGCAAGGTCGTCTGAAGTGACCGCAATGAAGTAAAACCCTTTGCTACTTTCCTGTTGCAGGAAATAAATATATTTTTTCATGAAATACTTACGAATATCCTCTAACTTATACTCATTAAAATTCTCTTGTACTCTTTCCTAACTTCATTTACCCATCATCTTCAAGAACTCGTCAAAAAGGTACAAGTTGTCATCAGGACCAGGTGAAGCTTCAGGGTGATACTGCACGGAGAATATAGGTAACTTCTTGTGTCTCAAGCCTTCCACTGTACCGTCGTTGACTGATACATAGGTTACCTCAAGTGGGAGTTTCCGTAGAGATTTCTCATCAACAGCATAGCCATGATTTTGACTAGATATATAAACTCTGCCGGTTTGGAGATTTTTGACAGGTTGATTTGATCCTCTGTGTCCAAACTTCAGCTTGTAAGTATCAGCACCAAGCGCCAATGCAATAAGCTGATGACCCAAGCATATTCCGAAGATCGGCTTCTTACCAATAAGCTTCTTGATCTCCTCAACAACTTCCGGCACATCTTTCGGATCACCAGGACCATTTGAGAGGAATATACCATCGGGATTCATTTCCAGAATATCTTCAGCAGGAGTATAGGCAGGCACAACAGTCAATCTACAGCCCAATCTTTGCATTGAGTCAAGAATATTCAACTTGACGCCGAAGTCTACCGCCACAACAAAAGGTGCATCCTTGTCGTCAGATCCAATAGTGTAAGCATCGGAAGTTGTAACCTCAGTAACCACATCGCGCTTAATGGGCAACTTCATCATCTCGTCAATGGTTGCCTGAGAGGTATATTCGGAGACAATGACACCCTTCATCGTGCCGGCACTTCTGATCTTCCTCGTAACGGCGCGGGTGTCGACATCAAAGAGACAAGGTATACGCTCCATTGATAAGTAATCAATCAGTGACTTCTCCATAGAACTGGAACTGCCATTATCGCAAAGCTCGCCAATAACTAGGCCGCTGACAAAGGACTTATAAGACTGATTAAATATCTTGGAAGTACCGTAATTTCCGATCAGCGGATAGGTGAGAGTAACGATCTGACGGCAATAGGAAGGATCGGTCAAAATCTCCTGATAGCCTGTCATGCCGGTATTAAAGACGACTTCGCCCGTTGCGGTTTGGTTGGAGCCGCCGAATATTTGTCCTCTGAATACTGTTCCATCTTCAAGAATGAGTTTACCTTTCAAGATCTAACCTCCTATACATTAATCTGTTGTACCAGTTAAATTTCAGAACGGCTTATAATATTTAGTTTATATTTTATTCTATTGAACACGATATTACGTTCGCGTTTTGCTCTATTCGAGATTAACACAATGATTTACTTTATCTCTGTTTGCTGGCGAGATCATCGCGACTAGGTGCAAGATCATCAAAAGAATCCGAGCCATCACCGGAAGTGAACACCTCAGTAGCTTCGGTCTCATATCCTTCATTTTGCGACTCATTTGAAGATTCACCCTCTGTTTCGGAATAGTTGATTCTGTTGCCTGAAGCGTCAATACCTTCCGTATTGTCTGTCTGATTATCTGTGTCTTTCTTATCAGACGAGTTGGCGTCCTTTGAGTCGGACTTCTCTTCGTCCTTTTTCTCATATGGCGATCCCACTATACCACGAGATATAGTCAAATCTATAGTCTGTCCTCGATATATTTTTGTGCCGGCAGAAGGATCATGTGAGAGGACAGTACCTGGTTCTTCGTTGGCATACTTTTCGTAGACTGAGCCTAACACCAATCCTGCCTTGTGAAGTCGTTCTATTGCTGCAGACTTGCTCAATCCTGCCAAATCAGGCATATCCAAATCTTCTCCGCCCTTGCTGACGTAAATCGTCACAAGCCTTTCAACCTTAACAGACCTGCCTGCTATAGGGTCTTGTGAGACTACCTGTCCTGGTGGTACGGAAGCATCATATGTCTCGGCTACATTTACTCGAAGTTTGCCATCTTCCAATATCTGTCTGGCAAGTGCCAACTGTTTACCCACAACTTCCGGAACTACCACTTCCTCTTGTTTGCCAAAACTGCCGAACGAGATTATTGAGCCTATTCCGAAGCCTATTAGCAGCACCAATACCAGCCCTGCCATAAACAATTTAGATTTAAAGAATGATTGCTTAGTATTTGAGACTTCAGCATCTTGTATTTTCGGTTGAGATGTTCCTACCATACGACGCACTGAAACAGGTGTCTCTACTCTTTGAAGCACCTGTGTTGCATCAGGATCGACTTCTTTGCTTACGCCTAGAGTCTTTTCGACATTTGCCAATTCTTGAACAAGCTCAAAACTGGAAGGGCGAACATCAGGATTTTTGTTCATTGCACGCAAAACGATTGCTTCAAGTATAGGAGAGATTTGCGGACGCCAAACACTCAACGGCGTCGGTTCCTCTTCAACGTGCTTCATTGCTATACTGACTGGATTATCGGCATTGAACGGCAAGTGATTTGTAAGCATTTCATACATCACTATACCTAGTGAATATACGTCAGATTTAGGTGTTATGCCCGACCCTCTTGCCTGTTCTGGTGAAAAATAGTGTACACTTCCAACGACACTGCCACTATAAGTCATTGTCGATTCAGTGACAGCACGAGCAATCCCGAAATCAGCGATCTTAGCGCGATTGTCGGAAGTCATTAGTATATTATGAGGTTTGATATCACAATGGACAATATTATTTGCGTGGGCATGAGCAAGCCCATCTGCAATGTCCTTGGCGATGTGTACTGCCGTTGGAATATCCAATGGCGCTTCGTCTTGAATCTTTTTCTTGAGGGTAGAGCCTGGAACATATTCCATGACGATGTAGTGATCTTCGCCGTCAGCGCCTACGTCGTAAATATTGACAATATTTGGGTGAGACATACAGGCTGCTGCCTTGGCTTCACGATGGAATTTTTCTATAAACTCGGTATCATTCTGATAGGCGGCGTGAAGTATTTTAACTGCAACAGTACGATCCAGCAAGTTATCCTGCGCTCTATATACTTCTGCCATACCGCCGTTGCCGATGCTTTCCTCAAGCAAATATCTGCCGCCAAGAGTACGCTGAATCATTAAATCCACTCCTTGACTACAGTTTAGCATATGGTG
Source organism: Selenomonadaceae bacterium (assembly GCA_017475745.1). Taxonomy (GTDB): domain Bacteria; phylum Bacillota; class Negativicutes; order Selenomonadales; family Selenomonadaceae; genus Quinella. The sequence goes on from JAFVEZ010000005.1 coordinate 29,978, forward strand.
AAAACGATTGCAAGTACTTTAGAATTAAGTGGTTGATTTAAGGGTGTATCCACTTTCTTGTAACTAAGAGAGTGGCAAAGAAGTTCAACTTCATTGATTTATATCAGCCGCGTTGCATGATATGATGTAATTGAACAAAAATAACGCGGCCAATTAAAGAACCCTCACATTAAATTCGCGGTTGAATTTGAATTGTATATTATATACACTATTGATCGACACGCTTAATGTCAGCACCGAGACTAATGAGCTTACCGACCAGATTATCATAGCCGCGGTCAATGTGGTGAATGTATCCGATTTGGGTTTCACCTTCGGCAATGAGTCCCGCAAGCACTATTGCTGCACCTGCACGAAGGTCTGTAGCCTTGACTTGGCAACCAGTGAGGACATCTGTGCCGTGGACAACTGAGGTTCTGCCATCAATCTTAATCTTCGCGCCCATTCGTCTAAGCTCATCGACATGCATAAACCTGTTCTCGAAGACGGTCTCCGTCACGACGCTTGTGCCTTCAGAGATTGTAAGCATTGCCATAAACTGGGCCTGCATATCAGTCGGAAAGCCTGGATAAGGTAGAGTCTTTATATCAACTGCCTTGGGTCTGCGATCGCAAGTGACGCGAATACCATCAACGTCCTCAATAACCGTTACACCAGCTTCCTTGAGTTTAGCAATGACAGGTTTGATGTGCTCGCTGATTGCATTTGCAACGTAAATGTCGCCACGAGTCATTACCGCAGCGATCATATAAGTGCCGGCTTCGATTCTATCAGGAATGATAGTATAGTCGTGAGCTACCAACTTCTTGGCACCTTCAACTTTGATGACGTTTGTACCTGCACCACGAATCTTCGCCCCCATAATGTTAAGGTAGTTGGCGAGGTCGACTATTTCCGGCTCTTGGGCAGGGTTCTCTATAATAGATTGACCTTCTGCCATTGCCGCCGCCATTAAAATATTCTCAGTAGCGCCGACGGATGGGAAGTCAAGATAAATCCTGGCACCTTTGAGACCGTTTGGAGCTTTTGCTTCAATATAACCGTGTCCTATTGATATTTCTGCGCCAAGTGCTTCAAAGCCCTTCAAATGTAGATCAATAGGACGAGTACCAATGGCACAGCCGCCTGGGAGTGAGATTTTAGCTTCACCGAGTCTTGCAAGCAAAGGACCCATAATCAAGAATGAAGCGCGCATCTTCCTTACTAAATCGTAGGGTGCCGTTATATTTTCTATTGTTGTAGCATCGACGTGTAGTTTGCCTTCAGTCTTATCGTGATTAACTTTAACGCCTAATGTTCTCAGTACTTCACTGATAGTCGCCACATCATCAAGATTAGGCACTTCCTCTAAACAGGTTTCTCTATCCTGACCGAGAAGAGTCGCCGCAATTACAGGCAATACGGCATTCTTTGCTCCACTGATCTTCACGGTTCCACTGAGTCTTCTTCCACCACGTATTATCAATTTCTCCAAAGTGTATTCCTCGCTTTTTGTCCGATATGCATGTCATCAAAGTTTATCAATATCTATGATTGTATGAATTACGTTATCAATTATATAGTTGGTTTCGACCCGATTTTCATTGTTTTGATTTTCCTTATCATCTTTTTTGTCCGCTTTGGCAAGTTTAGCCGCTTTCTCTTGAATCTTCTTAACGCGTGCAATTTCACGTTTAAGTTCTTTTTCAGTCTTAGGTTCTGTCACAGCGCCGATCTCAACCACTAATTGGTTATTTTTGCCGGTATTGACAAATTCCATGAGTTTCTCTTCATAGCTCTTAGAAGCTTCCTTTGGATCAGCACTAGTCATAACACCAGCATTTGCTAAAGCTTGAGCTAATGACACCACTGCACCGCCGTGAATGTCCAACGTCAATGGACCTTCTTTCATTGTGATTGGCACTTTATATGGCACAACCACCGTCTCAGCGCTCTTGCGATAAGGTTGTAAAGTCACAGTTAGATTGACAGTCTCACCTGGTTTGACTTTCAACTTATTGGGAATTGCACTAATGATTGAAGCAGTCCTTCTCTCGCTGTCAAGCGTCATATCGACATCAATACCGAAGATATCTGACTCTTCAGCCGTATTAGAGCAAACCAATCCAAGTGCCTGCATAAACTCAATTACTGCAACCTGTCCTACATCTGCAGGGTTATAAAATATATTCTTACGCTCTAGGGTTCCACTTTTGACGGCATTAGTCTTGATCTTGAAGACCACATCTACCGTGCTGCCTGCAAGTGAATCAGCAGTCTTTGAGAGTGCCGCATAAGCAATCGAAGCACCGAGACGCGGGATTAGGTCCTCATTGTAAGCTATAGAGGAATTGTAAGTCTCAACTTTACCAAGCGAGGGATCACTAACCTTCACTGTGATCGGCACAACTGAAGGAAAGGTACCCAAGATGCCCGCAATGCCAGCTTCACGATCTTGATTGATACGGCCGATTATGTTACCGATATTGGAGACCTTGACACCGGTACCAATCTCACCACTAATAGAACCGATAACAGCAGCGTCCGTCATGAAGAAGTTGACATTTCCAGCATGGGTAAATGGGTGCCCAAAGCCGAGAATCTTCTTACCTTCAACCGCTGTGACAGTACCAGTTGCACCGACTGAGAAATCACCATAGACAACCGCAATACCAACAGGACTGCCCGGTTCAAGAACTGCATCATATTTAATGGTACGTTCAGCACCGCCCATAGGTGCTGAATAATTCATTTTAAATTCATTTGACAGGAATGTAAAACCATCGTTATTAAGGCCTTCAAATAACAAAGGATTATTTAAATTAACATCAGTTGTTGAGATAGCAGGCTTGGTATCAGTAGATTCAGTCTTGGTTGCGGGAGCATCACTGTTAGGCTTATTCTCGTTGGACTTGTTCTCAGCCTTGCTAGTCAAGATAGTCGAAGTCTTCTTCGCAGCCTGACGATATTTATTGATTGCCTTTGGATCGGGCATTGACCACATGGGAAGCATAGATTCAATGGGTGTTATGAAGAAGGTATATGGACTCATCTCTTTAAGGCCGGCAGCAAGTGCTCCGACCAATTTGCCATCTATATAAACCGGTGATCCGCTCATTCCTTGCAGTACTCCGCCAACCTTGTCAATTACTTCGCCAGAAGCTTTTGCCATTAGCATTTTGGCTGAACCTTTGCCATTATCCATTAATCCTATAATCTCTACTTGAAACGGTTCTATCACTCCAGAACCGTCAATGACAGTGTAGGCGGTCCCGCTCATACCAGCTTCGATTTTATCAAGAGGTAGTATTTCGGGCATGGCCTGTGCTTTTATAGGCATGATTGAAGCCACTATCGACAATATTGCCGTTAATACTAATATTAAGGTTGGTTTTAATAACCTGTGCAAATGTTTCACTCCATTTCTAATGCTTTGGACTTTGAATTATATATTAATTAAATTATACTTTTCATTGATAATGTAGTTTATCAGCAAATGAGTCATATCGACAAACTCTTTCATAGTCTATTCACTATTCTACACGTTTAATTCAGTTTCGTCAAGTCTAATTTAATTCATATTAAAATAAATACCTGCGACGATGATGTCACAGGTATCATTGATGGAGCAACTTCAACTGCAGACACCACAGCGCTTACAACTGTCGAAGCAGGGCAGTGTTTTCTGTAAATTCTGTGCCCGTTCATATTCGCTGTACAAGTACTCTTTAGTAAATCCTTGATCCAAGAGGTCCCAGGGCAAGGCTTCATCTTTATCGCGTTGACGGTAAAGGTAATAGCCAACGTCGATCTCAAGTTCCTTTAGCACTTGTCGGAATGTCTTGATACCTCCGTTTTGATGTGCTTTCAGTAGAACTTCACCGATGCGACTATCACCTCTCGCCAAGACTGCCTGTACTATTGACTCGCGTGGTGATTCGGTGATTAGCTCTATGTTCTTTCCTTTTAGACCGACTCGAAGCATTTTCAGCGCTTCTTCAATGTACCTCTTATCTGCCATCGGCGCCCACTGAAACGGCGTAAACGGCTTGGGAATAAATGGGTTGACGCTTAGGGTTAATCTACCGCTGCCAGAATGGTTCTGCATATACTCCTTGAGTCTGTTGGAGAGTGTCACAATCGCTTCAACGTCCTCAAGAGTCTCAAATGGCAGTCCAATCATAAAGTACAGGCGGAAGTTCCTCACACCTGCGGCAAGTCCAAGCTCCACCGCACGAAAGACGTGCTCTTCCTCTATACCTTTGTTGATAACTGCCCTCATTCTGGCACTTCCAGCTTCCGGTGCGATTGTTAAGGTCTTCAGTCCACTTGAGACCAGCGCTTCAACAAGTTCAGCCGTCACGGAGTCCGCACGAAATGATGCAACTGACATTGGTAGACCTTCATTGCGAATAGCTTGACAAAGCTCATTGATCCAAGGATAATCTGATATCGCCGCACCCATTAGTCCAATCTTCTTGCCGAAGTGCTTGGCCGATTCGACCTCTAACTTCAACACTTCAAGTGACCTATTCCGCGGGCGTCGGAAGCAGTAACCTGCCATACAGAAGCGGCAATGTCGTCCGCAGCCTCTAGCAGTCTCAATCAGATACATATTGAGCTCAGTGTCGTCAGTCACAATGACCGTGTGTGCTGGGTGACTATCCAAATTCTTCAGCCATTGCCGCTTGGTCTGTCTCGGCACTGAAGGTACGTACACTCCAGCTACAGTTGACAATTTTTGCAAGGTCTGAGTTCGCGATAAGCCCTCAGCTTTAGCTGCACAGATAGTATCTAGTAGTGGTGGTAGAATTGCTTCACCCTCGCCAATCACAAAGGCATCAACGAATAACGACAACGGCTCTGGATTAAAGGTTGCACAGGGTCCGCCTGCAATAACTATTGGGTCTAGGTCTTTACGCTCTTTTGACAACAGCTTAATTCTGCCAAGTTCTAGTATCTTCAGCAGATTGAAATAATCAGGTTCAAAGGAAACAGCAAATCCGATTAGAGGGAATTTGAAGAGCGGAGTTTGAGTCTCTAGGCTCAGTAGTGGCGTCTTGGCGCGCTCTATCTGTCCTAGACTCTTAGGCTCTGGAAGGAAGAAGCGCTCACAGCTTGTATCAGCGCGGTTATTGAGAAGTTCGTAGATGATGTGGATACCGAGGTTGCTCATTCCGATCTTGTATAGGTTTGGATATACCAGGGCAAACTTTGAACGACCACCGCCGCTATGAATGACGTAGCCACGTTCGTTTTGGAGGATTGATTTTAATTGAGTTTCTTGTCTCCAAGTCATGGATATAGTCTCCGATTGTTTTTGATTTAGTCTAACTGCTACGTCACATTACTAATCAGACAAGGTGAAGAGGTGCTTCAAGCGCTCTGTATCAATAGTGAATAGGTGTGAAAGGTCATTTCTGATTCTGTACACCGTCTCCAGTAGTTCCCAGTCTGATTGTGAGAATACCTTATCGCCGCCACCATAGAAGTGTAAATGTCTCAATTCCATATCTAAAGGGTCTTCCAGAAACTTTCCAAACTCGTCGGCGACTGGTAATATCTTATTTAAAGCTGCCTGATTTCGCTTTATCAAGCGCTCTCGAATAGTTTCAACTATCGGCAGGGCAAATTGTATCTGAGTCTCCCAAACTACTTGCTCAAATCTATGTTCCGAAAAGCTATTCCCTAGTACCTCTTTGGCAAGTTCTAGTCCGTTTTGGTAGAGTTCGGCGCTTGCAAGGTTCTTAGCTACTACCGCTGATGTGCCTGCAAGTTTGGAAGTCAGTGTTGCGGTATAAAGTTTTTCAATCTGTGACAGGTGCGTGTCCTCAAGCAAATTTATCGCGAAGAATTGGACATCGTATGGTGAGATATAGTCTGTAAGGTTCATAGTGATTTGTGACGGCATTGTGTCAGAAGTTAAGAATATCAAAGTACCTTTATCTAACGAATTGACCTTGTTAAAATCACTTACTAGATCAGTCAGCCAGTTGAGTTTGACGTTGACTTTTATAAAGACAACATATCCCGATAATATACCCTTTGAGACTACGTCCATTATCATTGAATCACTCATTAGATCAGGGACATAATCGGGTGCAAACTTGGCAGCTAGTTCCGTCACAAAGTCCTCTTCGCCGCTATCATTGTTGAGATCGTATCTCTCAATCACGGTTGAATAGTTACGGCGCTGAATGACTTCGCTAAATATCGTAATAAAGCCTTCAACATCATCCTCAGCGATATCAGCGACTACAGCTTTGTTGTGTTCAGCTTCCGAAGCCATATCTTGAAGGAATCTGCGAGCGCCTGGTACTCTCTCCCACCAGGCTTCCAAATCCTCGCCGTTGAGTGGTGTCATATTTTTATTCATGGTAGCTCTCCTTGTTGTGTTGATTTTGTTCATGGTTTTCTCTTTTGAGGATTGCTCATATTTGCGATCGGTTCACTATCACCGTTGGTTACTGTCCACTACCATAAGAGGAAAGCCTGCTCTCTACCTCACTCTCGCTACCCAACATGTGCCAGAAGGCATAGCGGTTGAAACCATAACCGCCCTCGACCTCTCGAAGAAGGTTCAGTTCTACCATCTCACTCAGCAGTCCTTCCAACTCATCGCCACTCATCTCCGCAATCCTATCTATGCCGTAGATGTAGCAAACCTCTCGTATCTCACTGGCACTCACGCTCACAGGTCTGCCCTGCTCATAGTACGCTGTTGCTATCACTAGAGCAATAATCTCATAGTAGTTGTCATCGTCCAGTTTGAGCGTTATCTGGAACTTCTTGTTGATCTCGTCTTGGAAGTCCCTCTTGCCAAGCATGTTCTTTAAATATTCGTCGTTAAGTTTGTAGGGTGGATTCTTCGTCACGTCAAAGTTGCGATTGACATAGTTATCACCCGCCGCGTCGACAATCATCTTGCAATAGTACTGTATCAGGCCTGGATAGTAGTTTGCCTTTGAGAAGATGGCACTCATCAAGCTCTCGTCCTCGATATTGAAGCCAAGGTAACTCATAGGTTTAAGAAGCAGCTCCAGGGCATCAGTTGGACTGAAGGGCAGCACCGAGATGTGATCCAGGTTGCCAAATGAGGAGTTCTTCTCGAAGCGAATGACCTTATGAAGACCCGCAAGGACGAACTTAAACTTGCCGCTAAAGGTCTCTCTTAGTTCACGCAGCACATCAATAGCGCGACTTTCGCCCTCTGCGGCTGAAGTTAAAAACTCATCGCTTTCATCAAGTAGAAGGAGCAGCTTATTGGGCGTCTTGCCACCAGCAATCACTTTGTACTCCTCAGCCTTTCCGCTCATGAGGTTTCTGATGTTTGAAGCAAAGTCGTCCCAAGTCTCTACGGTCTCATTCTCACTGATTAATCCAGTCTCTTTAAGTTCTCTGACGATCTTCTCCAGTGACCTTTCAGTATCGAGACCTTTAAGCTCAATGAAGAAGGCGAAGCAAGACGCAGCGGGATCATTTTCGATGTTGCGAACTTGTCGAAGAAGTGCAGATTTGCCAAGCTGTCTGCCACCATAGACGAAGACGGGACCAAGCATATCGCGAATAGCTGCAAGCTCTTTGGAGCGTCCAATAAACATCTCAGGTGCAACGACACCACCGGTGGTGTAGGGTTGGACATTGGCGAAGGGTAGAGCAGTCTTGAGAAGCTTGACACCGCGGACACTATCCTCGAAGCGAGTGAGGTAGATGGCAAGGACACGGTCGATGACGATGATGTCTCTGAGATCAGGACGAAGCTTGAAGGCTTGGGCTAGACGGCGGCGCTCGGCAAGACTGAGGGCAGCATCAACGATACAGATAGTTGCTGAAGGTTGGGTGGTTGAAGTTAGCGCTGAGGTGATGTTATCGGCGGACCTTGAACCGGCAAGGTAGGTGACTGACAAGCCCTTAACGGCGGTGTCAGTACCAAATACCGCGAACGGGTGAGGATAGGCTGCCTTTGATCTACGATAATCAGGAAAGGCTACATGAAAGTTCCACTGATTAGGTGGAATCTTCTCAGCTCTATCAACAACCGCACTGCCAAACGACAAGTGCTTCAACAACTCCACCAGAGAGGTCTCCGCTCTAGTCTTGGCCTTGTAGTCGGTGTTAAGACCCTGCCAGGCAGACACGAAGTCAGCGGCGTCCCTTTCGGTGCGGTTTTTAGCGGAACCACCTCTCAAGCGTGTATGTATCTTCTCTAAGGACTCACTCTTATTCTTCAAACAGGCATTAAAGATATACTCATACTCTTTTAAAAAGTCCTCGAAAGCGTCATTGCGACTCTCAACGACTTCAAGACTGCCAAGTTGTCCCCCCAAATCGTTCCAGCGATTGAGATAGTCTTCAGCAACGGTAAGGTTGCCTAAATCCAACTGGCGGTGTATCTCAGCAATGACAGGATACTTCTCACCAAGCTCCTCATCTGTACCCAAATCTGCATAAAGAGTGTCTTCCAGACTCTTGAGACGTTGTTCCATTGCATTCTTGTGTGGGAGAGCGGTCTTGACAATCTCCGAACGACAGGCGCTAATGAATCGCTGGTAGATACCGGCGTTCTTGGTTTCGGCGAAGTGTTCCTTGGCTTCTGCGGCAATGCTAATATAGTGTTCAATCTCCTCTTGATCGGTGATTCTATCGTAGTTGCGGTCCAGCTCCAGATTGTCCAGGAACTCGTGATAAATCCTATCGAGTTGACGTTCAACCTGTTTGCTGACATTCTCTCTGCGGCGTTTAAGCTCCTCATCTGAACGATCTAACAGCTCACGGAAGTTGCCCTCAAGCAAAGTCAAGATACCGAGGTCACAACCTCTTACAGCAGTCTCATAGGCAGAATTGACCATCTCTTTCGGATCTAGGTTATCCAACGCCTTTTCGTAAGCTAAGATGCGATTAGTAAAGTTAAAGGCAGGCACGTCGTAAGATTTAAAGATAGGAAGACCCTCAACGCCGAGTTCAAGGTATTTGGTGCCAAGCAGACAATCACGATAATACAGTGGTTTGTTTTCACCTTTGATCTGTGCTGTAATATTCCTCACACAGAGACTAAAGACTGCATACCCTATAGACTTTTTGTGAGAATCAGAACTTGCTTCAACAAGCTCGCGGATAATGTCTTTCAAAATCTCCAATGCCTTAGTGGTAGGTGCCGTGTGGCTGCCTGAGTTCTTGATAACCTCAATATGCCGCTTGGCAAAGGCATAAGAGAGCATAGCGGCAAGTGCCTGTTTGAGAACGTTGATCTGGCGCGGTCTCTCTACACTAGTGAATCTCTCATTCCTGCGAGAATCTACCTTTATGCTACTCCAAATGTCATCGAGGTACTCTCCAACCTTACTCTCCGAGAAGATGTCCTCACTTATAGTCGCACTCTGTAGGTCTAATCTCTTGATATCCTCATCGGTGAATTGAGAGCAATACTCAATAATGCTGTCTTCTGTCAGATAGGGATTATTAATGTCCAAGAGTTGACGAACCTTGCCTTTAGGCTCATAGAGAAGCTTGACTAGTCCTTGAGAGCGCGGGTGCCTAAGCTGCATATGGGAGATAGCATCGGTACGTTCGCAGGCAGCTCTTACAGCGTCCACAGCGTTCTTCAACTGAGTTTCAACATCAGAATGATCTACATTGAGACAGGACGCAAAAGAAGTGTGGGTCTGTTCGGCAAAATTCTTAAAGAGACCAATCAACTTTTTGGCAGAAGGGCAATCTTTCAGTGCAGCGTTGGACTTGTCATCGTTGAGTTGATTCCAGCGACTTTTGAGTTGAAAGCTCATAGGTTCTGGAGGAGCAAAGAAGCTCTTAACCATCACGGCGAGTTTAAGATAGTCGATATCGTCAGTACTCTCAGAATAGGGAATAACAAAGAAAGTATCCCAAAAGTCAAAGGGATCGACGTTGCTCAGACGACGGCTGCATAAGGGATCGTCGAGAATACAACCTGTCTCAAGAGTAAGACTTGATGCCCAATCTTCACCACCAAAGGCAGGGTCGAAATCAAGCATGTGCAGCAGGAGCATACCGCGCCCTGCATGTCCATTCAAGAAGTGATCTGTTGCTCTCTGTAGGCACTTTCGGGTAGAGTAATTATCATCGCCATCAAGGAGTGTATCAGCTACTTCAAAATCATTGAGGTGATCTGTTATACTGCTTGTATCGTGCTTATCTTTAATACTTCCAGTATCTTTAGCACTCTTAGGAATTTCATCAATTTCATCAACCTCAGTGATATCAATACTCTTAGTATACTCAGTTTCCTCAGCGTCTTTAATGTCCTCAGTGTCATCTGAAGTATCCTCAAGAGAACTGTTATCCAAAACATCATCAACATCAGGCACATTATCAATCTCAGTATTGTCGTAATTTTCATCAACATTTTCGGTATCAGTATCAATATCTTCGGCATCACTAATCTCATCAAACGAGAGTATATTGGACCATTCAGAAATATCAATCTCTGTTCCCTCAGCGTCCGTCAGTCTGTAGCCACCTTCAGCAATACTAAGAGCATATACTTTAGGCGTGTCTCCAGCGACTTCAGTAAGAAGTTGAAGCCACTTGACACTCTCTTCGGTGCTAATTACAACAGGAAGAAGGATAATCACGGCATTAGCACCGCTGGTAATATCTTCGTTGTGGGTGGCATGTACGAATGCGGCGAAGGTTTCAGTCCAGGTCTCATTAGCAAGAAGAGTAAGTGTAAAGACGAAAGTAGTGTTGGTAGAAAGGGTAGAACGCTTGGAAGAACAGCGAAGCCAATGGCAAGTGGCATTAACAGATATGTTGGTGTTAGCATTCTTGAGACCAAGTGCATGAGCGGCACTGAAGAGAATGAAGCGGCGAAGATAGGCAGCAAGGCGACGTATAGGAATATCATATTTAGCAAAAGTATCAGCAGTATGGGTGATAGAAAGTGAGCGAGTAAGGAGATCTCTGCCACGGTCGTTAAGATAGAAAAACTCGATACCCTGCCAATGAACTTTATCGGCAATAGCCCAAGAGTAGAGTTTATCAACGATAGCAGGAATAAGATGCCTAGCCTTATCGTCTTGCTGATAGCTATCAAAGGTAGGATCGACAGAAAAGACACGGCACTTGCAGAAAGTACGAAGGATAGGATAAGCCAGAGACTCAGAGCCATCGGCAAAGTCGTGGAGCTTATTGGTGAGACTCTTGACAGAGAGCTTCTTCTTGAGGGTCTTGGTGTCGACGGTAATAGATTCTTCATCAATGAATAGGGCATTGGGACGAAGATCGTATTTGTCAACGAGCTTCAAGATAGTGTCGATATCTTGATGATCGTCTGTAGTTGGGTGTTGAGTAGTGTCTGATTGAGTTATATTCTGTTGAGTGGCAACGGTTGGTTGAAGATTGGTGACAGTTTGTGGTTGAATATCATCGACTATAGCGTCAAATCGTAAAGAACCCTTCATAATACAGTAGGCAAGGAATCTGTTCTCAGGAAAGCTTTCCTGTATCTCCATGAAGGAAGAAGAGGTGAGCTTGGAAGAGTCCTCTATCTTATCGGCAACATCAATGAACTTGGCGCCCTCTTCGGCGAAGCGCTCTGCACTGATTTTGTCAGCCTTGACAGATAATTTGTGAGCTTGTCGCTTGAGCTTCTTGGCAGCGTCGATCTCGTTTTCATCACCAGAATCACAAGTAAGAGTCTTGAACTTGGATAGAACAGATTTGAGTTCGGTGACTATCCTGTTGCGATCAATTTCGTTTATGGCGTCGTCAATAGCGCTCAAACGCTTGGTAGAGACAGCCTTCTTGAGATCGTCAACTTGAGATAGGCTTTCCTGCATTTGGAGTATTTGCTCAAGAAGGTCTTTAACCTCATCAGAATCAGCGTCAATGAATAGATTATTGTCTATGGCACGAAGAATTTCGGTTAGAATAGGTTTGAGCTGTCTACGAGAGGAACACATCTCAGCGAAGAGCTCCTTGATTATGGCAAGGGCGTCTTCCTTGTCCAAGGTGTTTAGGTTCAACATGGTAACAACCTCCTGCTAATCGCTGGTAATATTAATTAAAAAAAATATTCGACGGGGAGCAGGAAAATCCTGTGCAATAGGGTAAAATTAATTTTTAAGAGATGGCATATGATTAATCTTTCCACAAAATCAAAATGCCGCAGTTTAGGCGGCAGAAAGGTGTGTTAATGATGAAAAAATTAAAAATTGCTGTAATTGCTGGAGATGGAATAGGTCCAGAAGTTATCAGCTCCGGCAAGCAAGTCCTCAGTGGCATTGCTGAGATGTCAAAGGCATTTGAGGTAGAGTTTACTGACTTTCCATACGGTTGTGAGTATTACAAGCGTACAGGCCAAATGATGGAAGAAGATGGACTTGAGAAGTTACGTTCATTTGACGCTATCTATCTTGGAGCAGTAGGAGCACCAGGCGTACCAGACAATATCTCTCTTGGCGAGCTACTGCTGAAAATTCGTCGCGGCTTCGATCAGTACATCAACCTCAGACCAGTCAAACTCCTCAAAGGCGCGCCATGCCCTCTTGCTGGAGTCAAGACTGAGGATATAAACATGACAGTCGTCCGCGAGAACTCTGAGGGCGAATATGCCAACGTTGGCGCGCGCCTGTATCCTAACTCACCTAACGAGATGGCACTTCAAACAGGCGTTTTTAGCCGTTACGGCTGTGAGCGTGTCATGCGATATGCCTTTGAGCTGGCCAAGCGTGAGAGAAAGTCCGTCACGAGTATCAGCAAAGGCAATGCCCTCGGTTATTCCATGGTCTTTTGGGATCAAATATTCGATGAGATTAGTAGAGAATATCCTGAAGTTGAGACTCACAAACTCCTCGTCGATGCAGCTGCAATGTTCTTCGTTAAAGACCCCAAACGTTTTGAGGTAGTTGTGACGAGCAATCTCTTCGGCGACATTCTGACTGACCTAGGAGCTGCTATTGCGGGCGGTATGGGACTTGCCGCCGGTGCTAACCTCAACCCAGAGAGGAAATATCCTTCGATGTTTGAGCCAATCCACGGCAGCGCGCCCGATATAGCAGGCAAAGGCTTGGCTAACCCTCTTGCTGCGATTTGGAGTGTCAGTCAAATGTTGGACTTCTTCGGCTATAGCGATTGGGCAAAGAAAGTCCTCGAAAGCATTGAGACTTTGCTTGTTGAACAGAAGACATTGACACCTGACCTGGGTGGAACTGCCAAGACGGAAGAGATAGCTCCTGCCATTCTAGACATCATAGCTCGAAGGTAGTGCTTTTAGTTAGTACATCGATTATAAGCTGAGAGTGTCCATCTTAGCGTGGCTGCGATATAGTCAAAGAATATTACATTCGCGCGTGGTTACTCTCAGTTCTATCAATTACTGCCAATCGTAAGCTTGTTGATTATAGGGAACCGTTCACCAAGATGTCGGAAGATAACGGCAAACATCAACGAGATTGCTGCCGTCGAGAGGTAGAAGACAATGGCATTTGGCGCCGTCAACAATAGATTTAACTTATCAAGCAACAAATGCAGGTAGAGTATCACTAGCGGATGGAATAGGTAAACGAAATAAGAATGCCGCCCAAGCAACTTCAACAGTAAAGAGTTGTTAAGGTTGAAGGTGAACAATCCGAAGAAGAAGACTGACGCCGCCACTGTGTAGATTATGCCGATTGGTGAGAGTTGATGCGCGGTGTTGACTGCTGCTTCGGCGGGCAAGTGCTTAATCAGAACCACCGAGTAATAGTGGCACAACAGGCCAATTAGTGAGAGTATGAAACCAAGACCAATAGCCATTCTTCGTCGTCTCAAGAAGTCAAGAAAACTCTCAATATGCAATGCCAAATATCCGCCAAGCACAAAGACAAACACGTAGTGAAGTACCAGATAATTTAGCCGATATTCCAGCAGCCACCTCAGTAGGGAATCTTCCGGCAAGGTGTAAGTCAAACTCGATAGGGTTACACTGTAACTTGAAAAGTAATCAAATGCCATCTGAATCACCATCAAGAACAAGAGTTTGGAAGAAGTGATTCGCTTGACAATCGCAATCCACAATGGCATCAACAAATAGAACCACAATAGGATCACCAGGAAGTAGAGGTGATATTTAGCCAACCCGAAGAAGAGTAACTTCAGCAAGTAAAATAGTGGTGGGGCACCATAGTTGTAGTAGATTGCGTCATGAAGAATGTAGAATAAAGACCAGAAGAGGTATGGAATCAAAACTGCCTTGCAGCGGCGTCTCAGGAAGGCTTGATAATCAAAAGGCTTGGATAGATCAAGATTGTAGAAGAGTCCAAATGCGCTGATGAAGAAGAAGATCGGCACAGCGAAACGGGTCACTGTCTCAAATAGAGCAACGAGGTGGATATTTGCTGCGGGATTAAGAAGATATTGAGAGCCGACGTGTATGCCGATAACGCCAAGCATTGATATACCTCTGATATATTCGATCGCTACAAGGCGGGGCTTCTTTGGAGAGGTGATTGGATTCCACTTCCTTCCTCTTACGATTTAATTTCACATTCACGATATCTCCGCATTCAATGAGCTAATGAAATTTCACTCGTTGTCACTCGATATGAAGGCCTTCTTCGGGCAGAGTTGACTGCAGACGCCACAACCCACGCATTGAGTACTGTCAACTACTGCTTTGCCGTTCTTCATTGAGATAGCAGGACAGCCTATCTTCATACAGGACTTACAACCGATACATTTGTTCTGGTCAACCGAAAGTGGTGGCTTATGTTTGACATGCTTCAGAAGGGCGCAGGGACGACGCGAGATTATCACGGAAGGTTCCTCTGCAGCAAGCTCCTCTTTAATAGCGGTGTCACATTCGCTCAAGTTATAAGGATCAACCACTCTTACGCGGTTGATTCCCATTGCCTTCACGAGCTTCTCAAGGTCGATTTTACCCGCAGGATCACCCTTGATATTGAGTCCTGTCGTTGGGTTCTGTTGGTGTCCCGTCATGCCTGTGATTGAGTTGTCAAGTACTATTATCGTTGAGTTCGACTGATTGTAGGCGACATTCGCCAAACCCGTCATACCTGAATGTACGAAAGTTGAGTCACCTATTACTGCGACAGTCTTGCCTTCGCTCTCCTTGCCAAGAACCTTGTTGAAGCCATGTGTGGCACCAATCGAAGCACCCATACAAAGTGTCATCTCAATGGCGCCAAGAGGTGGCACTGCACCCAAAGTGTAGCAGCCAATATCGCCAAGAACTGTACATTTGCGCTTCTTGAGACTGTAGAATAAACCTCTGTGAGGGCAACCAGCACACATCACTGGAGGTCTCATCGGTATAGTATCGTCAAGGCTCACACCCTCTTTGGTTGGTCTTTTAAATGCCTCGGCTATCATATTCTGTGAGAACTCACCAACGCGCGGCAGAAGTTCACTGCCTTCAACGGCAAGTCCAAGGCTCTTGACATGAGTCTCAATCACCGGATCAAGTTCCTCAACCACTACGAGACGTTTTACCTTCGCTGCGAAATCCTTAATCAACTTGACCGGCAATGGATTGGTCATTCCGAGTTTTAGAACGCTCACTTCCTCGCCGAAGACTTCTTTGACATATTGATACGAAGTTGATGCAGTGATGATTCCCAACTCCGCGGAGTGAATCTCTATACGGTTGATTGGAGCACTCTCCGCGTATTCAATGAGCGCCTTGGTTCGTGCTTCGACGATTGGGTGGCGCTTCTTGGCATTGCCAGGCATCATTACATACTTCGCAATGTCCTTGGTATACTCTTTGACGGGTACTGTGCGCTCTCCAGTATTGACGATCGACTGAGAGTGTGCCACACGCGTACACATCTTTAGAAGGACAGGCGTGTCATACTTTTCACTGAGTTCGTAAGCAAGTTTGGTGAACTCTAATGCTTCGGCGCTATCAGAAGGCTCCAGCATAGGCACTTTGGCAGCTATGGCATGATGGCGGCTGTCCTGTTCATTCTGACTTGAGTGCATACCTGCGTCGTCAGCGACAACTACCACTAAACCAGCATTGACGCCCGTGTAGCTCATCGTGAAGAGCGGATCAGCGGCAACATTCAAGCCAACATGCTTCTGAGCGCAAAAGGCTCTGCGACCTGCAAGCGAAGCACCAAACGCCGACTCCATGGCGACCTTCTCGTTGGGCGCCCATTCGCAGTAAATGTCATTATACTTGACAGCTTCCTCAGTGATCTCTGTCGAAGGCGTACCGGGATAACTAGAAACAAAACAGACGCCCGCTTCGTACAAGCCGCGCGCTATCGCCTTATTTCCTAACATTAATTCTTTCACTTTAAATGCTCCTTTGAATCTAATACACTTACGAGATTAGTTGTTATTTAGTCCTATCCACGCTGAGTGAATATTAAAATCCTCATCAAAGAGGACTATATCTGCTGTCTTACCGACTTCAAGTGATCCCAACTTGCTATAGAAACCTAGTTCCGTTGCGGGATTCCTTGTCACCAGCTCAACCACTTCTGCAATCTTCGCGCCGCTGTTAGCTCTGAACTTGGCCAGCACGCGATTCATTGGCGCTATGCTTGCAGCGATTGTCCCGTCGTCCAACAGTGCTTGTTCTCCGCAGACTGTCACTCTCTGTCCGCCGAGTTCATACACACCGTCGCTGAGTCCACACGCCCGCATTGAGTCGGTGATTAACACGATCTGACTGTGCAGCTTGGTTTTCCAGACTAGTCGCTGCAACATGGGATGGACGTGGATATTGTCCGCAATCAGTTCCACCACAACCTCGGTATCCAACGCTGTACCGACTATACCGGGCTTGCGGTGGTGAAGTCCCGTTTGAGCGTTGAATAGGTGAGTAATGTGACTTGCTCCGCCTTGTATAGCTCTCAAAGAGGTCTCGTAGTCCGCTGCGCTGTGTCCGATTGAGACAATGATTCCCGCTTTGGCACACCGTTGTAAGAAGTCATTGCCCGATTTAATCTGTTCCGGTGCGATTGTAATGAGCTTGATGACATCAATAAAGTCGGCAATTTCCTCGAAGTTAGGCGAACGTATGTTACCCTCAGATTGGGCACCCTTGTAGGCGGAACTGATATATGGACCCTCAACATTGGCGCCGAGAATCTTTGCGCGAGGACTTATATCTTGATCGTCCTGCGTGGTTAAAGTGTCCACTCGCATCTCACCAGCAGGCTGCGACATCTCTTGTCTAATTCGTCTCAATGCAGAGTGTATGGACTCCAGCGGCATAGTCATAGTTGTCGGTAGGAAGCTGGTTACGCCCGTTGAGGGCAGGAACCTGGATATCTCAACAAGAGCTATGGAAGAGTTGTCCATGGTGTCAAAGCCATTGCAACCGTGAATGTGAATATTAATAAACCCAGGACTAACAAATAGGCCACCTGCATCGATGACCTCGCTAATCCTTGTTCTGTCAATATCTCCAAGCGGCAAAACCGCCCTAATTAAGTCGTCAAATACTACTGCCAAGCTATCTCTGACGACGAAATCACCAACATCATTCGGCACTATACAGCGCCCGTTTATAATTGCTTTCATACCTTCAAATCAACTTATGCTCACAATCACTCACACCATAACAAATCACTAAATTTTCTTGGAAGGTTACCTATCAGAACGGCGGCATTCTTCTCTGCCCGCTCTGTGTTGCCTTCTTTGCTTCTGCTTCGTAACTTACCGACACATCGTCACCAGGATTCAGTGTGCCCTCGCGAGGAACCACTTCAACATATTCAGCACCATATAGTCCAGCCGTGACATAAACCTTCTCGGCGGTTTCTGTCACCTTCGCACTGTTAGGTTGCTGCACCTTGGTGATCTTCTCAACATAGGCGCCCTTGTTATCGGTTTTGAGGGCAGCAATCGGCACACAAAGAGCGTTATTGACCTCACCAACAACAATATCCAACCTTGCTGTCATCGCGGGCAGAAGTTTATTCTCTGTGTCTGGTGCGGCAAGGGTAACATAATAATATATGACCGAGTTTGAACTACTGGACGAGCTGGATGAGTTGTCAATATCCCAACTGTTAGCAGTATCAGTTTGTGAAATCTTTGTCACAATGGCGCTGAATTTATCGTTAGGGTGAGCGTCAACGGTGAAATCAGCTCTCTCACCGACAGCAACCGCACCAATATCGGTTTCGTCGACTTTTGCCTTGATCTGTTTCTCACTAAGATCGGCAATCCTCATAATCACAGTTGGGTTGTCTGAGCCTTGAGTAGCCATAGATCCAGCCGTCTTAGGTTCGCCTACGACTACGCCGTCCATTGGAGAAGTGATGACCGTTTCGGCGACATCAGATTCGGTCTCTTCAAGAAGACTTTTGGCCGTATCGTATTCATACTCGGCGTCCTCAAGTTCTTCTTTAGACTTGGCACCAATATCGTATAGGCGTTTTACTCTGGTGAGTTTCTGTTCGGCGTTCGTGAGTTTGAATTTTGCCTGGTCTCTTTTGGCTTCAAAATCCTTGCCATCAAGAATAGCCACCGTCTGACCCGCAGTTACAGTGTCATTCTCCTGAACTAGCACTTCCTTGATCCTAGCAGTGATCTTGCTGGAGACCTCAACGCTTTCTTTGGGTTGAACGGTGCCGGTAGCGCTGACCGTCTTGGTGAGATCCATTCTGACGACCTTTGAAGTGTCATAAGTCTTAACTTGGTCGGCTTCGGCAGCGTCAGAGTAGAGATAGTAGCCTATTGAGGTGCCTGCAATCAATACTAAGAGTGCTGCTAACTTCCATTTCACCACTAAATCCGCCTTTCCTAAGTAGGCTTAACACCGAAGCCTTGAGCTGATAGAGTCATTATAGTATAAGAGATAGAGCCTGTCAAGAGTTCTGAAAATCTTTGATAGCTATTGCCATTACCACCTAAATGTGCTACAATCGTGAAAAATCAACTTGCATAATAATAGGATAATTCGGAGGTGCTCAAGTGCAATACTTTACCATAATATTTTCGTTGATGATGATAGTACTCGGTGGCATAGGCGCAGCCGATGACTTCCCAAGACTCGGAATGACAGTACTAATCGGTGGTCTTGCTCTCGGCGTTCACTCAATATCAAAGATAAAGAGTCAGAAGAAGACTCCTAAACTCTCTCTCAAGGATATTGACGAAGAGAAGGCGCAGCTTTTGAGTGAGAACTTCGACAAGGCCATCACCGATTATAGATACCTGCAATCTAGGCAGGATAAGCTTGGCGACAAAGAAATGAATAATCATCTTAAACGTATGCAACGTACAGCGAAGAATCTGATCCTTCACTTGGAGAAGCACCCAGAGCGTATACCTACAGCGTTCAAGTTTATTGATTACTATCAAGATAGAGCAGTCAAGATCGTTCAACAATATGAAGACCTTGAGGAGACAGAGCTGTCAACTGATAAAGTCAGAGCACTCAAGGAACGCATGAAGGGTACGCTGGCTTCACTTGACGAAGCTTACACTGAGCAGTTTGAACACGTCCTCAACGATCAGATGTTATCAGTTGACGCTGAACTCAAAGTCATGGAGCAACAACTCGACGCAGAGGGCATTAAACGCCAACCTATCGCCTTGGACCTCGATACTGTCGATGAGGACGGCAATCCAATTTACAACCCTTACAGTAAACAGCTAGGTCGCAAACGCAAGCCGCCGAAGATAGGTCGTCCTGTTGCGGACATTAACAACTTAACGATCATTCCGGAAGGCAAGCGTGCCATGGTCATTCACCGCAAACTCGTTCAATCGGCGCTGGCAATCTTCTTCGGTGCGCTCGGTGCTCATCTCTTCTACCGCGGTAAGACATTTTCCGGCTTCCTTCGACTGTTCCTCTCTTTGACTTTTGTGATGATTCCGTTGATGTCGTTCATAGGTTTTTGTGAGGGTATCCGATACCTGTTCATGTCGCTTGATGATTTTTACTTGCAGTACGTCGAAGATGACGACAACTGACTCTTTAGTCGGTCGCAGTCAATTTGCTTCGTTCTACAAATTAACATAACTGAGTTGGAACCTATTCAACTAAAAAATTGGAGGTAACTCAAATGGCAGAGATAAGTTTAGAAGATTTAATGAAGAATAAGTCGCAGTCGCAAGAATCAACAACAACGGCAATCGTGCCGGAACAGGAGATCGCTGCAGTGACGCAGAAGGTTGAAACCCTCTCACCAGATGATCGCCGCAAGGTCCAGTCAATCAAGGACAATATCAATCTAATGGACACCAGCACACCGCTGAAGTTCGGTGTTGAAGCTCAGAAGGAGGTTGCCCAATTCTCTGATAGTATTCTGACCAAGGTCCGCACTAAGGACAGCGGACAGGTCGGCGAATTGCTCAACGATTTAGTGGGCAAGGTTCGTGGATTCGACCCAAGCGAGAAGAAAAGCTTTTTGCAGAATATCCCGATAATAGGTGGACTCGTCAATAAGGCACAGGACATCAAAGATGGCTATAGCAAACTTTCTACTCAAGTTGAGGTAATTGAACAAGGTCTCGAACGCTCCAAAGTCAAACTCATGGAGGACGTGGTGATGTTTGACACACTCTACGAGAAGAATCTGGGTTACTTCAAGGAATTACAACTCTATATTCGTGCTGGTGAAGAGAAGCTAGATGAGATGCGGAATGTCACCATGCCGAAATTGAAGGCACAGGCAGCTGAGTCCAATGATCCTATGGCAGTACAAGTTGTCAGTGACTTTGAGCAGAGTGTAGACCGCTTCGAGAAGAAAATACACGACCTCAAACTCAGTAAGACACTGGCGATCCAAACCGCACCGCAGATCCGCCTGATTCAAAACAACGATAGAGTGCTGATTGACCGCGTGCAATCGGCAATCTACCATACTATACCGCTCTGGAAGAACCAAATGGTCATAGCTTTGGGTCTCAACAACCAACAGGCGACAATTCAGCTTCAGCGCGCTGTCACCGACACTACTAACGAATTGTTAAAGCGCAATGCAGAGATGTTGAAACAGAATACCATAGAGACCGCCAAGGAGAATGAACGCGGAATCGTCGACATTGAGACCGTCAAGAAGGTCAACGAGGACCTAATCTCCACGATTGAGGAGACTGTCCGCATACAAGACGAAGGCAGACGCAAACGCCAAGAAGCAGAGAAAGAGCTTATTGCTATTGAAGGTCGTCTTAAGGATACTCTCCTCAAGAATAGTGAGCGCTTCAAGTCTCAGCAGTGATACTTATTTGACTTTGGCATGAGAGATAATGTACTTCTCCGCTCTGAGTAAATCGGCATTGTGCCTAAGTATTTCTGGAGTATAGGTAATCAGAATAGAACCGGTTACAGTACTGGTGTCGACAGACTCGATCTCCACGAAGGCACCGAGTTGACGCTTGATCTCCATCTCCAGCTTGCCATTTCCAACTAGCTTTCGAGAGCGGAGTCTGACTCTGCCGGGGATATAGGACACAACCTCAACAGAACGAAGAAGCAATTCTAACTTTAAATTCAAAATAATACCTCCTGGATAGCAAATGGTTAGAAATATATGGCAGAGAGTCACAAAGAGAATAAGAGAAGTAACTAAATATAAACTAATAATGCAGAATCAAGAATCAATACCAACTCCTAATTCTGCATTTTATTTATTTTTGGATTCAATCAAGATTACTTCTGCTCTCTTGCCTGTTGAGCTGCAATGAGGTCTTCCAACTCTTCCTTTTGACGCTGAAGCTCTGCAAGCGGAATCTCTGGAGCTGCAATCATTCCCATTTGCTCGTCGCGTTCCTTGAAGAACTTATAACCGAAAATGCCTGCTACTGCGCCGACTGCTAATCCAATCCAAAAGTCTGTCTTTGAAAACATTCTTATCAACCTCTCTTTAACCTAATATGGTGAGAAGTATTGTAACAAATTCAATTTCACTTGTCAAGGTTTTTGTAAACTGCACCGTATAGAGCCGGTAGTACCAACAATGTCAAGACCGTTGATATCAGCAGTCCTCCTGCAATCGCAACCGCCATTGGCCCCCAGAACTAATTTGCCATCAACGGTATCATTCCAAGGATCGCTGCCGCTGCCGTCAACATTATCGGTCTGAATCTAAATACCGCTGAGTCTATTATTGCATCGTGCAAACCCTCACCGTCAGCTCTATACTTATTTATTTGGTCGATCAGATAATACTAAAGTAAATTGAGATTGACAGATAGATATTCAATAGATATAATTTAAAGCATAAATATAATGAGGTGATTTTAATGATTAATGGCAAACTCATAAAGTGTATGATACTTTGTCTCACACTCACATTGACAACTCTCTTTGCAACTGGTTGTGGTGAGGATAATGGCGGAGCTAATGGTGGCGCCAAAGACAACAAATTTATAAATATCGCTACAGGCGGTACTGCCGGCACATATTATCCTATCGGCGGTGCAATGGCTGAAATACTCAATAATTCTATTGAAGGTATGAACGCAAGCGCTCAATCCACCGGCGCTTCCGTTGCCAATATCAATATGCTCCAAGAGATGTCAGTTGATTTGGCTATAGTTCAAAATGATATTGCTTACTATGCCACGCAGGGTACTGAGATGTTCCGCAGTAAGAAGATAGACAATCTCCGCGCCATTGCTGCACTTTATCCTGAAACTTGCCAGATTATCACTCTTGAGAAGAATGGTATTCAATCCGTCTCTGACTTCAAAGGCAAGAGAATTGCCGTCGGTGCTGCAGGTTCCGGTGTTGAAGCAAATGCCCGCCAGATTATGGCTGTCTATGGTATCACTTATGATGATATTGATGTTCAATACCTCTCGTTCGGTGAAGCTTCTAATGCTCTAAAAGACGGCAATGTCGATGCCGCCTTCGTAACTGCCGGTTATCCGACTGCTGCAATCCAGGACATTGCTTCACAATCCAAGATTGTCGTTATACCTGTTGATGAGGATAAGGCAGACACCTTGACAAAGGACTTCCCATTTTATACCAAGACCGTCATACCCGCTGGTACTTACTCTGGTGTTGATGTCGACACGCCAACTGTCTCCGTTATGGCTATGCTCATCACCACCGACAAAATGAGCAATGAGCTTGGCGGTGCAATCACAAAGGCTCTCTTTGAAAATCTTGATCGTCTCAAGGCTGCACATTCCGCCGCGGCAGCTATCAATAAGGAAGGCGCCATGAAAGGTATTCCAATCGAGATGAATGGCGGCGCCAAAGCATTCTTTGAGAAATAATGTCGATATTTAATTCTGAAGAGGGCGTTACCGGCAGACTGTTTTATCCGGTTGGCGCACTCTTCTTTATATTTTGTATACTGT
>JAFVEZ010000046.1 GCA_017475745.1 Selenomonadaceae bacterium
GCCATTGTAATTTCCTCCTTGGTTTAAAACGATTGGCGAACATTCATTGCCGCCTAAACTACATCATACACGAGAATTGTCATATTTGCAAATAACACAATTTTCGGATTGAGTATATTGATCATTGGGTACCAATTTGATCATCACAGGGTGGCCAATCCTGTGATTTCCCAATCTCTAAACACTATATCGTCATTTCTAAAGTAAAACTTAAGTATTTTTTAAAAATTTTTTAAATTTTTTTGATAAAATTTGCAGTAGATGATATAATGATTTAAATTATTCTGTTAGTTGATTTGGCAAGCTTATCCATTTTTTCTGCCTTTTTTGGGGGTTGCGGGTCAACTTTTTGACTGGCCAAAAAGTTGCAAAAAGCCACCGCTTTCTTACTAGAAAGCTTGGCAAAGAACTGCTCGCGCCCAACTAAATACCTTCAAATCAACCGCGATTGAAAGTTTAACGTCTGTAAGGAAAGGCTGTACTGTATGAATTGTAGAAATATACTTGCTGTTTGCCTGTCTTTGATATTGATTGTATTTGTGACAGGTTGCTTCTTGACAGATAGACGAAGCACAAAAATAGGCGTTGCTATGCCTACTCAGACCCGACAACGCTGGAACCAAGATGGCGCCAACATCGAAAGAAAACTACTCGAACGCGGTTATAGTGTTGAGCTTGAGTTTGGCAACAATGAGATTGACCTTCAAGTGTCACAAATCGACAAGATGATAGAAGATGGCTGTAAGGTCATTATCATTGGCGCCGTTGATGCTAATTCACTCTCAGAAGTCCTAGACAAGGCAAAGAATAACGGCATTAAAATTATCTCCTATGATCGTCTTATAATGAATACTGACGCGATTGATTATTACGCAACCTTCGACAACCTGGCAGTTGGAACTATTCAAGGCGAATACATTGAAGATAAACTCGGCTTGAAGGTGGGCAGAGGTCCATACAATTTAGAGATTATAGCCGGCTCTTTAGACGACAATAATACTATATTCTTCTTTGAAGGTGCTATGGAAGTTCTCAGACCTTATATTCAGAGCAAGCAGCTTGTAGTTCAGTCGCGTCAAGTCAATCTTAAGCAATGTGCCATACCTCATTGGAAAGAGCACATCGCCAAGGAACGTATGCTAAATATACTCAATACCTACTATATTGACAAGTATTTAGATGTAGCGCTTTGTGCCAACGATTCTGTAGCAATAGGTGTCATGGGTGCATTGGAAGATAAGGGTTATTACGATACTGATGATGAGAAGGTACCAATAATAACCGGTCAAGATTGTGATCGTAAGAATATGAACATGATAATAAATGCTGAACAAACCATGTCGATATTTAAAGATACTCGCTTGCTGGCTGAACAAGTCGTCAAGATGGTTGATGCTATTGTTGCCGGCAAAGAGCCTGAGACCAACGATATTGGCAATTACAACAATGGCGTTAAGTTTGTACCCTCATTTCTCGTTAGACCTCAATTCGTCGACAAGGACAACTATAGAGAAGTTCTCATTGACTCTGGCTACTACAATGAGGCTGAATTTCAAAATCCTTAATGATAGAAGGTGAGATCATTGAAGCAGAGAGTTTACCACTTCATATTGTCAGCAGTCTTTTTCTATGCTCTATTTAGTTATGGCAAAGACGTTTTGGTGATCCCACCGAAAATCATTGACCTATCTCCATTCTTGCCGCCAATCCTTGGACTGATGTGGGGAACTCCTGCAGCGTTCGGTGTTGCCATTGGAGATTTATTATCACACTATCCATCGTTTCAACTTAAGGAAGCCCTAGCAGTTTTCTTTGCAGGGTACTTTCCCTATAAGGTCTGGCACTCTGTATGGACTGATGAGACTGCCTTTGCCTTCAACTCAAAGAACTTGATAAAATTCATTGCAATAATATTCGTATCCACCTTGTCAACTTCACTGTTTCTCGGTCTCACTACCACAGAAAGAGAAGTCAAGACGCTCTTTGAAGGTACTGATTTACCGTTGAGTCAACCTATCGACTATGCCGGTATTCTCTTTCTGAATGACTTTGACGTTGCGATATTCTTCGGTATGCCGCTCTTCCTAATCCTCGTTAGCTATAACTACGACTTCCATCTACCGACAGCAAATAAGATCGTTCAATCGGAAAGTGTCTCCAAGATGAATAGATTGGCGCTGATCGTGCTTTATGGTCTCTTCCTTGTCCTGTTCATCACTCTTGATGTCTCTGGAATAATCTACGATCTGGATCATATGGATAACTGGCTGCAGTTCAACGGTGAAATTCTCACTATGATGAATATTACATTGATAGTAATGTTCCTAATGTTGTTGAAGTATCGCCGCTCAATCATGACAAACCTTATGCTTTTGGAAATGGCTACAGTCTTTATTGCAGCGTTGATGTTAGGTTCTGTCAGCTTTATGGCGATAAGTGGCACCATTGACGATCATGTTGACAACGACCTTCAAAAGATGAGTGTTATATATCGTGAGAGATTGTCTCATACATTCAATGATATGAGAATGGCTGTCAACAGCATGGGCAGTTTGGCACTGAGTGAGCTTGAAAGTTATGAACGCTTGAGGAACGACGAAGCTTATCGCAATAATTATCTCACTGCAATGGAGCGAAGTTTTACCGCAATCACAGAAAAAACCGCCGGTAGCATTGGATTCTATATGAGATTCTCGCCGGATATTGTCGATGCTGGCTTCCTATGTACAAGATTGCCGACGGATTGGGGCAGAAAGTTGCCTACATTCACTCATATGAGTAATCCTCATCATAATGACCGTTATCACATTCCTCAAGAGAGATACCTTGCTCAGTTGAGTGAACCGTACATGAATGAGAGTATTTGGCACTATATGATCTCTTATGTAATTCCACTTCAGAAAGATGATAGATTTATCGGGATCGTCGGCATGGATATAGACTTTGATTATATCATTCATGAGATCAAGCGCATGTCGGTTTATGAACACGGCTATGTTTGCCTACTCAACAAGAAGGGTGATATACTCTATGCCAACCACAACAGTAAAGAAGCATTTGAGAACAAGAAGGGCGTCTACGAGACTGAAACCTATCTCAGCAACGGCATTTGGCTGAAGATTGCCGCCTTCTCTCATGATATCTATGCTGATCGCAACAATATGTTAATTCGCTTTGTTGTAGTTATGTTGTTTGTCGTGATCTTGGTCTCTATCTTTAGCATATGGCTTGCAGAGCGCGAGATAAAACCTTTAATACTTATCACGGAAGCCGCGAGGAAGATTGCAGATGGTGATCTTGATGTTAAAATCTCCTACAAGGCGCAGAATGAGCTTGGCACTCTTGTTGACAGTATCAAGGATATGGTTGCCAAGCTTGAGGTTTACATGTATCGCGACAAGCTGACGGGTGTACTCAACACTGCCGCTTATATCCGTAAGGTCAATGAGCTTGAGAAGCATCGCCGAAATACTGATACTAATCCGTACGCCATCGCTGTGTTTGATGTCAACTTCCTCAAGAGACTTAATGACAAGTACGGACATGAGGCGGGTAATGAGCTTATTCGCCGCGCAGCAAAGCTAATCGGTAGGATATTCAGCAACAGCCGCGTATATCGTATTGGTGGTGATGAGTTCGTGGCAATTTTGACTGACAAGGACTACGAGGATAGAGAGCGCCTATTACAACAGTTTGACTCTGAGACCGCCAATGAGAGCTTCATGGTAGACGAGCAGGAAATAAAGGTATCAATCGCCCGCGGAATGGCATTATGTAACAAATCAGAGGAGTTTTCAGAGATATTCCGTCAGGCTGATGCAGCAATGTATGAGAACAAGTCCGCGATCAAAGCCAAGTTAGGCATTGTTGGCAGATAGAGAGGTTATATATGAGATTAGCAGATTTAAAACAGCAAGTAATTGAGGAAGCGAAGCCTTACTTCCAACGAATTGACGAAGTATCTGAGAGCAACACAGTCAAAGTCTTAAATGCAATGAGACAGTTGAAGGTCTCCGACGCCCACTTCAAGTCTTCAACTGGCTATGCTTATGGTGATATCAGCCGCGAGAAGTTAGAAGAACTCTATGCAACTATCTTCAAGGCAGAGCGGGCACTTGTCCGTACTCAATTCGTCAGCGGCACTCACGCTCTCGCAACCGTCCTGTTTGGTATCCTCCGACCAGGTGATGAACTTGTATCCTTGACTGGTGAGCCTTATGACACCATGCAGACAGTCATAGGGCATGCTCATGAGTCCAAAGGTTCACTCAAAGAGTTTGGCGTTGACTATCGTGAACTGCCACTGATTGACGGTAAAGTTGACATTGACGGCATTAGCAACGTTATCACTGCCAAGACCAAGGTTGCACTGATTCAGCGTTCGCGCGGTTACTCCATGCGCGATCCATTGATGATTGAGGACATCGAAAAGATTTGTGCAGCGGTCAAGAGGGTCAATCCAAACTGTGTGACGTTCATTGACAACTGTTATGGTGAGTTTGTCGAAGTTCAAGAGCCTATTGAAGTTGGTGCGGATATCATCGCCGGAAGTCTCATTAAGAATATCGGCGGCGGGCTTGCTCCGACAGGCGGCTATATAGTTGGGCGTTCTGATTTGGTTGAGTTGGCTTCATATCGTTTAACTGCACCTGGTATGGGCGACGAACTCGGTGCAAGTTTGGGCGATCCAAGGCTGTTATATCAAGGATTATTCCTCGCTCCTCATGTGACAGCCCAAGCCCTCAAAGGTGCTGTCTTTGCTGCAGGACTCTTCAGCCGTTTAGGATATAATACCCACCCGCTGCCTACTGATAAGCGCGGTGACATTATCCAGGCCATTGAACTCAAGACACCAGAGAAGCTAATTGCCTTCTGTCGTGCTATTCAGAAGTACTCACCGGTTGATTCATTCGCCGCGCCGGAGCCTTGGGACATGCCTGGCTATGAGGATCAAGTCATCATGGCAGCAGGAACATTCGTACAAGGCGCTTCGATTGAATTGAGTGCTGATGGTCCACTTCGTCCGCCATATAATGTATATCTACAGGGCGGACTGACATTTGAACACGCTATGACAGCGATCATGGCTGCTGCCGAAGAATTAGAGAATTAAGGCAAACAAAGACCGCCGCTACCAATTACGGTAGGGCGGTAAATATATTTGTCAGTTATTAATATCTTACTTCTGGACTGGTTTCTTGAACATTCCGAGAGCAACTGCACCAATAGCTGCACCTGCGAAGATCGCAACGAGGTACATGAGCGGGTTGCCGATTGTCGGAACGACGAAGATGCCGCCGTGAGGAGCCATCAGCGTGCACTCGAACATCATCGTTAGAGCACCAGCGATTGCTGAACCGAGAGCGCAAGGCGGAATGACGTGGATAGGATCAGCCGCTGCAAACGGAATAGCACCTTCAGTAATGAACGAAAGACCCATGACAATGTTGGTAGGACCAGACTTGATCTCGTTCTCGGTGAACTTGTTCTTGAAGAACATAGTAGCGAATGCGATTGCAAGAGGTGGAACCATACCGCCTGCCATAACAGCAGCCATTACATAGTAGTTACCTTGGGTAAGCAAGCCAACGCCAGTGACGTAAGCAGCCTTGTTGATAGGACCACCCATATCAATAGCCATCATGCCGCCGACAATCAAGCCCATGAAAATCTTGGCAGAAGGATCCATATTGCTGAGGGTGTCAATGAGCCAACTGTTGACCACGGCAATAGGTGGACCGATAATCAGTGTGCAGATGATACCAATGAGGAAAATACCACAAAGTGGATAAATCAAGATTGGTCTGATACCGGCAAGAGCGTCTGGCAAGGATTCTGTAGCACTCTTGAGTTTGTTGACAATCCAACCAGCGAGGAAACCTGCAAGAAAAGCACCAAGGAAGCCGGAGCCGTTAGCACCGGAGAGAGCACCACCGACAAAACCGGCAGCAAGACCAGGACGGTCAGCGATAGACATAGCAATAAATCCTGCTAAAACTGGGAGCATAAATCCAAAGGCAGCGCCGCCAGTGTCCTTGAAGAAGGCAGCCACAGGCGTGATAGAACCGAATTTACCTCTCTCATCTTGAGGAAGAGAGTTCAGATCAACTGAGAAACCATCAATCAAGAAGGCAAGAGCGATCAAGATACCGCCGCCAACGACGAACGGCAACATGTGTGAGACGCCGTTCATTAAGTGCTTGTAAGCTTGGCGACCGAGTGACTCATTTGAAACGTCTGCAGCACTTTCAGCTTCAGCACCGCCAGTTGCATGATAGACAGGTGCAGAACCCGCCAGAGCACGATCAATGAGTTCGTCAGCCTTGTTGAT
This sequence comes from Selenomonadaceae bacterium, assembly GCA_017475745.1. GTDB lineage: Bacteria > Bacillota > Negativicutes > Selenomonadales > Selenomonadaceae > Quinella. The sequence goes on from JAFVEZ010000046.1 coordinate 6,332, forward strand.
ACCGTCAGCAACCTTCGTGATGACGACCTTCTTGCCGTCGAAACGTGCCATTGCAACGTTCTTGTCAGCCGCGACGATAATGCCGTCAGCCTTAGCAATCTCATCAGCGGTGAGAACATTCTTGGCACCGCCGGAACCGTTAGTCTCAACTTTGATTGAGATACCGCGCTTCTTGGCATGCTGTTCAAGTGACTCAGCAGCCATAAAGGTGTGAGCAATACCTGTCGGACAGGCAGTGACGGCGAGTATCTGAATGTGGTCAGATGCCGGAGCAGGAGCCGCTGCCGCACTTGAAGCCGCAGCAGGAGCTTCGAACTTGCCATCTTCTTTGTCGTCAATGAGTTTGAGGAACTCTTCCTTCGTGGTCGCCTTGATAAGAGCTTCCTTGAAGTCAGGATCCATAATCATTGTGGCGAGCTTAGAAAGAATCATCAAATGCTCATCGTTGCCGCCGTCCGGAGCAGCAATCGCAAAGAACAATCTTGCAGGATTACCGTCCATTGATTGGAAGTCGATACCTTCCGGAATGGTCATCGCAGCAAGACCCGGTTCCTTAACGCCGGAGGATTTGGCATGAGGTGTTGCAATGCCATCACCGAGACCTGTGGTGCCGGACGCTTCACGCGCCTGGACATCTTTCAGATACTGAGCCTTGTTTTTGAGGTTTCCGCCCTTGTCCATAAGATCAACAAGATGTACAATGGCGTCTTGCTTATCTTTGACATGAGCACCGAGATCAATACTCGCATTTTTGAGCAGTTCAGTAACTCTCACTTTGTTCACTTCTTTCTTTAAATTTATATAAAGATTGTTACGGCAAGCTGTAAAGTAAAAACTATTTTCCCTTACAGCCGCCATATTAATTGTAAATTGAAACTTTAACCACCGTAACGAGTAACGTGAATTTCACCTACGGAATAAAGATCAATGCTATCCCAGTATTTATATCTTCCGCCTGAAAAATATGCCTTAACTTTAACATAGCGGACATGATCTTGGAAATTGATGTACTGATACCAACCGTTTCTCAAAACACCATTTCCAAGAATATCATCACCCCAACCAGGATAATTCGTTCCAACACCATAAAGGGCAACGACATTTTCACCAGAATAATTTACAACTTTAAGACTTCTTGTTGCAAAAGCTGAATTTTGCATATGTGCAAGAAGAAATACGGTTAAAATCATAGTTACGAGAAGGACACGAAGGAAATAATTTCTATACCCCCCCCCCTATTCTGCGAACGCTGCTGTCAATATGGGCTTGTTTAAGCATTTCATTGACTTTCATTTCATTGACTTTCATTTCATTCACTTCTTTCTAAATCACGATAATCATTGATAATTAGGAGAACAGACTTTTGATTTTTTTCAAGATTTTACTTGTAAAGCTGGTGTCATCGTCCTCTTGATGGTGAATTGGAGCCTGACCAGAGAGTACACGTTCCAAGAGTTGATCCGGCTTATTGATGCCAGTTATAACGGCAGTTTGAATCAATCGTTTGCCGTTAAAACGATATGTAGGCACCTGAGCACTTGCCGCAACTATAATGGCATCGGCTTCTTTAATATCCTCGTCAGTGAGTTCGTCATAGACACCTTCGGCACCACGAGTCTCAACGTGAATGGCAACACCACGCTTCCAAGCCGCCTGCTTGAGAGCTTCTGCCGCCATATGTGCTGAAGAAATACCTGTTGGACAAGCAGTGACGGCAAGAACTTTGACTCTCTCCGATAACGGAGCAGATTTAGCTTCAGATGCCGCGCGTTCAGCTTCTTTAGCTTCAATGAGACTCGTGAACTCTTCAACAGTCTTGGCATTGATGAGAGCCTCTTTAAACTCTGGATCCATGAGTAGAACAGCCAAGCGACCCATCTCAGTGAGAGACTTGTCGTCAGCTTTTTCAGGAGCCGCAAAGAGGAATAGAAGTCTTGCGGGCCTGCCATCTATAGAGTCAAACTCAACACCATTCGGAACGGTAATAACTGAAATTGCAGGCTTCTTGATACTGTTGTTTTGAGCATGAGGTGTTGCAAGACCATTGCCAAGACCTGTCGAACCGCCTGCTTCACGTGCAAGAACATCTTTGCGGACTGATTTCTTGTCTTTGATGATATTGCTTTTTGCAAGCAGATCAATGAGAATGTCAATGGCTTCCTGCTTTGTTGAAGGCGTCATATTGAGGGCGATTGCACCTTTTGGAATAAATTTAGTGATTTTCATATTCGTCACTTCTTTAAATTAAAGTTTAATATCACGTTATCAGAAAGTCTTCAACAGTGCTTCAACTTCATCACGAGTTGCAAGATTTTCGGAGAATGCAGAAGCACTACCAGTGGCAAGACCCATTCTGAATGCCTTCTCACAATCGCCGTTGCTCTCAATGTAACCTGTCAAGAAGCCTGCGACCATAGAATCGCCTGCACCGACGGAGTTGACGAGCTTGCCCTTCGGCGGTTTGGAGCTGTGTGTTTGACCTTTTTCATCAAGCAGGAAAGCACCATCGCCAGCAAGTGAAACGAGGACATTCTGAGCACCTTGATCCTGCAGGCGTTTTGCATACTTGGCAATTTTCTCTGTGTCGGTTCCGGGGATTGAGACGCCAAACATTGCACCAAGTTCATGATTGTTGGGCTTAATCAAGAATGGTTTAAACTTCAAGCACTTCAGAAGAAGGTCTTTCTCTGCGTCCACAACGATTTTGACACCAGCAGGAACGTGAGAGAGAAGCTGTTCATACATATCTGACGGCAGCGTCTTTGGAATTGAGCCTGCAACTACAATAGTGTCGCCTTCTTTGAGATCGCTTTCAACCTGTTTGAACAGCTCATCGCGATATTTTTCGGGAATATCGGGACCTTGACCGTTGATTTCCGTCTCAACATCGGCTTTTGCCTTGACGTTGATTCTCGAAAATCCTTTTGGAAGCATAACAAATGAGTGCCTTGCGCCGAAGCCGTCAAGCTGGCGGCAGAGTTCTGCGCCGGTGAAGCCTGCAACGAAGCCAAGAGCTGTTGTCGGCTGACCGAAGTTTCCGAGAACGATTGAAACATTGACACCTTTGCCGCCACCGAGGACTTGTTCATAATTTACGCGGTTAATTGCACCGGCTGTTAACTTGTCCAAGCGAATGATGTAATCAATCGACGGATTGAAAGTTACTGTATAAATCAACTCAATACCCCCCAATAGATTTTTTACAGTACTCTTTAAGCAGAGTACAACATATCTGTATTAATACAATAATACAACAAATGGCATAGGTCGTCAACAAAATTTCAAATAATTTGGCAAATTGAAAACAAAATGAAAAAATTATTAAATCTCGTCTCCAACCTTCAAGACTGCCATAAATGCCTCTTGAGGAAGTTCGACGCTGCCGACCGCTTTCATGCGCTTCTTGCCTTCTTTCTGTTTCTCAAGAAGTTTGCGCTTACGAGAGACATCGCCGCCATAACATTTAGCTAAAACGTCTTTACGCCGTGCCTTGACGGTTTCACGAGCAATGACTCTACCACCGATTGCCGCTTGAACTGGAATATCAAAGAGTTGTTCGGGAATCAGTCTCTTCAGCTTGAGTGCCAATGCCCTGCCGACTCTTGCTGACCTAGTCTTATGGACAATAGCACTCAACGCGTCGACAATATCACCGTTGAGCATTACATCTAACTTAACTAAATCAGACTCACTGTAACCGGCAAGTTCATAATCGAGACTGGCATAACCGCGCGTCATTGACTTGAGCTTATCGAAGAAGTCGTAAATAATCTCATTGAGTGGTATCTCATAGGTAATCATCACGCGCGTCTTGTCAATATAGTCCATTGATTTGTAAGTGCCGCGCTTATCTCGACAAAGCTCCATAACTGCGCCAATATAGTCAGAGGGCACAATGACAGTTGCCTTGACGATTGGTTCCTCAATGAATTTAATCTCCGTTGCGGGTGGCAGAGCAGCAGGATTGTCGACGGTCAAAACTTCATTGTCGGTCTTGGTGACCTTATAGACGACAGAAGGCGCAGTTGTGACGAGTTTAAGTTTATACTCACGCTCAAGGCGTTCCTGGATAACGTCCATGTGTAGCAGACCGAGGAATCCGCAACGAAAGCCGAAACCAAGAGCAGCGGAAGTCTCCGGCTCGAATACCAAGGCGGCGTCGTTGAGTTGTAGTTTCTCCAAGGCATCTTTGAGGTTGTCATAATCTGCACTGTCTGTTGGATAGAGACCGCAGAAGACCATAGGCACTGGCGCTCTGTAACCTTCCAATGCTTTAGCTGGATTTTCAAGATTTGTGATAGTATCTCCAACACGAACATCTCTGACATCTTTAAGAGAGCCGCAAATATAACCAACCTCACCCGCTGAGAGTTCATTGACCTCAACCATTGAGGGTGAAAAGTAGCCAATCTCAGTAGCTTCAAATTCCTTGCCAGTTGCGATCAACTTCAGCTTATCGCCCTTCTTGACAGTGCCATCGAAGATTCTGACATGAGCAACGGCGCCTTTGTAAGAATCAAAGTAAGAATCAAAGATCAACGCCTGTAAAGGCTTATTACTCTCACCGCTTGGTGGCGGCACCTTCTTCACGATTGCTTCAAGTATATCATCAATGCCCTCACCGGTCTTGGCACTGCAGAGGATTGCTTCTGAAGCATCAAGTCCTATAGCTTCCTCGATCTCTTCTTTAACGCGGTCGGGTTCTGCAGAGGGTAAATCAATCTTGTTGATGACCGGCACAATCTCAAGATCGTTATCGAGGGCTAAATATACGTTCGATAAGGTTTGTGCCTCAACGCCCTGCGAAGCATCAACAACAAGCAGAGCGCCTTCACAAGCAGCAAGACTCCTTGAAACTTCATAGGTAAAATCAACGTGACCAGGTGTGTCAATCAAGTTCAATCTGTACTCTTTGCCATCTGAAGCCGTATATTTAAGCCTTACTGTTTGCGCCTTGATAGTGATTCCGCGCTCACGTTCAAGTTCCATATTATCAAGTAACTGATCTGCCATATCACGCTTCTCAACCGTGCCTGTTGATTCAATGAGTCTGTCAGCAAGTGTAGATTTACCATGGTCGATATGTGCTATGATTGAAAAATTCCTAATTCTATCGTTCATCGTTTCGTCCTCTCATAAGTATTTACAGCATTATACAATATCTTGTGAAAAATTACAATAAAAAAGCCGTTCAGTGAAGGAACAGCCATAAATCTATGTCATATTTCGATTACCAGCAACCGCGATTTCCGTCACAGTAACCGTCATTATAGCAACCACCGGCGCAATTACCGTTATTGTCATCTTGATTGTAACAATAGCTGCCACGACAACAAAGAGCGTTTTGATTATCATCGGAAGATGCAGCTTCAGTGATTGAAAGAGTGCCTAGCGCCATTAATGCTGCCATTGCACTGATACCAAGTTTTTTAAGCATAATCTTCACTCCAATTCGTAGATAAATCAACAACTGGTGCGGACGAAGGGAGTTGAACCCTTACGACCGAAGTCACTGGATCCTAAGTCCAGCGCGTCTGCCAATTCCGCCACGCCCGCATAGCTGATAAGCACAATATATTTATATCACTTTTAATGTAATATTGTCAATATCTTCAAGAAAATTTTCTCATTTAACCTTCAACTTTATCTTCAAGTCTCATTAACATGAAGCAATAATCAGAAAGACGATTCAACAATAGCTTGTCGACATCATGTGTCTGCTCATTCTTTGACAAAGTGAGGAAAAGTCTCTCAGCACGTCTGGTGATTGTCCTTGCCAAATCCAGGAAGGCACCGGCTTGGCTGTCACCTGGTATTACGAAGGCTCTGAGCGGCGGCAAAGAAGCTTCCATGGCATCTATGTCAGTCTCAATCTCCGAAATGTGTTCAGATTTAATCATAGGCGGCTGATTGAGACTCGCCAGGTCAGCCATCAGAAGCGGCATGAGCTTTTGTAGTTTAAATATCTTCTCTTTGACTTCTGGAACTTTAGCAAAGGCGCGACTCATTGCAAGAGCAGAGTTGGCTTCGTCAATCGTTCCATAGACTTGAACCCTCAAAGAATCCTTTGGGACTCTCTCACCGGTGTAAAGTCCTGTGGTGCCGTCATCGCCTGTATTTGTGTAAACACTCATGGCAAATCACCTCATCTAACGAGACTGTACATCAAATCTTCTTGCTTACGCATGCATTTGTTCAGCTCAAAGCGATCCATTATGGTCTCTCTCGCTTTCTTGCCGAGTTTTGCCGCAAGTTCCTTGTCGTCAAGAATCTCTTGCATGCGTCTTGCAATGTGATAGGGTGATCTGAACTCCGCCAGCAAGCCATTGACGTTATCTTCCATGACTTCCTCAACAGGCGGTGTCTTTGAACCGACAATCGGGCAGGCGAAGCTCATCGCCTCAAGGAAGGACCAACTCAGAACAAACGGACGAGTCAGATAGACGTGACAGCTTGAAGAGCGAAGTATCTTCCTGTAGTCTCCACGATTTCTAAGACCAACGAAGTGTACACGGTTCGTATCATAACCGCCCTTTTCTTCTTCAAGTTTCTGATAACTTGTATCTTTGAGCTGGGCACCGTAGCAAATCCTGTCTTTACCGACCAAAATTGCATGAGTATTGGGACGGCGCTCCAAGACAAGTCTAAGAGCATCCATGAAGTATGGAAAACCGCGATACATCTCAAAGCCACGGGCAACATAGGTGATAATCTCAGTACCTTCAGGCAAGTGCAGATCAATATCGTCGAGATCGAGAGCAGGCTTTTTGCCCTCTGGATCAGGTGAGCAGAATTCGGTATCAATGCCTTCATGAATGATTTTGATCTTAGGTTTAAATATCTCCGGCATTTGAGCAAACTGCCACTCGGTAGGCGTTACACCTACATCACACAATTCAAGATTTAACAGGTGATGGGCATTTCTTGTGCGAATTGAAATCTTATTGGTCATTTGAGGAATCTCATCTGGCCACCAAAAGCTATCACTGTTGAGAGTTCTGTAATACCATTCAAAGTAACCCATAATTGGCACATCAGGGTAGACATCTTTGCAGTAGAGGGTACTACCCCAACCAGTGTGTGCAATAATAACATCTGGCTTTATGTTCTTTTCGCTCGCCATCCACTCAAGTGCTCTTACTACAGCTTGCCCTTCCAGAACAGCCTCAGCGGCAGGACGAAGAGGACCGCAGGTCTTTGCCCACTTCTCTGCTTCCTCATTGGGTTTCTTGTAGAGTGCCAAAGTAACACCTCTAAGATTGGTCTTGATCGAGTTCTCCTTCGAGAGGAAGAATACTTGATTGTCAGGATTACTTGCAAGGTATGGTGCAATGTTCAGATATTGTGCCGGAAATGACGGGTGCAATATAAATATATTCACTTAAACAACCTCCTTGTAGTAGATAGTTTTCAGTAGAGAGCAGATAGTGACTTTCTACCTGTTGATTACTGACAGCTAACTATCTGCCAACTATGCCATTTGTGCTTGATAGAGTTTGGTATATGCGCCATTGCGCTTGAGAAGCTCATCATGGCTGCCCGCTTCAATAATACGTCCTTTCTCAATGACGACTATAGCATCGCAGTCACGAACAGTACTAAGTCTGTGTGCAATCATCAGCATTGTACGTCCTGCAGCAATAGGCTCAATATTACTCATTATGATATTTTCAGATTCATAATCAAGTGCGGAAGTTGCCTCGTCAAATATCAAAATCTTTGGATCTGTGATGAGTGCTCTTGCGATTGCAATTCTTTGACGTTGACCACCGCTGAGGAGACTGCCACGTTCACCAACGAAAGTTTCATAACCATGAGGGAACTGCTCTATAAACTCATCAGCACCGGCGAGCTTGGCTGCCTTTACAACGTCAGCATGTGTAGCATTAGGCGCAGCAAGGCGGATATTCTCTTCAATGGTGCCGGAGAATAACATACTGTCTTGAAGCACAACACCTATCTGGCGTCTCAACCAAGCAGGCTCAACCTGTGCAATGTCAACACCGTCAATCAAGATTCTGCCATTGTCCGGCAGATAAAGACGTTGAATTAACTTTGTCAATGTCGACTTGCCGGAACCGGAACGCCCGACTATACCGACCTTCATTCCGGCAGGTATCCTTATATTAATGTTATCCAGAACTTTGCCGCCTTCTGGCGTATAGCTGAAGGCAAGCTTCTCAAGGGCAATGTCACCACGCAAGCTTGGAAGAGTTGTACGTGAAGGATTGAAGGCAGGCTCTGTTTCCTCGTCCATGATATCGGCGAGACGCTCCATTGAAACGCGAACTTGCTGGAAGTACTGCCACTGATTAATCAATCTCATAACAGGAGCAATCAACTGACCGGAGATCATCTGGAAGGCAATCAACTCACCAACTGATATTTCACCTTCCATGACGTAGTAGGAACCAATCCAGAGGATCAAGAGATTGAACATGCTATGGAGGAAGGTTGCGATTGTATTTGCAACGTTAGCAAGGTTAATGACCGCCAATGAGGAATTAACCAAACGAGCAAGCATTTCTTCATATCTGCGAATGAAGTGTGGCTCAACGCTGGAAGCTTTGACTGTATGGATACCTGTTATTGTCTCAATCAAGAATGAGCGATTCTCAGCACCAATCAAGAAGCGTTCGTTAATCATTCGCTTGAATATCGGTGCAACTATCAAGTTCAATATGATAAACGACGGCAGCATCACCACAACTAAGGCGCAGAGGATTCGATTATACATGAACATGACGCCAAAGTAGAGAAGCGCGAAGACAATATCAAGAATGATCGTCAAACTTGAACCCGTCAAGAATGAACGTAGGGTCTCAAGCTCACCAACACGCGAGACAACATCACCAACCTGCCACTTCTGGAAGTATTTGACAGGTAATGAGGTGATATTCTTGAAGAGTCTTGACGAGAGAGTAACGTCCATCTTACTAGCTATGTTTGAGAACAGATACGCTCGAAGTGACATTATCCACGTCTGGAAGATCGTACAGACAATCATACCCATGACCAGTATGTCAAGTGCATCAGAGGCACGGTGTACCAGGACCTTATCAATGATATTCTGTACGAAGAACGGCGACGCAAGGCCCAATAATTGCAAGATCAGCGAAATCCAAAGGACATTGCGAAGGTGTTTGCCATACTTGGAGATAACTGGTATAAACCAGCGAAAGCCGAACTGCTGAAACTTCTTGTCAAGCTCAAAACGGCGGGTGAAGAGTATTGCCTCACCACTCCAATCACCAAGCAGCTTGTACCTGTCAGCTTTAACTGGCTCCTGTGAAAAGACAGGATCCATTATATAAATATCATTATCGTGAATTGTGGTGATGACGACGCTGCGACCGTCCTTCATGCGAATTAGCACAGGATAGACCAGCGCATTTAAATCGTTCTCTTTGAGGTCGCTGTAAGCTCTTGCCTTGAGTTTCAAGTCACGAGCAGCGCGGACAAGAGTTGTGGTATCAACACTGCCTTCCTCAAAGACGTAGGCACGCTCAAGCTGGCGATATTCAGCGGGAATGTTGTAATATTTTGCAATGGCTATGAGACAAGCTAAACCTGTATCAATGCCGTTAATGCGTCCACCGTCAGTAGGTTTCTTGACATCAGTGGAAACCGCATTGGCAGGCATCTTCGCAAGTTGAATCTTACCTAATGCCTGTTTGCCACCATTGTCTCCTCCGTTGTTGCTGCCACCATTGCCGCGGCCTGCAACTTGATTGCCGCCGCTCGGCACCATGGACTGATTGTTCTCGTTATTTTCATTGCCTTTGTTGAGATTATCATTCTTAAACGCCATATTCTCACCGCTCTCTCAAGGCTTCGTGGGTGTATTTCCTAAATGGATCAAGGAAGAAATCAACAATGCGCTTCTCTTTGATCTTAATCTCAGCAGTGACACTCATACCAACAGACAAAGTTGCCTGTTCGCCCTCAATATTCATATCATTCTTGACAGGCTTCAAGAGGAGCTTAAATTTGTCGTGTTTAGCGACATCTTGAGGATTATCAACGGCATCGGCGCTAATTTCTTCAACTTCAGCTTTAACCATACCGAATTTTTGGAAGTTGAATGTTCTAACCTTGATCTCAGCTTCTTGACCGATTTTGATAAAACCGATATCTTTGTTGTCAGCGTAAACTTCAAATTGCAAACTGACATCATCAGGAACTATTTGAAGTAGAGGTTGAGCGTCAGTTACAATTCCGCCGATTGTGTGTACGGAGAGATTATAGACCCTACCGCTGATTGGTGCAACAATCGTTGCGAGACGTGAATCCTCTTCAGCCTTCTTGATGGCTTCTTCCAAGCTGTAGTACTCTTTCTTGGCTTCAACCAGTGAAGTCATGATATCTTTACGATATGAAGCGTCGACGTTTGCCAAGTTCTGTTCAGCTTCGGCGATCTCAGCTTGAGTGCTGTTAATCTCGTCAAGTGTGGCTTGTGCATTCTTGGCATATTCAATGGTCTCTCTCTGCTGTTCGAGAAGCTGGAACTCTGAGATAGCGCTTTCCTCAATGAGCTGTTCAAGACGTGATTCCTTATCCTGTGCAATTTTGAGACCCTCAGCATACTTCTCATAAGTAGATTGGGTTGCCTGAAGTCTTGCACGCTTCTGATTTACAACATCTTGACGAGACTGACGCTGTGTTTGATAATCATTCGTTCTGCTCTGATAAAGTGCCAACTCTGCCGCCAAGTCGTGAGATTCAAGATCAGGGTCTCTCTCCGGCACAAACGGCTGACCGGTAAGTTCTGCTGTCAACCTTTGAATATCGAGCTTATAGTAAGCAGCACGCTTTTTGAGATTGTCATAATCTGCAGTAGTAGTTGTCGGATCAAGTACTACAAGAACGTCGCCTTCTTGAACGATCTGACCTTCAGTGACGTTAATCTCTTTGATTATGCCCTTATTTTTGACTTGAACGGTCTTAGCCTGACCTGTAGGTATTACCTTACCTTCAGCAACAGCAACTTCATTGATGTGACCAAGAAAGGCCCAAGCAATGCCGACTATCAGCAAGATCAACACAGTCCACATGACAGTTCTACCAACCGGCGAAGGCGGCGTCTCTGTGACTTCCAATATCGCAGGCAGGAGCTCTGTCTCTTTTTCTCGTTCCTCGCCGTGTACTAACCAATTCCAAAATCTCATCTATATCACCCCGTTATTAACTACTTGCCTTCTTGTTGATCGTATAAGTAGCGGTACAAACCGCCCATTGCCAACAACTGGTCGTGAGTACCAGACTCCACAATCTCGCCTTTATCCACGACTATAATCTTATCGCACTTTCTGACGGCACTCAATCTGTGGGCTATGATCAACATTGTACGTTGAGCACCAATCGCTTCCATATTGTTTAAGATGATACGCTCTGACTCATAGTCAAGGGCTGAGGTCGCTTCGTCAAAGATCAAGATAGGTGGATTTGCCAAGAGAGCACGAGCAATGGCAACACGCTGGCGCTGACCGCCGGAGAGTGAATCACCGCGCTCACCGACTTTGGTGTCGTAGCCTTCCTTAAGTTCCAGAATGAAGTCATGGGCACCGGCAAGACGTGCTGCACGAATAATCTCGTCCATTGTTGCAGTTGGTCGGCTGACGGCAATATTGTCGCGAACACTGGAGTTAAAGAGGTAATTTTCCTGCATGACGACGCCGATTTGGTTTCTCAGCCAGCTCAAGTTGGCTTCACGAGTATCAACACCGCCAATCACTATCTGACCAGATTCAGGTAGGTACAGATTCTGCACGAGGTTAGTCAATGTTGATTTACCGGAGCCGGAACGTCCGACAATTCCGATCTTCTGACCGGGACCGACATCAAGATTGATGTTCTTCAAGACAAGCGGCAAGTCGACACGATAGCGGAATGATACATCGTGCATTTGGATAGAGCCATCAACTCTCTCAGGACCGCGCTTGCCCATCTCTTTGACGATAGGTTCCATGCCAGTGTTAAGTATATCACCGATACGCTCCAATGAGAGACCAACCTGTTGCACTTGTGGCCACATTGTCAAGAGCTTCGTCATAGGATCAAGTGCCTGCTTAGAAATCATCTGGAAGGCAATCAACTGACCAAGAGTGAACTCACCATTCATAACCATGTGACCGCCATACCAGAGTATACCCATTGAGATTAAGACCTGTACTATGCTGCTGAAACCATTGATGACGAGATTGAACTTCAAGTTCTCAAATGTTGTACGGACGTACCTTGCAAGCAGATTCTCCCACTTGTTAGTGAACTGCGGTTCAACTGCCAACGCCTTGATAGTCTCAATATTGGTGATTGACTCAACCATGAAGGCGTTGTTCATTGCGCCGGTTCTCCAAACAGCTTCAATCTTGCGCTTGATGATTGGCACTGCCCAAATATTCTGTGCTACGTACAAAGGTATAGTAATGAGTGCAATGAGTGTCAACGGCACAGAATACCACAACATGAAACCGACAAAGACGATTGAGAATATGACATCTAGCACCGTCATGAGACCGGAACCTGTTAAGAACTCGCGAACTTGACTGAGAGCACCGACACGCATGAGCGTATCACCGACACGCCGTCTCTCGAAATAAGGCAACGGCAATGAGATTAAGTGCCTAAACAGCCTGGTACCGAGAATTGCATCTAACTTGTTTGTGGTATGGTTGAGTAAATAGGTCTTGATGAGTGTCAACAGCGATTGCATGAAGAAGAATATACACATGGCAGCGCCGATGACCGTTAAGGTTGATAGACCGTTGTTACCGATAACCTTGTCGATAATAACCTGGGTTATGAGCGGCATACCAATTCCCATGAGCTGCAGGAAGAAGCTTGCCGCCAAAACTTCGCCAAGCGGTTTCTTGTAGCGTTTCATGACCATCATAAACCAATCGACATTGTATCGCTTCTTGAACCAGGACCAACTGAACACTGCCGAAAAGACCAGCAGCTCATTTGTCCAAGATTCCAAGAACTGCTTGACATTCATTGCAGTTGGTTTCTGTTCGCGTGGATCAATCATCAATACAACTTCGTCGTTGGCGCTGCCAATCGTCACAAAGGCACCGTCAGTCATTCTGGCAACAGCCGGATATTCTACCTCGCGAAGCTCATCAATAGTGGGACGTATAACATTACTTCTGACGCCATACTTCTTGGCAATTTTTTGCAGGCGTTCCCAATCAAGCTGGTCATCAGTATCAGGATTATCATCAAGGATTTTTTTTAAGTCTTTTACGCCGAAATGCTGCAGGATTTTTACAATCGAAATTATACCTGTGCGGTTTTCTATTTGAGTTGCTTGTTCTTCAGGCATTTTGCATACAGTTCTCCTCTCAACTTTTTTTATGTAAAAACAGATAATTACACTCCGATTATCTATTGTAATATTCAATTAGACATTATAATATCAAATTAGTCAATTAGTCAATACCATTATGTAATTTTAACCAAAATTTAATTGATAGGCTGATCTCATTCAGACATTCAACATAATATTAGATAATCATTAAAAATCCGTCCTGCAGATTATACAAGACGGATTGAGTCGTATTTATCGTAATTTATTTCTTTTGATTGCTTGTCATAGAGATAGTATAAACAGCGCAGTACTTTGATATGAAGTTGTTTTCAGAGCTGAATTTGTAGTCAATGCTTGATCCATTTGAAGTGCTATCGAGGATAGAAGATAGCTCATCATTCAGAATGGAACTTGAAGGACTTTCAAGGAACCAGCGTTCTTCGTAATTGCTTGTTCTGGTGATGTTAAGAGTGCTACCCTTAGCGTCCTTGAGGATCATTTGTCCACTGCCAACCTTAATAATAACATCATTACCACTCACTTGCGTTGAATAGGAGCTGCCGCTGATTTGAATGGTATCATTATATTTATAACCCAAAATGACATCATTGCCGTCACCGTTAGAATATTGAACGATATCATTGTAACCATAACCAAGGTTAATAGTATCATTGCCTGTGCTGCCTTTGATGGTCACATTCCTCCAAGAATTTATGTTTATTGAGTCATTACCTGCTCCACCATTGATAGAAACATAAGGATCTCCACTATAAATCGTATCATTTCCTGCACCGCCATCAATAGTAACATATCCATAAGAACTGTTGATTGTGTTAGAGGACAAGACACTGCTGTAGATTGAATCATTGTCGGCTCCGGCGTAAATCTTGACACCTCCAGCAGCATTTTTGATTGTATCTTTGCTGCTGCTGCCGCTGATAGTTATATTCTTTGTTGTGTTATAGATATTTACACTGTTGCTTGAGATTGTATCATCATTGTTATTGCCAGTCTTATAGCCGCCAGTGATGCTGAGTTTCTTGCCTTTAGCATTCTTGAGTTTGATAGAGCCACTGCCAATATTGACGACTATATCTTGACCGCTTGTTGTTGTGCTGTAACCGCTTGATGAGGACAATGAGATTTTATCCTTTGCATCGTAGTTGTAAATAATATCATTGCCGTCGCCAGTAGTATATTGGAAGACATCGGCATAGCTGCTGCAACCATAAATGGTGTCATTACCCTTGCCGCCGTTAATAGTTGTATAGTAACCAACTGAACTATTAATCGAATCATTACCGGCACCTGCATTAATTTTGACATAATCAGCCGAATTGTAAATCGTATCGTTATAAGCTGTTCCAGTAATTACTGCATAGTTGCCGGCACCAGAGTTGTAGTAATTAGTAATATACCTGCCAGATGGTATAGTGGAGCCAATAATTGTATTGATAATACTGTTGGAGTTGTTGTAGATACTGAGTCTCTTGCCTTTGCCGTTCTTGACTGTGATCTTGCCGCTTCCGACAGTAAGAATCACATCAGAGCCACTGACTGAAGTCCTGCTGATTCTTGCGCCAGTGATTTTAATTTTATCTTGTCCGGCAGTGTAGTCAGTGATGACATCGTTGCCATCGCCGAAAGCGTAGATAAATACATCATTACCTGCACCGCCTGTGAGCGAATCATTACCTTTACCGCCGGTGAGAGTATCGGCACCATTGCCGCCCAAAAGTTTATCGTTGCCAGCATCACCGAAGAGTTTGTCATTGCCGTTGTTGCCGAGAATAGAGTCATTGCCTGCGCCACCATAAATGGTATCGACACCAGAACCGCCTCTGATAGTGTTGGCGAGAGCATTGCCTGTAATCTTGACGGCAGTGGTGCGACTTGTAGCATTAATTACCTTCACTGCCGAGCCGACTGTCACAGGCGAAGATGTAGCATTAGTGACTGTCACTGTTGTTGATACAGTAGTTTTTGTAGATATTGTATCCCACTCGCAAATAAATCCAAAAGCATTTTTACCATAAACCGTAGAAGGATATTCACCTTCACCACAATCATCTGTTATATCATTCCATTCACCAAAGCTAGCGTCTGGATTTTTTGGATCTGGAACTTTGTATATCATTATTTTATCTTCTTCACCACCGGAATTATTAGGTTCCGAAGGCGCCCAATTACTATAATTAAAGGATTCGTTTGTTACCCATTGCCAATTATCGTTGTCATCTCTATAACCGCCGAGCCAATAACTATTTTTAGTACCATTACTAATCATACTTTCAATTATACTCTGCTCACCAGAAGTATTGATTGCAACCAGATGACCGCCCAGATTTTCACAATAAGTTTTTGCTTCACTCCAAGTTTTGCCAATGGTATAGAGTTTATAAGAATGACCATTATAAGTAACCGCATCACTTGGAATACTAACTTTATTTGAATTACCACCTGCAAGTGTACCATCAATGTTGATGATTTTACCCTTAGCATTTTTGAGAGCAATCTGACCAGTATCTCCAACACTAATTATTACATCGTTACTGACAGTTGTTTTGGTGTACGTGCCGCCTGTGATTTTGATAGTGTCATCGCTGCCGTAGTTAGTAATAACGTCGCTGCCATCACCTTTAGCAAATAGGAAGACATCAGCGTCATAATCATTTCCGATCAAGGTATCATTACCCTTGCCGCCTTTGATTGTCACGTAGCTGCCATAGTTGATTATGGTGTCTGCACTGCTCGTGCCTGAGACAAGGGTATTGTCATTGTAATTTTCAATAGCTGTAGGCGTGGGTTTAGGTGGTGTAGGTGTTGAACCTGGCAAGCTGATATTGATTGTTTTACTTGCAGCGTCTTTGAGTGTGATTGAATCATAGCCAATACCGAAAATCACATCACCTTCATCGGTTGTTGTTGATTCGCTGATAGAGCCACTTGTGAGGACAAGAGTATCATTAGAAGTCCAGCCGTAAATGACATCATTACCGTCATTTTGAGCATAGACAAAGACTTCAGCACCGGCACTTCCTGTAAATGTATCATTACCTGTGCCGCCGTTGACTGTTGCAACTACACCGCTGCCTGAGCCATTACGCTGAATGGTGATATTGTCATCAGAGACACCACCCTGAATACTTGTACCGGTTCCAGCCTTTGATTGAATGGTCTGATTGCCTCTTGATACCTTGACGACAACATTGTTAGCAAAGGCATTGACGCTGTTGTTATCCGTGCCGAGTGTGACTTGTGTGCTGTCACCATAGGTTGTGATTGTATCATTGCCATAGCCGCTGTAAATTTTAGTGTTTTTACCGTAATTAGTGACTCTGTCTGTCTGATCACCATTATCAATATAGACATTGTCGCCGAAATTCCAAATTTCATCACGGCCACGGTAACCATAAATTTCTACATTAGTGCCTCTATTTTCAATATAATCTGAACTACTGTCATATTTATAAGCACCTTCGACAGTAACATTATTTCCTGAATTGTACAGATTATTACCATAGTATTTATCACCTGCAACGATGGTACTATTTGTTGTGTTGCCGCCAACATAATAATTTTCGCTAGCAACGTTTTTCTTTGTGACATTTATATTTTTGCCAACGGCGTTTTTAAGAGTAATGCTATCATAACCGACTGCAAGAACTACATCACCCGATTCATTAGATGTTGATTCACTGATAGAACCACTTGCGAGAATGAGAGTATCATTAGAAGTCCAATTATAAATTACATCGTTGCCGTCATTTTGGGCGTACACGAAAACTTCTGCACCTTCACTACCAATGAAGGTATCATTACCTGTACCTCCACTAACAGTCGCAACTACACCATTGCCGCCATTTTGTTGAATGGTAATATTATCATCAGCTGCTCCGCCTTGAATTGATGTACCTGTTCCTGCTTTTGATTGAATAGTTTGATTGCCTCTTGAAACTCTGACAACAACATTGTTTGCAAAGGCATTGACATTATTATTATCTGTGCCAAGTATGACTTGTGTTCCATCTCCATAGGTTGTGATTGTGTCATTGCCATAGCCGCTATAAATTGTTGTGTTTTTACCATAGTTATAGGTTTTATCATTCTGGTCACCATTGCTAATGTAAGCATTATCGCCATAATTCCAGATTTCATCACGACCCCTATAACCATAAATTTCTACATTAGTGCCTCTATTTTCAATATAATCCGAACTACTGTCATATTTATAAGCACCTTCGATAGTAACATTGTTTCCTGAATTGTACAGATTATTACCATAGTATTTATCACCTGCAACGATGGTATTATTTGTTGAATTGTTAATATCAGCCATACAAAATCACCTTCCTATCAATCATATTGATTTAATTAAACAAAGCCTTATAAACTTTATTGAGAGTACTTGCTAGCTCATAGCGTGTAATAGGCTCATTTTCATTATCTGGATTATCTTTCATTCTTGCATCAATACCAGTTACTCTAAATAAATTGTTAAGCATTGTCCTAAGTTCACCATGAGTGATATTGCGATTGCCAAGAAAAGTAGCATCACCATAGCCTTCCTCAATTCCGTATGCTGTAATGAAATCTACGGCATCATAAGCCCAATGATTTTTTGGAATATCAACGTATGGACTTATTCTTGAAACTGCACTGACAGTTGTACCTTCTTTTTTGGCATAAAGATTGGCTATCATAACAGCCACTTCATAGCGGGTTGCCATTCTATTACCTTTGAAAGTGCAATCGCCATAATCATCAGAAATAATCCCATCAGCAGCAAGTTCTGCTACATCATAGTAAGCCCAATGTTTTTCTGGAACATCAATGAATGGATTAATCGCTGCAAATGCCACTGAAGATATGCAGACAATCAAGGCTGTCATTAAAAAAGTTAATAACTTCTTCTTCAATTAAATACCTCCCATTAAATTTGATATATTTTTTTAAATGACTCCAATCATGAATATATTTAAACCTCTTCGCCCATAGGATGCTTTGGATAGTACAAGGACATACTCGAATTATCTGCAGCCAATCTCTCATAGCTGTAAGATGTCAGATTAATTCTATTGTACACAAAATTGCCATTCTGATCTTCTGCATTTACTTCAAGGAATTGAACACTTTTAGCACTAACTTCAGCAAGAATGGCAGAATGTGACTCACCATTGCGCCTTCTCATTTGAACAAAATCTCCAACTTGAGCATCTCTGAACATCGTTTTTGCATTGTGTTTTGTTAAGAATTGATTAGAGCCGCGCACTCCAACAAAATTGGCATTTACGTTGAGTCTATAGTTATTGTTCCTGCTCTGATCGCCAATGCTGCCGATGTCTCCAATATTATTCACTTGTCCAAAGATAAACGAGGCAAAGTCTTTACTTATATTCAATCCATTTCCGCTTATTGCGCTTGACCAAGCCTGACCGACAAATTCCCTGACGAAATTCTGCAAGACATTTTGAATGGATTGTGGCTTTTCAAAAGCGTTCCTGCCAATCCAGCCGGTTTGTTCACCTCTTGCTGTAGGATATTGAACCTTGTAGGCATTATCTGTTTCAGAAATGACATTAATTTTGACGCCTATTGAAATAAATTCACCGCTGGAACGACTATTCAAATCTGAATTGGTGAAAACAGGTTGAAATTGCCTAATTGTGTTAGACCATGGCTCGTAAGTCGGTCTTTCTTCAAAATTATTCGTTACATGCCCTGTCGGACGTAGCGGAGATGTAGGAGAAGTCGTCGGACGCAGGTTTGTAGGTATCACTTCAGATGTATTATGATGAGGTTCATGTGGTCTATGCTTAGGATCAACTTGTTTTCCAAGAGCTGCTACGTCCTTTTTGTCAATTTTTCCATCACCATTAATGTCAGCATTGTTGATATAAAATTCATTACCGCCGTTGCTTTCACGATTAACGTAATTCTTAAGAGCTTCTTTATCTGCCCTTGTTACTTTACCGTCACCATTGACATCGCCAACTGTTCCGCCTTCAGAGTAATTGACATTAATTCCATCCAATTTATCACGAAGACCTTGCAAGTCTTTCTCGTCAATCTGACCATCATTATTTATATCAGAGTTTTTACGAATGAAGTCATCAGAAGAATCAACATTCTCAATATAATTCTTGAGATTTGTGTGATCGCTTTCATTGACAACGCCATCACCATTTGTGTCTCCAATTATCTTTTCAAAATTAGATTCTCTTTTACTAACAATATGCATTACATCTGAAAAATCAGATAAAGTAATTTTGCCATTGCCGTCCATATCGGCTTTATCCATATTGACTTTTACATCAGGGTCATTCAAAGCACGTGACATTAAATCCATATCTTTAGCATTTACTATGCCATCGCCATTTGCATCGCCCATATCAGGATTAAGTTCATTGACAAGATTTTGTACTTTTCCTATATCTAATGTTGAAATCTTGCCATCGCCATTCATGTCGGCATTTTTCATATTAATATCACTTTTATTGCCAACGTAATATTGTTCCAATGCGTGTACATCTGCTTGGGTGACTTTACCGTCGCCGTTGACATCACCTATGTTTGGATTGACAATTTTTTGCAACGATATGGTATCTTCTTTGTCAATCACACCGTCTTCATTGATGTCAGCATTTTTCATTTCAATTTTTACGTCGTCACCGTTATTGTACTTTTCCAATGTAGCAACATCTTTTTGATCGAGTGTACCATCACCATTAACGTCGCCTTTAATTTTTTGAAGACGAGACGGCTGCGGCGACAAATGTCTGAAGTGATTAGGTGATTCAATAAAATGACTCAGTCTCATTGCGTCTTTAGTATTGATAGTATCTGGATTTTGGAAATCATTAGTAATTTTAGATTTACCCTGATTACTGCGATTGCGCCTATTCTGCTTTGAAATAACAGAAATTTCTTCTTTCAATACCTCTTTGTAAGAAACTTCAATATCCTCATCTTTGATTTCCAAACTTTTTGAAGAAGTTGTAGTTTGATTAATCCTCTTGGCATTGACATTTGTGAGCATTGTCGGATCCATAAATTAACATCCCCCTAATCATTATTATTTGCTACTTTAATTAAACGTTTATGAATACAGATTTTCATTCTTCTATGATCTACTTTTATCACCTTTAATCTTGATTGTTGCCATAAATCTTACTCTTGTATAAAAAATACTCGATCTCTAACTATACCACAGTAAATGTATCATAAGCATAATATAAAATCAAGTGCAAAAAGCAAGAAAAATTGCCTTGCTATTTGTAATTTCAGATAAGTGAGATTTACATTGACACAAAGTTCAAAACCAGGTACAATAATATTCAGATAATTGTAAATACTTTAGCCTTATGATAGGAGCTGAAAGCATGGAACACTTTGACAAGAAAGCAATCGACCTCAGAGTCAAGGAAGGTCTGCCCTTTAACCATCACTGGCACAATCAATTCCACCTTGAAATGCCGTTCGGTCTCATCAACGATCCCAACGGTCTCACAAAACTCGGAGACACTTACCACATCTTCTTCCAGTGGAATCCTCTTGGCGTCGTCCACAAGAACAAATGCTGGGCGCACACCACCACGAAGGATTTTATCAACTACACTACGCCAGAACTTTCACTTTGGCCGACCGATGTACACGATAAGGACGGCTGCTACAGCGGTTGTGGTCTCACCGAGAATGGCACTGTTCGCGTCCTCTATACCTGCAATTCCAAAGACCCTAATAACATCAGAACTTCCGCCCAGCGCTTCGGCACTCTCCTTGGTGACGGTCAAGTCGAGAAGGACGATATTGTTGTGCCTGACAATCCTGAAGGTTACACTGCACACTTCCGTGATCCTAACGTGTTCACTGTGGACAGCGTTCGCCACTTTGTAATTGGTGTTCAGCGCAAGAACGAGACTGGCACAGCGTTGATTTATCGTGAAGCTGGTGAAGGTGAGCAATGGGAACTTCTCGGAGAGCTGAAGACTAACTACAAGAAGTTCGGCTATATGTGGGAGTGTCCCGGACTTGTCAAGTTTAGTGATGATTATTGGGCGCTGATCTTTAGTCCGCAGGGTCTTGAGGAAGAAGAGTTTCAGTATCAGAACATCTTCCAGGCAGGCTACATTGCTGGCAGATTAAGTCTGGACTCACTTGAAATGCTCCACGGCAAGTTTGAAGAACTTGACAAGGGCTTCGACTTTTATGCTCCGCAGGTCTTCAACGGTCCTGATAAGAATATTCTGTTGGGTTGGATGGGCATGCCTGACAAAGATGATGAGTATCCAACCGGCGATGAAGGCTGGAAGTTCTCATTGACGATGCCGCGTGTGCTGACACTCAAGCAAGGACATGTCTTCAGTCAGCCTGCTGAGGAACTCAAGGCACTTCGCAAAGGCTCAATCGACATCAACGAAAGTTCAGCTACCGCCATTCGCAATCAGCTCAGTGCAGGCAGTGAGTCCGATCTCAATTTCAAACTCGGCAATGCAAAGACAATTAGCTTAACGCTCAAGTACGGTGAAGAACAAGCTGATATTACCTTCGACAAGGCAACACAGGCCGTGACGATCGACCGTACTGGAATGAAGCTCGGCGGACGTGGCAAGCGCAGATTTAAAGTTTATGCCGACAAGACCTTTAATGTACAACTCTTTGTTGATCGTACTGCCATTGAAGTCTTCTTCCAAGACGGTGAGCAGGTTGCCAGCTTCTTCGTCTTCCCAAAAGAGGATATCAAACCAGAGCTGATAATCTCCAGTGATGCGCCAGTTGAAGTCAAGGGCAAAATTTATGAACTCGGCGCCTTCAACTTTGCATGACATGATGAAGAAGAATATTGTTCTGATTGGGTTCATGGGTACTGGCAAGACGAGTATTGGCAAGATGCTTGCCGCCAAGCTGGGCTGTGCCTTTGTAGACTTGGACCATAAGATTGAAGCTGATAGCAATATGACCATACCTGAAATCTTTCAAAAGTATGGTGAGACGCGTTTTCGTGAGCTGGAGAAGCAAGCTGTCAAAGAGACAACTGAGCGGCGCGGAATTGTAATAGCAACTGGTGGCGGTACTATCAAAGACGCGGAGAATATGCGGCTACTGAAGAAGAGCGGTACTGTCATCTGTCTGACTGCCGATGTCGATGAGATATTATCTCGCACTGAAAGCAAGGGCGACAGGCCTGTCCTCGATGCCAAGGACAAAGCTCAAGGAGACAGACGCGCCGCCATTGAGAAGCTCTTAGAGGAGAGACGTGTCTTCTACGATCAAGCTGATTATAAGGTCGATACCACAGATTGGTCACCAATGCAAATCATTGATGATATTTGCCGATACGTTGACACCCTCGATTAAAACAACAAAATAGGCAGCGTCCTTCGACACTGCCTTGAATGATATTAAATCAGTCCTCAGCCTTGGGAATTAAATCTTCCGGCTTGAGGTCTTTTTTCATGGAGAATGCGGCCGTTGCTGTGAAGAGCACATCACTTGAAGAGTTTAGCGCCGTCTCGCAGCTATCCTGCAGCACGCCGATAATGAAGCCGATACCGACAACCTGCATGGCAATATCACTGCTTACTCCGAACGAAGAGCAGGCAACAGGTATCAGTAGAAGAGATCCGCCAGCAACGCCCGAAGCACCACAGGCACCGACAGTTGAAATCAAGCAGAGCAGCAGAGCCGTCGGCATATCAATATCAATACCCATTGTGTAAGCCGTTGCGAGCGAGAGAACCGCAATCGTTATTGCCGCGCCGCTCATATTGATTGTTGCACCAAGTGGAATTGATATAGAGTAAAAGTCCGGATCAAGTCTCAATCTCTTGCAAAGGTTCATATTGACAGGAATATTAGCCGCTGAGGAACGAGTAAAGAAGGCGTAAAGACCGCTCTCTTTGAGAGTTGCAAATACCAGTGGATATGGATTCATTCTCAGCTTGAAGAACACTATCAATGGATTCATTATCAGTGCCACGCTGAAGAAGGCACCAAGCAAGACCGCCAAGAGCTTTGCATACCCCAAAAGAGTTTCAATGCCGCTTGTGGCAATCGAGTCCGCAACGAGACCCATTATACCAAATGGCGCGAAGCGAATAACCCATTGAACAACCTTTGTGACAGCCTTTGCCAGATCGGAAACGACCTCGTGAGTAGTATCGCCTGCACTTTTGAGGGCAAGACCGATAATGACCGCCCAGGCGAGAATACCGATATAATTCGCTGTCGTCAAGGCGTGTATGGGGTTGTCGACGACATTCATTATGACATTCTGAAGCACTTCGACAATACCGGAAGGCGGTGTTATTTCCGCATCAGTCACTTGGAGCACTAATTTTGTCGGAAACATAAACGACGCTGCCACCGCAACCAGCGAAGCGCAGAAGGTCGCGAACATGTATAGCGCAATAATAGGCTTCATTATCTTCGCTGACTCTGCCTTCTGACTGAGGGCATTGATGACAAGGACGAAGACCAGAATCGGCGCAACGCCTTTGAGAGCATTAACAAACAGTTTACCGAAGACCGCAATCGCCGGCACAACTGACGGCACAAACAATGCCAAAACAATTCCTATGACAAGACCTACAGCTATCAACTTTATCAGTGCTGTCTCGCCATAGACCTTGGCTGCTTCTTTTATCACATTAATAACCTCTTTCAACACAAAGAGCCGGCGTTATACAATAATACCGACTCCAACTATATTTACGTCAATAATTTTTATGCAGTTGCTTCGACAGGATAAACGCTAACCTTGCGGTTGAAGCGACCCTTACGTTCAAATGCAACTCTGCCTGCTACCTTTGCGAACAGGGTATCATCTTTGCCGATACCGACATTGGTGCCCGGGTGGAAATGTGTACCGCGCTGACGGACGAGGATACTGCCAGCTTTGACAACGGTGTTGGCCTGTTCTTTCACGCCAAGGCGCTTGGACTCACTGTCACGGCCGTTACGAGTTGAGCTGACGCCCTTCTTATGTGCAAAGCGCTGAAGATCAAATTTAATCATGTTATCTCACTTCCTAAATCATTTAATTGTAACTTTGAGAAATGTCGGCACTAGTTTCTCAATCTCTTTAAGACCTATTAACAAGGTTTGAAAGACTGCTTCGGTCAATTCGTCCGGCGGTGTTTTAAGCTTCAAAAGGGCACTACCGCCAGATGCACCACCTTCAACATCTCTCTTTAAGTAATCGGTTATGCAGAGGAATGTCGAATCAGACAACGCCGAAACGCCGGCACAATAAATGTCTTTGCCTATTGGAGCTGCGCCGCTATGACCGTTGATTGAGAATCCAACTATTTTGCCGCTGTTGGTGAAAATCTCAGCTTTTATCATTATGCTTCGATCTTGTCGATCTTAACCTTTGTGAAAGGCTGACGATGACCGCTACGACGGCGATAGTTGTTCTTGGACTTATACTTAAAGACACGAATCTTAGGACCTTTACCGTTCTTCTCAACAGTTCCGGTAACCTTTGCACCTTTAACGACAGGTTGACCAATCTTGACATCATCACCGTCAATGACAGTCAAAACTTCCTCGAAAGTGACCTTGGCACCTTCCTCAACGTCCAACTTCTCAATGACGATGGACTCACCTTCGACGACCTTATACTGCTTGCCGCCGGTTTTAATGATTGCATACACTTTACAAAACACCTCTTTAGGCTGTACTCGCCGACTACGGTAAAATGCTTGGCATTAATTTAACTGGTCGAAATCTTTGAACTTAGCGAAGTTTAATGACATTTCTAACCAAAAAACCTCGTCGTGCGGTCTTATCAACTTATCATATTATTTTACTTTTGTCAAGGCCAATCTTCGCAAACAAAAGAATTGGAGTCGCTATTGACGTACTCCAATCCTTTATCAACTTGTTTGTGGCAACTCTCTAATCAATGTCATCTATTAGACTAATAACGCCGTGTTTGATGAGATATTGATAGATACCACTATCTTCGTTTGAAGTAGTGACTTCATTGGCATACTGCTTGACGGGTTCAGGCGCATTGCCCATTACGACAGCAGTGCCAACGAGCTTAAACATATCAATGTCATTGTAGTTGTCACCGAAGCCGATAGCTTCAGCAGCAGTAAGACCGTAGTGTTTGAGCATAACTTCAATACCTGTCGCCTTTGATACACTCTTGTCCATAATCTCTAAGAGAAACTTTGAGGATCGTACGACGTTGAGAGCTGGGAACATCTTTCCTAGTTCGCGTTCCATCTCCTCACAGGTCGACTCTTCACACATGATAAGTATCTTATTCGGCATGACTTGGCTGCTTATGAGATCACTGAAGTCAGCAGATTCCGCTGTCGCTTCGGTGATGTCCATTTCATATTTAACGCGCTTATCCTTGACATCTCGCACAAACCAGCGACGACCAGCGTAATAATTGACAGTGACATCGTTCCAGCCTTCGTCAATCGCCTTCAGAACAGCTTCAGTTTGCTCCTTGACAATGGTCTTGCTGTAGAGAACTTCCTCTTCCACAGTGAGGACAAGACCGCCGCTGTAACTTATTATCGGTATCTTGATTCCAATCTTGTCAGTGATAGGATAAATCGCTTCCGGCATTCTTGCAGATACCAGGACAAACGGTATATCTTGAGCTAACAGTGATTTGACAGCACTCTTGGTCTGTTTGGTGACTTTGTGATCATTCGTCAGAAAGGTGCCATCAATGTCTGAGAAGACAATCTTGATGCTCATATTAGTCGTAATTCTTGCAACGAAGAACCACTGCAGAACGTGCCGGTATGTAGAGCTTCAGCCATTCTTTGCCGACTTTCTCATAGAGCGGATCGAAGTTCGTAAAGTGTGTCACTGAATCATCAGCAAAACCGAAGCCGCCGAAGTCCTTAGAATCACTATTGAGAACTACATGATATTCGCCTTTTGGAACGAGGAAGCCATAATCAGTGAATGAGCGGCTTGGTGAGAAGTTGAAGACAAAGATGAGATTGTCGCGCATATAAGCAAGCACTTGATCGCCATCATCATGCCAAATCTCGACAACCGGTGTCTTCTCGAACTTATCAACGCTCTTCATAATTCTGAGCATTTCACGATCGAAGTCACCAAGCCAATGATAGCAAAGCTCCTTATTGTCAACGAGATTCCACTGACGGCGAGCATACTTGTAAGACCAACCGTTGCCTTCACGTGGGAAGTCAATCCATTCTGGGTGACCGAACTCATTGCCCATGAAGTTGAGGTAACCACCATTGATGGTAGTAGCTGTCACCAAGCGGATCATCTTGTGAAGAGCAATACCGCGGCGAACCAGATCATTCTCGTCACCCTTGCGGAAGTGCCAGTACATATCGGCATCAATCAAGCGGAAAATAATCGTCTTATCGCCGACAAGCGCCTGGTCGTGGCTCTCACAGTAACTTACTGTCATCTCACCGGCACGGCGGTTGACCATTTCCCAAAGAATACTGGACGGTTTCCAATCCTCGTCTTTGATCTCTTTAATAGTCTTAATCCAGTAGTCTGGAATACCGAGAGCAAGACGATAGTCAAAGCCAAAGCCGCCGTCTTCAAACTTGCCAGCAAGTCCAGGCATACCGCTGACATCTTCAGCGATAGTAATAGCGGTCGGTTTAATCTCATGGATTAGTTGGTTGGCAATGGTGAGATAGCACATTGCATTATCGTCTTGATGACCATTGAAGTAGTCGTCATAACTCATGAACGCTTCACCGAGACCATGACTGTAGTAGAGCATTGAGGTAATACCGTCGAAGCGGAAGCCGTCGAAGCGGAATTCCTCCAGCCAATACTTACAGTTGGAGAGCAGGAAGTGGATCACATCGTCTTTACCGTAGTCGAAGCAGAGAGAATCCCAAGCTGGGTGTTCATGACGAGCACCAGGATAGAAGTATTGATTTGGATCGCCACAGAGATTGCCAAGACCTTCAACCTCATTCTTGACAGCGTGGCTGTGAACCAAGTCCATAATGACTGCAATACCCATTGAATGAGCAGTATCAACGAGGTCTTTGAGTTCCTCTGGTGTGCCGAAGCGCGAAGATGGAGCGAAGAATGAGCTGACATGGTAACCGAAGCTGCCATAATAAGGATGCTCCTGGATAGCCATAACCTGGATGGCATTGTAACCGTCGGCCTTCACGCGTGGCAGAATATTCTCTTTAAATTCTTTATAAGTGCCAACCTTCTCGGCGTCCTGTGCCATTCCAACATGACATTCATAGATGAGCAGCGGATCGACGTCTGGTTTAAAGTCGTCAACATTCCACTTGTAAGGTTGCTCAGGATTCCAAACTTGAGCGGAGAATATCTTAGTTTGCTCATCTTGCACAACGCGACGTGCCCAAGCAGGAATACGCTCACCGCTGCCGCCATTCCAATGTACCTTCATTTTGTAGAAGTCGCCGTGTTTCATTGCCTTCTCAGGCAAGGTGATCTCCCAGTTACCGGTGCCAGGAATCTCGGCAAGGCGATAGGCTTCTTCTTCCTTCCAGTCATTGAAGTCACCAATGAGGTAGATTGCGGTTGCATTAGGCGCCCATTCACGGAACACCCAGCCGTCAACAGTCTTATGCAGACCGAAGTAGAGGTGACCTGTGGCAAAATCCGAAAGAGAGCGTTTGCCATTGTGTGTGAGTTGGCTTATCTTCCAGACTGCATGATCGTGACGACCGCGAATGGCACGTTCATAAGGCTCAAGCCAAGAATCATTTGCCACCAAACCGATGTTTTTACTTTCACTCATACCCTTTTATGCTGTAAAATTCCGTGAAGCTGCAGGAGCATTACAGCACTTCCTCCTATCCAAAAGATTTTACAACTTCATTCTATCAATTTGGTTGTCAACTGTCAACAAAATTTTCACAATTCTGAATATCTTTTACCTTTGTTATCACTTATGATATTTTTTGATTTTTATACATTTAATTGACAAAATGCTTGACTTGTATCATAGTGAATGAGTTATAATAGTAAATGTATCGAACGATTAACGGAGGTCAAAGTATGTTAAAAGTCTATAATACAATGACGCGAAGCAAACAGGATTTTCGACCGATTGCAGAAGGTAAAGTCAGTATCTACTGCTGTGGCGTGACTCCTTATAATGACCCACACATTGGCAATGCGCGACCATTTGTCACTTGGGACGCAATCCGCCGCTACTTTTCCAAGAAAGGTTATGAAGTCAAATATATTCAAAACTTCACCGACGTTGACGACAAGATTATCGCTGCGGCAAATCGCGAAGGTGTTACTTGGCGTGAGATAGCGGACAGATACATTGATTCCTACTACACTTCAATGGACGCGCTCAACATTCGCCATGCGGATATCTATCCTCGTGTTTCGGAGACTATGGACGATATCATCTCAATGATTCAAACTCTCGTTGACAAAGGTTTTGCCTATGTCCTGGGCAATGGTGATGTCTTTTATGATGTCACCAAAGATGAGCAGTACGGCAAACTCAGCGGACGCAAGCTCGATGACAACGAAGCAGGTGCTAGAATTGAAGTCGACGGTAGAAAGCACCACCCTATGGACTTTGCTCTCTGGAAGGCTGCTAAACCCGGTGAGCCATTTTGGCCGAGTCCTTGGGGTAAAGGCCGTCCAGGCTGGCATATTGAGTGCTCTGCCATGTCCCTTAAATATCTTGGCAAGAAGTTTGACTTCCATGGCGGTGGCAGTGATTTAATCTTCCCACATCACGAGAATGAGATTGCCCAATCACAGGCAGCTATTGGAGACGATCACAGCTTTGCTCAGTATTGGCTTCACAATGGCTTCATTACTATTGACCATGAGAAGATGAGCAAATCCGCCGGCAACTTCTTCACCGTCAAGGATATTCTTGACAAGTACCCAGGTGAAGTCATCAGATTCTTCCTGCTTCAGACACATTACAGGAGTCCGCTTGACTTTAGTGAAGAACGCATAAAAGAAGCACAGACAGCTTACAGTCGTCTTGCCACTTCTAAAGACTATCTGTTTGATCTTATCAAGAAGATGGACTCCGGTGATGTAGGTATGGGTGGACCTGGAAGTACTGCCATTACAGTCTCAAAGGCTGGCGGTCTTGTTGAAATGGCTGAACGTCTACTCACCTTGTTCTATGATGCCATGGAAGATGACTTTAACACTGCGCTGGCTATTAGCCATATGTTTGAGTTGTCCAAGGAGATTAACATCTATTATAATGACATCATGAATAGCGGCATTTCTGGCATCAATCAAATCAGTGAGAGTGATGCAAAGATTATCTATCGCGTTCGTGATATCTACATGGAGATGGCAGACGTTATTGGTATCTTTGAGAAGGCTGTCAAGGCGGTTGATGATCGTGCTGAGTTCAAACTGATTGATGACTTGATGGAGATCATCATTGCCAATCGACAGGCAGCACGTGAAGCGAAGAATTGGGCAGTTGCCGACGACATTCGCGACAAACTCAAAGCTGCTGGAATCATTCTTGAGGACACTGCACAAGGTGTTCGCTGGAAAAGAGCTTAAGAAAGTGAAGTGATTGATATGAATATTGTAGTTACAGGCGGAGCGGGTTTCATTGGCAGTAATTTTATTTACTATATGCTGGATAACCACACGACAGATAAGATCATTTGTTATGACAAACTCACCTATGCTGGCAATCTTGAAACTCTTGAGCCAGCACAACTTAATTCTAACTTTGTTTTCGTTCGCGGTGACATTACTAATCGTGAGGAAGTTGACAAGCTTTTTACCGAATACAAACCTGATATAGTTGTGAACTTCGCGGCCGAGAGTCATGTTGATCGCTCTATCGAAGGTCCAGAACTCTTCCTTAAGACTAACATCATGGGTGTCAGCGTTCTGCTGGACGCCTGCAAGAAGTTCGGTATCAAGCGCTTCCATCAGGTCTCAACTGATGAGGTATATGGTGATCTTCCACTCGACAGACCAGACCTCTTCTTCACCGAGGAAACTAACCTTCACACCTCCAGTCCGTACTCCG
This sequence comes from Selenomonadaceae bacterium, assembly GCA_017475745.1. Classification (GTDB taxonomy): domain Bacteria; phylum Bacillota; class Negativicutes; order Selenomonadales; family Selenomonadaceae; genus Quinella. The sequence goes on from JAFVEZ010000046.1 coordinate 36,643, forward strand.
CTTCAAAGGCTTCGGCAGATCTGCTTACCATGGCTTACGGGCGCACTTACAGTATACCTATCACCATCTCACGTTGCAGTAACAACTACGGACCTTACCACTTTCCAGAAAAGCTCATACCATTGATGATTATCAACGCTCTTAACGACAAGAAGCTACCTGTCTACGGCGAAGGTCTCAATGTCCGTGACTGGCTCTATGTTGAAGATCACTGTTCTGCGATTGACTTAATCCTCAGCAACGGCAAACCTGGTGAGGTCTACAATGTCGGTGGACACAACGAGAGAGCTAATATCGAAGTGGTTGAGACTATCTTGCACATTCTTGGCAAGCCGGAGAGTCTCATTGAGCATGTGACTGATCGCAAAGGTCACGATTTGCGCTATGCTATTGACCCAACGAAGATTGAGGAAGAACTTGGCTGGAAACCCAAGACGAGTTTTGAAGATGGAATCAACAAAACCGTTGACTGGTACCTTGAAAATAAGTCTTGGTGGGAAAAGATCATCAGCGGCGAGTATCAGAACTATTACGAGAAGATGTACGGCAATCGTTAAAAGCGGTGTAACAAATTGAAAACGATAAATATAATGACTTCCTGCGATAAGAATCTCATGAAGTTCATTCCAATTCAGTTAGCTGCCATTGAAACTCATCTTTTAAACAAGAAGATTGACTTCTATCTCTTCCACGACGGCAGTGAGTCGGTTGAAGTCAATAAGCTCAAGGCGATTGCTTACAAGAATATCACATTCCACGATATTGTCGTTAAGGATACTCAACTGTACGAAGGCATTGCAAAGAGAGGTGGCGACTGGTGTGGTGCTGCTTACTATAGTCTTTGTGCCCATCAGTACCTTCCTGCCAAAATGGATAGAATATTATATATTGATGCTGGCGATGTGTTGATAGTTGATGATATTGATGAGTATTACTTCGCGGATTTCGAGGGCAAGAGTCTCATTGCAACGAGTATAGCTTTCAAGTCGAAAGATGATAAGCCTGCTCTATTCACTCGTGATGATCTCTTTGTCAAGCCCTATCTTGACAGGATAGCTCGCGGAATATTCAATTCAGGTTCTTATGTCATAAATCTTAATAAGATGCGAAAAATCCAATACACTCTCAAAGATTATAATCATTGGGCTGAGTTGATATATGAGTCTTGTGGTAGACCTCAACAAGCTTTCTTTGGAGATCAAGGTTTTTTATCGTTGGTGTTCGTTGATGATGTCAAATTCTTCACTCATTCTCAAGAGTTTGACTTATTCTACATGCCGTATAACTTCGGTTTGTGGTACTTCGATAAGTGCCCGAAAAAATTGGATTATAAACCTGCTATTATACACTTTATTGGTGATAGAATCTTCAAACCTTGGAAGGGCAAGTATCAAACGTTCTTAAAGAACATACAAACGCAAGATGATCTTCATGACTTTAATGAGCTACAACCTGAGCAGATTGAGTATTATAAGATATGGTATAAGTATGCACTCACAGAAGAGGAGGTAATTTAATGCAGTTCATTATTATATTCTTGGCAGTTTTTTTTCTGCCTTCGATATGTTCGGCAGCAACGATTGAGATCACCGATTCCAGAGCTACACCTGAATATTGGATCAGCCGCAATGTAAACGGTGATAAGGTTTTGCTTACGCCTGAAAAAATTGCCCTCTTCAATGCTCAAATCTTAGCTAAGGATAACTTTTCCGCTGATTTAGCAAATTTGAATGAGAAGGTTTCCGCCATTGAGGTTAATAATGCCATTAAAGAAGTAGAAGGCGATGATTACAACAAAACTCACAGAGCTGTTATAGATATGCCTATGCGTTACGCTGTTACCACTCGGAGAGGGAATATCCGTGTATTGCCGCAACCCTGGAATGGTGATAAATACGACGACTTCCAAGGCTCCGCCATTGATCCTGCTGAAGCGGTCGCCGTTTTCTGTGAAAGTCCTGACGGTCAATTCGTCTTCGTTCGTTCGAGATACTACATGGGTTGGTTGAATAAGTCCGACTTAGCTTTCACCGATCGCAAGACTTGGTTGAGCTATGTAAACCCTCAAGACTTCCTGGTAGTCACTGCCAACAAGAAGATCATTGAGATTGGCAAACAAGCTCTGCTGTTTCAAATGGGTGCAATTATTCCTATAGTCAATCCAAACGATCAAGATGATATTTGGATTGCACGACTGCCTGTCTCTGTCAATGGACAGCTTGCAGAAGTTAAAGTCAACATTGCCATGAATGACAAAGATGTTAATAAAGGCTTTTTAGCTTGCACTGAGAATAACTTCATCAGACAGGCGTTCAAGTTCCTTGGAGATGAATACGGTTGGGGTGGTCTGAATGACAGTGTTGACTGCTCCGCTTTCATGCAAGATGTCTATCACTCAATGGGTATTAAAATTCCGCGCGATACCGGCAATCAGAGAAGCTTTATGCCGATTTGGGCAGTCTTTAATAATGTCAACAATGCCGAGCGTTGGGATATAGTCAGTCGTGCTCCTATCGGCTCTCTTTTCCACAAGCCCGGTCATGTGATGATGAAACTTGGAAACGACGCTGAAGGCAGACCGCTCATCATTCACGCGGCAAGCTCTTACATTGACAACGACAATGGCAAAGTCTATATTCGCAAGGTTATTGTTTCTGATCTGCACTATAGAGGCGGTTCCATTGAGACAATCGACGCCTTGACTGACATTGTATTTTATGGAGATTGATATCATGTTTGGAAGGATTTTAGTGATGAGTTTATTATCATTGATGTGTTTTACAAATGAAACTGTCGCCACGCCAATGGACAAGTCTATAATGTCAGTGATCGTTGAGAAGACGCCAACGGCAAAGCTGACCGATCAGATAATCTTGGTAATAGACCATAATCTTAGTCTTTGGAACAAAGTTGACGAACGATGGTCTATGGAGCTTGAATCGTATTGCGGTTATGGCAAGAATGGATTCTCCGCTAATCGTCACGAGGGCGATAAGACCACACCGATTGGCTCATTCCCATTGCTCTATGCCTTCGGGCTTGGTGATAATCCATGTACAGAGATGACTTACAAGAAGATAACGCCACAATCTTACCTCTCCGGTGAGGAAGCAACCTATAATCAGTGGATTGAGAGTGAGAGACCTTTAGAGGGCAGCGAACATCTGATTGATTATTATCAGTACAAGTATGCTATGAATATCGGTTTCAATGTCAACCCAACTGTCTTTGGACGCGGCGCGGCAATCTTCCTGCATTGCAAGAGCACTGATCGCTGGTGGACAGCAGGTTGTGTGAGTGTGCCAGAAGATGTAATGTTAAAACTACTTCAAAAGACAAAAGACGGTGCCTATATAGTCATAGCACCGTCCATTGAGGAACTAACTAATGTATAAATATATTATTCGTTTTGAATGAGAACTTTGCGCCCGACGATTTTCAACCTGCCTTCAACATATAGCTGAAGCACTCTAGGATAGATTATGTGTTCCTGTTCCAGCACACGCGCAGCAAGAGTCTCCTCAGTGTCATCATCTTTGACTTCAACAGCAGCCTGCATGATGATAGGTCCGCTGTCAGTGCCCTCGTCGACAAAGTGGACTGTACAACCACTGACCTTGACGCCGTAAGCCAATACATCGCGGTGAGCATGAGCGCCTGGGAAGCTCGGAAGTAGTGATGGGTGGATATTCATAATCCGTTCTTTGTACTCGTGGACGAATGAAGGGCTTAAAATCCGCATAAATCCAGCAAGTACCACCAAGTCAACTTCTGCCGTCTTCAGCTCATTTAGCAGTGCTGTCTCAAATTCAGATTTACTTTCAAACCTCTTGCGGTCAATGCAGAGGTTTTTTATATTGGCTCTTTGAGCGCGTTCAAGTGCCATTACATTGGGCTTGTCAGTTAAGACTATAGCAATCTCGGCATTGAGTTTTCCAGCGGTGATTGCATCTATTATTGATTGTAGGTCACTGCCACGACCAGAGCAGAGTACTCCAAGTTTAATCATTAAAGACACCGCCTTTTATCTTGACATCATGATTTGACTTGACAACTCGACCGATCTTGTAGAATTGTTCGCCATTTTGCTTGAGGTGATTGCAAACGGAATCAACCTCATCGGCACCTACAATCAGCAACATACCCACACCACAGTTGAAGGTTCTAAACATCTCATGCCACTCGACATTTCCCCAAGACTGAATCAGATTGAATATAGGCGGGATTGTCCAGGCATTGCCGTCAATCTCAACGCCTAAATCATCGGGCAAGGCGCGTGGAATATTTTCCCAGAAACCGCCGCCGGTGATGTGAACCATTCCATGCAGGTTGAATTTCTCAATGAGTGGCAGACAGGTTTTAGGATACAACCTTGTAGGTGTCAAGAGTTCCTCACCTATTGTCTTGCCAAGTTCGTCAATGTATTCACTGCCGGACATCTTTTGACGCTCAAATACAATCTTTCTGACGAGACTGAAACCATTGGAATGAAGGCCACTTGAGGGCAATCCAATCAAGACATCACCTTCAAGGACGCGCTCAGAGGTGATTAACTTGGACTTCTCGACGACGCCAACCGCAAAACCAGCAATATCATATTCACCATCTTGATAGAAACCTGCCATCTCCGCTGTCTCGCCACCAATCAGCGCACAGCCGGACTCTTTGCAGGCATTGGCAACGCCCTTGACAATCTCAGCCACTTTGCCAGGCTCCAGTTTGCCGACAGCTAGGTAGTCCAGGAAGAAGAGCGGCTCCGCGCCTTGTACCAGAATGTCATTGACACACATTGCAACGGCATCTTGACCAATAGTGTCGTGCTTGTTGAGCATAAAGGCGATTTTGAGTTTGGTGCCAACGCCGTCAGTACCGCTGACTAGTATCGGATCGTTATACTTCTTAAGGGCAAAGAGACCGCCGAAGCCACCGAGGTCGCCCAAGACTTCAGGACGATAAGTAGCACGTACGCTGTCTTTAATGAGTTTAACTGATTCATTGCCAGCGTCAATATCCACGCCGGAATCTTTGTAAGTTAGTTTTTCGTTCATGATAATCTCCATCTTCATTTTTTATCCTTGAAGGTATCGTTGCAACGGATTATATTTTCTCTCTTATTTGTCCATGTCACCTTGTCATTGGAACAGGACGTGAAGGTTTGTAAATTCTTGTTTTTAGTATATAACATAAGAAAGTCAAATATCAAGGAAAAGGCAAAAAATTTTTCTCAAGTAGAAGATTTTTCATAAATCAATGAAAATTTTTAAAAGTACTATTCCATAAAGGCAAATAATGTGTTATATTATGTTATTGCATAAATTTGTATTGAAGGGAGTAAACAATGTCTTCAGAATTACAATCAGAATTTCAGGCTGACGAAGAGAATGAGTCTGTAGACTTCTCCTTAAAACCGGAGCTGTCTCACTTAGCGGAATTGATAGGCGAACTGATCGACAAACAGGATAAAAATTCCAGGCAGTTGACACAAGTTCTGCGAGAGAATGTAAATTTTCAGAATCAAGTTCGACAAGGCATGCAGAATGAGCTTATTCAGCTTAAAGAACAGCAGAGAGGTGAACAATTTACGCCATTGCTGAAAGAGATTGCTGCAGTTTGTGTCGAATACAGGAATCTGCTGGGTGAGGAATCAATATCCGATAATGTCAAGCGGACTCTGCAACTTCTATTTGACCAGTTGGAAGATATTCTGGCGGATTATGGCGCTGAACTCTCAGTCAGTCAAGTTGGAGAAATTAGAAAGCCACTTTTGACAAAGGTTATAAATACCATTGCAACTGACGACGAAAAGAAGCACAATACTATAGCAAAGAGCAGGCGACCGGGCGTTGTCCGTAATGGCCATTCACTCTATCGAGAGTATGTTGATGTATATGTTTATGACTCATCACTCTCAGCAAAATCAGAGATGTTGACCTCATCGCCACCTGTATGATAAAATTCATCTTGTATGAAAGTGAGGTTATACTTGTGGTTAGTAAAAAATATCAATTACTGGGATACAATTTATAATAATATTGCTTATAATTATGAACTCCTAAGAAACAAAAAAATGGCTAAGGTCTATTATAAATAGGCAAAAGAGTTCAAAAAGCAAAATGAGCGCAAATAGATGAAATTATTTGGAGGAATGAACATTAAATGAGTACATATGGAATAGATTTGGGAACTACTTACTCCTGCATTGCCAGGCTGGACAGCAACGGCAATCCAGAAGTAATTCGCAACAATGAGGACAACTCCAACACATTGGCGTCAGTTGTCTTCTTTGAGAACGAGAACAACGTTATTGTTGGGCAAGTCGCAAAGGACAACATTGAAACGGACGGTCATCGTGTCGTTCAATTCGTCAAGCGCGAGATTGGCAAGCCAACTAACCGTACCTATGAATTTGATGACAAGGTCTACACACCTGTCGAGATCAGCGCCTTGATCCTCACCAGACTCAAAAATATCGTTGAGTCACAAGGTGACACCATTGATGATGTAGTCATAACTGTGCCAGCTTACTTTGGGCTTGAGGAGCGTTCCGCAACCAAGCAGGCAGGTGAGCTTGCCGGTCTCAACGTCTTGAGTCTCATCAATGAACCGACGGCCGCAGCCCTTAGCTACTGCGCCCGCCAATTCCAGGAAGATCGCACAATCCTCGTCTACGACCTCGGTGGCGGTACTTTCGATGTAACGATAATCAAGATGTCAATGACAGAAGAAGGCGGCGTCCAAAAGATTAAAGTTCTCGCAACTGGCGGTGAAGATGTCCTTGGCGGCAAGGATTGGGACGACAAACTCTATGACTTCATTCTTCGCGCTTGTTGTGAGGAGAACGGACTTTCACCAGAAGACCTTGACGCCGAAACGCGCCAAGATATTCGCAGTAAAGTTGAAGAATCCAAACGCAAGCTCAGTCAAAAAGAGAAGGCAAAAGTCCGCATTGATGTCAATGGCTCACGCACAGAGATTGTCATAACGCGCAAGGACTTTGAGCTGATGACGGCTGACCTGGTTGGCAGGACAATGAATTACGTCGAGAGTACACTTCAAAAAGTGCCTGATATTGAGATTGATACTGTCCTGTTGGTTGGTGGCTCAACTTATATGCCAATGATTAAAGAAGCCGTCGAAGCACGCTTCCCAGGTAAAGTTCAGCAGCACGATCCAGATCAAGCTGTTGCGAAAGGTGCTGCAATCTACGCTTCCATGCTCGGTCTTGCCGTTGAGAATGACACGGCTGACGAAACCGGCTCTGAATCAAGTGACGATATACCGACTGATGACAAGCGTGCCGAATTAGCTGCCAAGTTCACGGTTGAGGATCAGACGCCGCGTTCATTTGGTCCTGGTGTCGTTGATACGAAAGGCACTAAACATAAGTACATACTTGAGAACTTCATAAAGATCGGTGAGAAGATGCCGGCGATTGCCACTAAGACCTACTATCCAATCGAGGACAATCAAGAGCGCGTCAGACTTCGTGCATTTGAAAATATGTCAATGGACGATTCACTGATCCCATGCGTCAATGAGGAAGGTGAACCGCAGGCAACTGATCCCGCTCATAACGTTAAACTGCTTGGTGAGTTGATAGTCAATCTGCCACCGAATACTCCAAAGACAACGAAAATCCAAGTCACATTCAAGGTAGATGCGTCCGGCGTTCACGTTGAAGCAATCAACACAGCAACCGGCGACAAGTTTGAGACTTTCCTTCGCACTGCTTCCGATGTTGATATTGACAATAGCGCCGTACATCAACTCCGCATTTCTTCGGACTGACAATATATTGGAGTTGAGATTATGGAGAAAATGTTGGATATAAAGGATATCAACGTTTATTATGGTGCAATTCACGCAATCAAAGGCATAAATTTAACTGTCAATAAAGGTGAGATTGTCACGTTGATTGGTGCCAATGGCGCCGGTAAATCTACAACATTGCGGACGATCTCCGGCTTGTTAAAACCCAAAACCGGAAGTATCGAGTTCCTTGGAAAGAACATCGCCGCAATGCCCGCCCACCAAATAGTCAAGGAAGGTATCTCACAAGTGCCAGAAGGCCGCAGAATCTTCGCTGAGATGACTGTCGTTGAAAATCTTGAGTTAGGTGCATTTATACGAACCGACAGAGAAGCTGTAGAAGAAGATATGCAAATGGTCTTCAGACGCTTTCCAAGGCTTGAAGAGCGCCGCGAACAATTAGCTGGCACTCTCTCCGGCGGCGAACAGCAGATGCTTGCAATGGGCAGGGCGCTGATGAGTCGTCCGAAACTGCTGCTCCTCGATGAGCCGTCAATGGGTTTAGCGCCGCTGCTCATCAAGGAGATATTCTCAATCATTGAGGACATCAACAAAACCGGCACGACGGTGCTACTCGTCGAACAAAACGCAAATATGGCGCTGTCAATAGCCAATCGCGCGTATGTCCTTGAAACAGGTAGAATTACTCTATCTGGCGACGCGCAAAAATTGGCAGCAAGTGAGGAAGTCCGAAAGGCTTACTTAGGCGGATAGAGATTAATCGTACAAACAATAAGAGACTGTATCGACTATAATAACTGATACAGTCTCTTTAATTGTGCATCTATTTAAAAATTACTACTTCTCGGACTTATTGCTGGTAAGTACGCTATTCATTTGATTAACTTCAAGCTGCAAACCATATTTATAATCCGTATTCACAATGCTTGAATCGCTCTTCATGATAGTGCTGACTTCGGCGGTAGTGAAGTTGTTGTCGTCTTCGGTAAACCAGCGTTCCTCGTAGTTGCTTGCCTTTGTGATGTTGAGTTTAATGCCCTTGGCGTTTTTGAGGGTCACCTTTCCAGAGCCAACACTGACGACCACATCATTGCCGCTGTTGAGGGTCGAGTAAGAGCCGGTGATCCTCAGCCTGTCCGAAGCGGAGTAGTCGGTGATCACATCATTGCCGTCACCGGACGAGTAGACGAAGACATCAGCACCAGCACCACCAGTGAGGGTGTCGTTACCCTTGCCACC
>JAFVEZ010000047.1 GCA_017475745.1 Selenomonadaceae bacterium
AAAATTCCCGTGGAGGCTTGGCTGCAAGGCGGCTTCACGGGTTTTTTTGAAGTAATTGAATTGGAGGAAAAGGCTTGTGAAACTTCCGGAATTGAAAATTGGCGAGAAGATTGCAAAACTGCCGATTGTTCAAGGCGGCATGGCAATTCGTCTGTCAACGGCGAGACTTGCAGCTGCGGTTGCAAACGAAGGCGGCATAGGATTGATTGCCGCGTCCGGTATGTCTCACGGCGAACTTCGCTATGAAATAAGGCTCGCCCGTGCTCTCACAAAGGGTATAATCGGAATTAATATTATGGTTGCAGCTAGAGACTTTGCTGGCATTGTTAAAACGGCAATACAAGAAGGAATTGATTTAATTGTTGCTGGTGCCGGTTTCTCGCGTGATGTCTTTGGGCTCGGTAAGGAGTCCAATACTCCTATAGTTCCAATAGTCTCATCAGTTAAGTTGGCTAAAATCTCTGAAAGACTCGGTGCCTCTGCTATAGTCGTCGAAGGCAAAGAGGCAGGCGGTCACCTTGGCACTGATGTTTCAGTTCGCGATTTGATTGCACCCATACGTGAAGCAGTGAAAATCCCTGTCATAGCTGCCGGTGGAATGTTGACTGGACAAGACATAGTCGATATCATGAGGAAAGGTGCAAACGGTGTGCAAATGGGATCGCGCTTTGCTGCAAGTGAAGAGTCCAACGCTGCACCTACACTCAAACAATATTACTTGAAATCTAAACCGGAAGATATAGTGGTTATTCATAGTCCGGTTGGTCTGCCTGGTCGTGCTGTCAGGACGCCATTCTCAAAGCGCGTAATGGAAGGTCCTGTACCACCAAAAATTTGCGATAACTGTTTGAAGGCATGTCAACACAATTTCTGCATAATTAAGTCACTTATTAGGGCACAGCAAGGCGACCTTGAAACAGGCTTGGTCTTTACCGGCGAGTTCATGCCGCGCATAGAAAAAATCCTTTCCGTCAAAGAAATAATTAATAATTTGATGTCAGAAGTTGCTACTGCTGTTTAAGAAAGCCAACAAAATTTTGACAAATGGCTTGACTTAAATGAAACTTTTGGTTATACTATTCGAAGTATGGCGAGAGCAGTGATGTTTCCATAGCCCCGGGCATTACCGAGTTCGTCAAAGTAAAATTTATAAAAATCGTCAACTCTAGGGGGAAGATGTAATGAACCCAATGAAGCCAACCTTCATGGCAAAAGCAAAAGATATTGAACGCAAATGGTATTTGGTTGATGCTGATGGCAAAACTCTTGGCCGTCTTGCATCAGAAGTTGCAAAAGTTTTAAGCGGAAAAAATAAACCTGTTTGGACTCCTCATGTTGATACCGGCGATTATGTTATCGTCATCAATGCTGAGAAAGTCGTTTTAACCGGCAAAAAATTCAAAAAGAAGGAATATTTCCACCACACCGGTTATCTCGGTGGCGCCAAATTCGCTTCAGCCGAAGAATGGATGACTAAATATCCAGAGCGCGTCATTCAACATGCAATTAGAGGCATGCTGCCAAAGAATAAACTTGGTGAGAATATGTACAGAAAATTGCACGTTTATAAGACCGCCGAGCACCCGCATGCTGCACAGAAGCCAGAGACACTTGATCTTAGCTTGTTTGAGTCCAGACACTCTCAGCAGCACGTTCTTTAGTTGGTCATGCCTGTCAGCTTCGTTAAACCACTTGGTATAACGAAATCAGGAAGTAATTCCAGTCGAAGGATGCTAATTCGGAAGTAAATTGGAGGAAATATAATGGCACAAGTCAGTTATTACGGCACCGGTCGCAGAAAGAGTTCTGTTGCTCGTGTTCGTCTCGTTCCAGGTGATGGCAAAGTCACCATTAATGGACGCGATATGAAAGATTATTTGGGACTTCAAACACTTGAATTGATTGTCAGACAGCCGCTTGTCTTGACTGAAATGAATGATAAATATGATGTTATTGCAAACGTCAAAGGCGGTGGCACAAGTGGTCAGGCAGGTGCAATCCGTCACGGTATAACCCGCGCATTGATGGAGCTTGATGCTGGTCTTCGTCCTGCTCTTAAAAAAGCTGGTTTCGTCACCCGTGATCCTCGTGAGAAAGAGCGTCGTAAGTACGGTCTCAAGAAAGCTCGCAAGGCTTCACAGTTCTCTAAACGTTAAAAATTGTTTCATGAATATAGTAAAAATCTTTTCCGGTCTTTTGGGAAAGGTTTTTTCTCTTTATATTTAAAAATTAATAAAACTTTAGAGGAGCAGGAAAATGAAAACAGATGTAGAGATTGCTCAAGAGGCTGTAATTGAGCCGATACAAAAGGTTGCAGCTAAACTTGGGATTGATGATGACAACTTAGAACTCTATGGAAAGTACAAGGCGAAGATTTCTGCGTCATATTGGAATGAACTGAAAGATCGTTCTAACGGCAAGTTAATATTAGTGACAGCAATCACTCCAACACCTGCCGGCGAAGGCAAGACAACAACTTCCATAGGCTTGGCTGATGCACTTAAACGCCGTGGGCATAAAGTTGCCGTTGCACTCCGTGAACCTTCACTCGGTCCTTGCTTCGGTATCAAAGGCGGTGCAGCAGGCGGCGGCTACTCTCAAGTTGTGCCGATGGAAGATATTAATTTGCACTTTACAGGTGATTTCCACGCAATCACAACCGCTCACAATCTTCTCGCTGCAGTCCTGGATAACCACATTCACCATGGCAATGAGCTTAAAATCGACGTTCGTCGCGTCGTCTGGAAGAGAGTGCTTGATCTTAACGATCGTGCTCTTCGCAATGTCATAGTCGGTCTTGGCGGTAAGACTAACGGCGTGCCACGTGAGAGCGGTTTTGATATCACCGTTGCGAGTGAGATGATGGCGATTCTCTGTCTCTCCAATAACCTTGATGACCTCAAAACACGCCTTGGCAAGATTATCGTTGCCTATGATGTTGACAACAAGCCCATCACTGCCAACGATTTAAATGTCACCGGCGCTTTGACTTTGCTCTTCAAGGACGCAATCAAGCCTAATCTTGTACAGACGCTTGAGGGTACACCTGCACTTATTCACGGCGGGCCTTTTGCAAATATCGCTCACGGTTGCAACTCTGTAATGGCGACTAAATTTGCTCTTAAACTCGCTGATGTTGTCGTCACTGAAGCTGGCTTCGGTGCAGACCTCGGCGCAGAGAAGTTCCTTGACATCAAGTGCCGCCTTGCAGGTTTCAGACCCAATGCCGTTGTGATAGTTGCAACAGTTAGAGCACTCAAAATGCACGGCGGCATTGCTAAAAATAACCTTGCCGAAGTCAATATGGACGCTCTCGCCAAAGGATTTGAGAATCTTGAAAAGCACATCGAAAATATCAAAAACTTCGGTCTGCCTGCTGTCGTTGCAATTAATGAGTTCCCGACTGACACCGAAGAAGAATTGATCTTTGTTGAGAATCGCTGCCGTGAACTCGGTGCTAATGTTGCTAGATCAGCAGTCTTTGCTAAGGGCGGCGAAGGCGGTATTAAACTTGCTGAAGCTGTCGAAGCTGCATTTAATCAGCCTTCTGACTTCAGATTCACTTATGATGATGATATGAGTATTGCCGAAAAGATCAATGCCGTTGCTACGAAGATTTACGGCGCTGAGGGCGTAGACTTCACTACCGCTGCCAATAAACAACTCAAAGAGATTGAACAACTCGGTTTTAATCGTCTGCCAATCTGCATAGCCAAGACTCAATATTCATTGTCTGATGATGCCACTAAACTTGGCAGACCGCAAAACTTCCGCGTGACCGTCAGAGAGTTAAAAATCTCCGCAGGCGCTGGCTTTGTCGTCGTTCTGCTTGGCAGTATATTGACAATGCCTGGTCTTCCGAAGAAACCCGCTGCGGAAAATATAGATATCACCAATGATGGCAAAATTACCGGTCTCTTTTGAGTTATTGAAATAGTGCTTAATTCTGGAACTAAACGAAATGGAAAATTATTTTATTGCCTCTGTGTGCTTGACAGACCAGATAGGCTGCGTTCGAGCAAAACATCTACTGAATTATTTTGGAAGCGGCAAAGCTATATGGTCAGCTCCGAGAGATGCTCTGGAGAAAACAAATCTACAAAAGAACATTATAAACCTATTTACACATTTTCGCCGATTACATCCACATTGTCCTGAACAGCTCAAAGAATACTGCGAAAAGAGAAAGATAAAACTTTGTAGTATCTATGACAGCAACTATCCTGAAATATTAAAAAGTCTGCCGGACGCTCCTGTATTACTTTACTATAAAGGTGAATTGCGACCAAATGACCCAAGAATCGCAATAGTTGGAACACGCCATCCTACCAAATTAGGCTTAAAGACAGCTCAACAATTCGGCGAAGAGATTGCACGCACCGGTATAACAGTAGTCTCTGGAGCTGCATTTGGAATAGATATGGCGGCACACGAAGGAGCCATGAAAACAGGCAGGACTGTTGCTATTTTGGGTGAAGGCTTAGAAGCTGTGATGTCCTATGAAAAGAGAAAATTCTTGGAGCGAGTAATCGAAAATGGTGCTGTCATCACCGAATACTCGCCAAATACTCCTGCTACAAAGGGAACCTTTCCTCAACGCAACAGAATAATTGCAGGTTTGTCGGTTGGTGTAGTTGTCGTTGAAGCAGGAGAAGGCAGCGGCGCAATGAACACCGCTCAACATGCAGCCAATTATGGCAAGTTGACATTTGCTGTACCGGGCAGTATCTATGAAGAGAAGAGCAAAGGTTGTCACGAATTGATAAGAGATGGTGTTATCTTAGCGAGAAGCGCTGCAGATGTTATTGAGGATTGCAAGTTTAACATTGATTTTGATAGTCTAAATCCCTATCTCAGTCTAAACTTTCATGATGATGCGGTTCCTTCAAACTCAACATCAACACCAAAGTCTATCATTAAACCTATAGCTCAACTCAAGCCTAAGACAGAATCAATTACATTGCCCAACCTTGAAGGTGCTGAGGAAGCGATATTTAACATCATACCTACAAGCAAAAGCATTTCAACTGAGGAAATATCAGCAAGATTGGATACATTAGAATTGTCGGATATCATGTCGACATTGTTAAATTTAGAAATGAAAGATTTAATAAATGAGGAAAGTCCAGGGAATTATATAAGATCATGAATTTGATCCTATTTCCTTCTTTGCTTGAGATTGAAGGCTATAGAGAGTATTGAGAGCTTCTATCGGTGTCAAGGTATTCACGTCGATTTTGGCAATCTGTTCTGCCAACTGTGATGAGAATAAACTTGGAGTCTGCATCTCAGAGACATTTGTCTCGGTTCTTGTCTTTGTGACAGGTGCCGAGACTTTTTCATTATCATTACTCTCAAGTTCGTTCAGAATCTTTTCTGCACGTTGCATTACACTCTTTGGCAGGCCAGCAAGTTTGGCGACCTGTATTCCATAGGATTTATCAGCACCGCCCGCCTTTATTCGGCGCAGAAATACTACCTCATTATCTCGTTCTTTGACGGCGACACAGAAGTTTTTAATCTTGCCGCTCTTATCATTATCTGCCAAGTCCGTCAATTCGTGATAGTGAGTTGCAAAGAGAGTCTTGGCGTGAATCTTTCTTTCAATATACTCAATCACTGCGCGGGCAATGCTCATACCATCAAAAGTAGAAGTACCACGCCCGACCTCATCGAGAATAATCAAGCTATTCTCAGTGGAGTACTTTAAAATTTGTGCAACCTCATTCATTTCAACCATAAAGGTGGACTGTCCGCTGACCAGATCATCACTTGCACCTATTCGAGTGAAAATTCTATCCACCGGCGTTATAGATGCTTCACGCGCAGGAATAAAACTGCCAATCTGTGACATTAGTGTCAATAGAGCAACCTGGCGCATATAAGTCGACTTGCCTGCCATATTCGGACCAGTGAGGATCATTATCTCACAGGTTTTGTGGTTGAGAGCGGTGTCATTTGGCACAAAGAGACTATTAGTTAAAATACGCTCAACGAGAGGATGACGCCCATCTTTGATTGTGATTGCGCCGTTAGTTCTCATTTCGGGTCTGATGTAGTTGTAATTCGCTGCCGCTTCGGCGAGACTAGCTGCAACGTCAATCAAGGCAATTCGTCTTGCGGTGTCTTGAATTTGCTCAAGATATTCTTTAATATTATTGCGAATGTCAATGAAGATGTTGTACTCAAGGGCAACGATCTTCTCTTGAGCACCAAGGATTTTAGTCTCAAAGTCTTTAAGCTCTTCAGTGATGTACCTTTCGGCTCCACTGAGGGTCTGCTTGCGTATAAAGTGAGGTGGAACTTTATCTCTGCCACTGTTGCGAACCTCAATATAATATCCAAAAATCTTATTGTAACCGACTTTCAACGAACGAATACCGGTTTTATTCTTCTCTTTGTCTTCAATTTCCTGGAGCATTGACTTACTGTTTAAGTGAATACGCCGATATTCGTCAAGTTCTTGGCTGTAGCCTTGTTTTATGATGTCACCGTCGTGTATAGTGTTTTTCGGATTATCCATTATAGCACGTTCAATCATAGTTACTATTTCATTGTAATTACCTAAGCCGTCACGACAGGCCATAAGAACATCACTTTTCAACTCTTGCATAATCTTGATGATTGACGGCAAAATCTTCAGTGAGTTCTTGAGGGCAATTAAATCAATAGCATTAGCTGTACCTATTTCAATTTTCATCATCAATCGTTCAAAGTCGTGAATTTCTTTCAGAGCATCACGAAGGTTACTGCGAAGTGAGAAGTTCTTAACTAACTCCTCAACGGCATCTAGTCTTCTTTCAATCGCCATAACATCGAGAAGAGGAGACTCAAGCCACCTTCTTAACATTCTGGTACCCATAGCTGTCTTTGTGAAGTCCAGAACATCAAATAGAGTATCTTTCTTGCTGCCGTCTCTGAGACTGCGAGTAATTTCTAAATTCTTCAGTGCCGTTGGGTCAAGTATCAATCGATCAGAAATTTCAATTCTAGTCAACTTGGACATGTGCTTCAAGTCTGTCATTACTGTCTGGTGAATGTAGGTTAAGAGGATCGCAACAGCTTTAGCGGCAAGTGCAGAAGTTGGTATATCTTCCTCACTGAAATGCTCAGTTAAAATATCAGTGATGTTGTCTCCGATCTCATTGATTCTTGTCACAGTGCAGTTATTCAACTTCAACTCAATGAATTTGCTTAAATTTTTCTGAAATGACAGCTTTCCTATAGTTAAAAGTTCTGAAGCCATGAGTCTGTAGAGTTCGTCAAAGATCATCTGCTCATATCCGGTGCCGTCATAAAGACCATAAAAACACTCACCGGTGGAAATATCAGCACCGGCTAAAACAGCTTCGTCGTTTTCTTCAATGACAAGCACTATATAATTGTTACTCACATCGGAGATCGTGTCCTCAGTGAGAATTGTGCCTGGTGTGACGACCTTTGTGACTTTCCGATCAGTCAAGCCCTTTGCCTTTGGGTCACCAATTTGATCTACGATTGCAACTTTGTGACCTTGTTTGATGAGCTTGTTGATGTAATTCTCAACGGCGTGGTGAGGTACTCCGCACATTGGAACATTTTGCCGCTTTGTCAGAGTTAAACCCAATACTTGTGATCCAAGTTTAGCGTCATCGCCAAACATTTCGTAAAAGTCGCCCAATCTGAAAAATAGCAATGCATCTTTGTGCTTTTCTTTAGCGTCCAAATACTGCTGCATCATCGGCGTTATTGCCATATATTAACCTCGATTCTACTTTACACTTTTAGCTTTGACGTAATATTCTTCAGCTTTAGTTTTATTGCCCATGGCTTTATAACAATCACCTATCTTATTATAGCAGTAGCCTTTTACACCGCCATATTCAATAGATTTATTAAAATTAGCAATCGCTTGTTTGTAGTCTTTCAATTCAAAATAGCATCTACCAAGGCTCGAATAGTTCCATGCTATTGGCTTGATTAATCTAACTTCCGGAGCATTTGAAGGATATTTAATAGCAAATTGAATACCTTTTGTATGAGCTTCAATGGCTTTATTATATTCTTTTAAATTGTCTCCATAAATATCACCCATTATGGCATAAGCAAGAGAACCATGAGAAGAAGACTTTAATTCTATAACTTTACTAAAATTTGTTATTGCCGCTTGAAAATTTTTTATATCTCTGTAAACTATGGCGAGTTGAAAATAGGCTTCAGAATAATCGGGATCTAGTTCTATAGCTTTTTGGAAATATTTAATAGATGTATCATAATTTTTATCAAAGCTATAATGTGAGCCAAGCCAAAAATATGCTGGGGCATAGTTTGGATCTACTGAAACTGCCTTTTTAAAGTCGTTTAATGCACTTTCTCCATTATTTGAGTATCCTCGTGCAACATAAGCCTCAGCACGATTCGGATTGATTGATATTGCTTCAGAATATAATCTTCTCCTATCCGCATTAGATTTTGCATTTTCCGCTTCTCTAAGTTTTTGGACATACAAGGCATCTCTGTCGATTTTAGCGAGATCTGCTTTTATTGCATTACGTTCCTGCTTGGAACTAGCACTTTCAGAACGTTTATTCAATTCTTCAAATCGTTTATTATTATCGTTGATGATATTGTTTATGCCTTTGTTTAGAGTAATTAATCTTGATCTTTCTTTTTCATCACAGTTAAGATATTTTTCAATGCTACTAGTATCAATTTTTACTGTCACTGTCGCTTCATACATTAAGCCAATTTTTCCAAGTGATTTATCTTGTATATCATAAGCCTTGTATGGTAGTTTCTTATATTCCACCTTGACAACTTCTAATATATTATTTGTAATAGTCGAAATCTCATCTTTAGTGAGAACAGAATTAACTAATCGAGAATCACTTTTAATATAGAGACCAGCTTTCTCTCTCGCTGCCTGTTCAGCACGTGTTCGAGCACACAGCTTAACGGTATTAACGATGTTCTCGTCATCTTCACCAAAATCAAACATAGCAGTGTCAGTACCAATATAAGTTTTGATTTCAGCATGAGCAACTGAAACAATTATAGGTAATTCGTTAATACTCGGTGTAAATGTTAAACTACTAGTCAAAATGGCTAATGTTGCCATCTTGTGTATATACTTTTTCAGCTTCCTCAAAATCACTACACCTCAATCAATCCACATGAATACCTTATTAATATCAACCATCAAATCATCAAATATGGAAACTTTAATTTCAAATTTTGCCGCCTTGCGCTGCTCCTCAGTCAAACGTTGCCAATCAATATCAGAATAAATTTGATAAACATAATCAAGTTTAAATTTACCATCTATCAAGTGATAAACTTCAATCACTTTAATCCAATGATTGATAATCCAGTATTCCTTGACGCCGTTTTTCTCGTAAATATCTTTCTTTTTGCCGATGTCATTCATCATTGTGGAACGAGAGAGAATTTCAACGACTAGATCTGGCACACCATAGATAGTGTCATGGAATTTAATTATACTCAAATCGCAAATAACACTCACATCAGGTCTGAAGGTATTGCCATCGGGAAGATGTACATCAATATTATCGCCAAAAACGCGGGCTTTCCTCATAGGCCAGCAATAACTATTGAAAATAGTAACCACGTTACCGACAATACTGCCATGTTCAGCATTTGGTGTAGGTGACATATAAATTTTCTCTCCTTCGATAATCTCATAATCCGGCTCTTCATCTTCGACAAAATCATCTGCCATATAATTATAAGCCAAATTTTCCATCACATTCACCTCACAAATATAACAATTATATTGAATTTATTTTACAATATTTGTTAAAGTTTGACAATGAAATAATTGATAACGGCTATTGCTGGACAAAAGTTTTGAGTTGTGATATATTAGATATATAAACACCTGATTTGTCCAACAGACTATTTTAGGAGGAATAAATTTAATGAGCAAACAATCAGTTGACACGAGGAATCTTTGTCTGATGACGGGTAACGCTAATCCTGAACTGGCAAAAAAAATTAGTGAGCACATTGAAGTTGATTTGTGTGATGCTCTTGTCAGCCGCTTCAACAACGGTGAAACCCAAGTGATGATTAGTGAGAGTATTCGCGGCAAAGACATCTTCATTATTCAGCCAACATCGCAGCCTGTCAACGATAATCTTATGGAGCTTCTTATAATGGCCGACGCCTGCAAGAGAGCTTCTGCACATTCAATCACCGCCGTTGTCCCTTACTATGCCTATGCACGTCAAGATCGCAAAACCCGCGGTCGTGAACCTATCAGTGCCAAACTCGTCGCCAATCTTATGGCAGCAGCAGGCATGACACGCGTCATTACAGTTGACCTCCACGCCGGACAAATCCAGGGCTTCTTTGATATTCCTGTCGATCATCTCGCTGCGGCGCCTGTTATTGCCACATACTTCACTCAACAGAAGTATGAAGATGAAGTCGTTGTCGTCTCGCCTGACCTTGGTGGTGTCACTCGTGCTCGTAAGTTAGCTGACTACCTCAATAGCTCCATAGCGATCATTGAGAAACGTCGTCCGCGTCCTGGTGAAGCTGAAGTTATGAGTATTATCGGTGATGTCAAGAACAAGACCGCCATTATGATTGATGATATTGTCGATACAGCCGGCAGTCTTTGCGAAGGTGCTAAAGCACTTCAGAGACTTGGAGCAAAGAAGGTTATTGCTGCATGTTCTCATGCCGTGTTGAGTGATCCTGCCGTTGAGCGTATCAATAACTCCAACATTGATGAGCTTGTCATTACCGATACAATACCTCTTCCACCTGAGAAGCAGTCGCCAAAGATTAAAGTACTTTCAATGGCACCTTCTATCGGTGATGTCATACTTCACATTCAGGCACGTCGTAGCGTCAGTCAGTTGTTCAGAGATTCAGCCTGGAGCTAATTAATTGAGATTGGAGAAAAATTTATGGAGAAATATATTCTAGCGGTATTGGTTGACAATAAACCGGGAGTCTTGACCCACGTCTCAGGTCTCATTAGCCGCCGCGCCTTCAATATCGAGAGTATCTCCGCCGGTTATACTGAAGAGCCAAGTGTCACGCGAATCAACATAGTCGTCAGCGTCGAAAGTGAAAATGAACTCGATCAAGTTGTCAATCAACTCAGCAAACTTATTGATGTCATCAAGATCGTCAACCTCAGCAAGGCGCCCTCTATTGAGCGTGAACTTGTGATGATTAAAGTCAAGGCTTCCAAGGAGACTAGAGCGGATTTGGTCAATATCGTCAACATCTTCAGAGCTAATATTGTTGACGTGACGAGTGAGAACGTCGTCATTGAGATGACAGGACACCAAGGCAAGATCGATGCGATTTGTGAGGTTTTGAGTGACTATGAGATCGTCGAGATTGCAAGGACTGGTGCCATTGCTTTATCGCGCGGTCCTGTGCCAGTCAAGAAGATGTAAGTTAAATATAGGAGACGGTTTAAGAGAATGAGCAAGAAACCATTTTACATTACAACGCCGATTTACTATCCCAGTGCCAAACTCCATATCGGACATGCTTACTGCACGACTATTGCCGATGCCATTGCAAGATACAAGCGCCTTGCAGGGTATGATGTCTTCTTCCTCACGGGTTCCGACGAACACGGACAGAAGATTCAACGCACCGCCGAAGCTGAGGGTGTCACGCCGCTTGAATACGTAGACAGGATTGTTGCAGGCTTCCAAGAACTTTGGCATCAACTCAATATCTCCAATGATGACTTCCTCCGCACGAGTGAGCTGCGCCATCAGAAAGTTGTACAAGAGTTTTTCCGTCGTATTCGTGATAGAGGTGACATCTACAAGGGCGAGTATACGGGACTTTACTGCACACAATGTGAGAGCTATTGGACTGAACTGCAACTTGACGAACACGGTTGCGGTCCAGATTGTCACCGCCCAATAGAGAAGGTCTCTGAAGAAGCTTACTTCTTCAAAATGAGTAAGTATGCTGACAAAATCCTTAAGCATATTGAGGACAACCCTGAGTTCATTGTGCCAACCTCGCGCCGCAATGAGATGATAAACTTCATTAAGCAGGGTTTGGAGGACTTGTGTGTATCGAGAACTTCATTTGATTGGGGTATTCCTGTACCAGATGACGAAAAGCATGTCATCTATGTTTGGTTTGATGCCGTAATTAACTATATCACGCCGCTCTTCAAAGATGAAGAGACTTTTAAAAAATTCTGGCCGGCTGATATTCACCTTGTTGGCAAGGAGATAGTCCGATTCCATTCGATAATCTGGCCGTGTATGTTGATGGCAATGGATTTGCCGCTTCCAAAACAGATTTACGGTCATGGCTGGTTGATTGTCGAAGGTGACAAGATGTCTAAATCTAAAGGCAATGTCGTCGATCCTATGCTCTTGATAGAAGAGTTCGGCGCAGACGCAATCAGATACTTCTTGCTTCGTGAGATCACCCTTGGACAAGATGGCGGTTTCAGTCGAGATGCACTCATCAATAGAATCAATGCAGATCTGGCCAACGATCTCGGCAATCTCCTACACAGAACCCTTAACATGATTAATAAATTCCAAAGTGGAGTAGTCCTTGAGACTGTCGGCGAGAGTGAGATTGATAAGTCCTTCAAGGCAGACGCAATGCAAACTGTCGCCGAATATAAGAAGCTTATGGACAATATCCAGCTCTCTGAAGCAATCAAGAAGACGTGGGCCTTCGTCAGCCGCGCTAATAAATACATTGATGAGACTATGCCTTGGAAACTAGCCAAAGAAGAAGAGCAGAAGCAAACTCTTGCAAATACTCTTTACAATCTCGTTGAATCACTGAGGATTATAAGCATACTTATTGCACCATTCATGCCGACAACTGCTCAAAAGATATATGGGCAGCTCAATCTTGACAACTTCGCTGAGATTCAAATAGAAGATGTTGATAAATTTGGTCTGTTCCCGGTAGATCACAAAATAAACAAACCGCAGCAGCTCTTTCCGCGCATTGAAGTTAAATGAACTTTTGTGAAGAACTTGCGGTCGTGGAGTGATTGAAATCAAAATTGAAGCTAAAAACCTAGTCAAAGCCTTCAAGAAACGCACAGTTGTCGATCATGTGTCGTTGAGTGTCGAGAAGGGTGAAATTGTCGGCTTGTTGGGTCCTAATGGCGCCGGAAAGACGACTTCCTTTTACATGATTGTCGGTCTTGAGAAGCCGGACGAGGGTGATGTCTTGCTCTCTGACATCAATATAACTCACTTTGCCATGTATAAACGTGCTAAACTCGGAATCAGCTATCTCACACAGGAGGCGTCTATATTTCGCAAACTGACTGTGGTTGAAAATATTATGGCAATCCTTGAGACCACCAAGCTCAATGCAGAGGAACGTAAGGCAAAGTTAGAAAATCTCATTGATGAGTTCAATATTCGTCATGTTAAGGATCGCAAAGGCACAGAGCTTTCCGGCGGTGAGCGGCGCAGGGTTGAGATTGCCCGCTGTTTGGCTTTGGAACCTCAGTTTATTCTGCTTGACGAGCCTTTTGCTGGCGTCGACCCGCTTGCCGTCGCGGATATACAACACATAATACAGTATCTTCAACATCGCGGTATGGGTATACTCATAACCGATCACAATGTTCGTGAGACACTGCACATTGTCGATCGTGCTTATATCCTCAATGAAGGTAAAATTCTGCTTGAGGGTGATGCCGAAGAGATTGCCAATAGTCCGATTGCAAAGAAGTTCTACCTTGGCGACAACTTTACACTCTAATAGTGATAGTGGTTAAAAATAAAGCCTGTTGGTAAAAATACAGGCTATTTTTATGCCCATTGACTTTCATCAATATGATGATAAAATTATTGCTTGTCCTCACTATCGGCTTCGGCTATATACGTCTTACTTATCTCAACAATTTGTGCCTTGATTTCCATTAGATCGCCATTTTTGACTTGAGCGCCTGCTACATTCTGATGACCGCCACCACCGAATTTTTCCATAATGACCTGGACATTGAGTTCACCTGTCGACCTTGCACTGATTCCCACGGTATCGGGCTTAAGTTGGAAGCAGACTATACTCATTCGGACACTTTCAATCTTTAAAAGTCCGTCGGCAGCTTGAGCGGCAATGACTTGTACATTTGGCATGACCTTATCAATATAGGAGATAACCAGACCGCCCTCATAGTATTCCGATCGAGCTTCTGCCTGGGCGAGAGCAACAGTCGTTTCATAGTCGGATTTAAAGAGGTCGCGGACAATTACAGGATCAGCTCCACTTCGTCTCAGATAAGAAGCAGCATCAAAAGTACGGGCACCTGTCTGTATTGCAAAGTGCTTGGTATCGACAACTATTCCCGAATAAATAGCCGTAGCGTCCAGTTTGGAGATTGGCACGTCATCATCAAAATACATTAACAGTTCCGTCACTAACTCACAAGTAGAGCTTGAGGAAGGCTCAAGATAGACCATTAACGGATTCTTAACAAAGTTCTCACTGCGCCTGTGATGATCAATGACAATTACATGACTTATTCTCTCCAAGAGTTGTGGTGCGGCTGTCAAATATGGAATGTGAGTATCAACAACAAAGAGCAGCGGTGCTATAAAGGAACTTGTAGTGACATCTGACGCTTTTACGAAAATATCCTTGTATTCTGGCTTGTTTTCCATAATCTCAACAAGCTTGTCAATACCTTCGTTCATATCACTGAGAATGATGTGAAACGGCTTGTTCATTTTTCTTGCCATTACAGAGACGCCCACTGCTGCGCCGAAGCAGTCAAAGTCTTCATTGCGATGACCCATTATAAAAATCTCGTCTGCATTGTCCATGGCATCTTTGATAGCATGTGCTACGACGCGGGCCTTTACTCTAGTGTGCTTCTCAACCGCCTTTGCGCGACCACCAAAGAATAGTGATTTACCGTCGATCTTGATTGCTACTTGATCGCCACCGCGTCCGAGTGCCAAGTCCAGTCCTGCTTGAGCTTCGCTGCCAAGTTCAGTCAATGAGAGTTCAGTTGACGGCTTATCGGCAATGGCAACACCCATTGAGAGTGTAACGGGTATTTTATTCTTGCCAGAAAGTTGACGCATCTTGTCAAGGACATCAAACTTCTCTGCAATAGCCTTGTCGAGTTGCCGACGCTCCAGAATGACTATATAACTGTCTTCCGAGATTTTCCGCATGAGACCAGACAGAGAGTTGATCCAATTATCCAACACCTCGTTGATTGACAACATCAATGAGGTTTTTTCTGCTTCGGTTAAACCCTGCTTAATCTCGTCATAGTTGTCAATTTGAACATAGATTATCACCGTTCGACTGTTAGCATATTCGATTTTGAGTTTTTCGTGTGAAGTGATTTCTTGAATATAAAGTGCAGCAAGCGGTACCTGTTCTTCTTTGGGTTTTAAGAGTTTATGTCGAACTTTAAAGAATCTGTCTCCGCTTGAGAAGGTATATTCACCATCACCGTCAAAGACTTTTTCCGAAAACATACCAGACCAAAATTCCTCAACGAGCATGCCAACTTCAGGTGTTTTCTCGGAATATTCGTGAGTCCGTTTATTACACCATTCCAAATGACCGTCTTTGTTGACGATCAAAATCGCCTGCGGAAGATACTTTAATGCAAAGAGTACAGTTTCATTGAAACTACCTACAACATTCTTACAATAATTGTAAAATTCTTTAGCTCTAACTCTACATCTTTCGCGAGCAAACATAGCCAAGAATACCCACAATGTAAATGCAGCCAAGGCTAGTATGCGATTGTATTGAGACAACAAACTGATTAAAACCAGCATGACTACAAGGTGGATTATCAAATCAAGCCAAGCAGAAAGATTTCTCGGCAATAAAATCACTTCCTTAAACCAAAGCTTAACCGATTACAAATTATTTAAAACGGCTTCGATAATCAAAGAACATATCAAACAAGCCAGTAAATGCAACAATTTGAAAGAGCATGAAATTTAAAATTACAATCAAGAGTAATAAGCGGCGAATGAGTTTAGAAACCTTAAAACGATCGGCAACAAAACTCAAGACCGACAGACCTTGGATAAATCCTACAAGTAGAGCTAAAATATTGGCATTTACTGAGACAGTGTATAGAAGTCTTAAATCTCTTGTCTCGCCCCAATACAGTCCCAAAAGTGCCAATACCATTAAATACGCAAAAACCGATGGAAAGCTCCATTGAGAGAAAGGCGGCATTTCAGGCACATATAGACCAATCTTTGGAAATATCCACTTTGCCACGTAGAAACAAATTACAGTGTTGATGAGTGCCATTAGTAATAGCAAGGTTGGTATGAGCATGCTTAAAAGCGCGATTGCCGGTTCAACCTGCGACTTTGCCTGATCAATTTGAGCTTGGTCAACACCTAGAGATTCATACATCGCAAAAGTCTGCTCGAAAGATTCCTTGACCATAGCGATTTGAGTGTCAAGAAAATCTATATCCATTACAAAGAGCAGTAACATAATCGCAACAATCTGAGCTGCAAATGAAACCATCAAAGTTATCATAAATATTTTAATGGCACTAAAGTTCTTTTGAATGGCAAAGCCAAGCGCCAATCCTGTCAAACCATAAGAAAGAGTCAATCTAATGGTGAGTATCGGTCCGATAAACAATGACAACAAAAGTGTAGCTGCCATGAGGGCATAAGCTGCCTTTTGAGCGCCCAGTCTCACGGACAACACGGCAAACGGTAACGCCCAAAAGAAGTCAACGAACATTCCTATGACAGGCACATATGTTGAAATTAATCCTAAGATGACGGCAATGGCAATTACTAGACCGCCTTCGACCGTCGGAGTTATTTTACTTCTCATTATAACACTCTCAAGATAAATATTGATAGACATGTGACAAAAATCACTAAAGTATTTGGTAAATGTGATATAATATCATTAAAAAATGGAGTGATTATATGTCAATGCCAAGAATTGGTCATATCAATTTTCTAAATGTGTTGCCTTTGACTTACAGCTATAAACATGGTTACTCGGAAGGAATGTCGTTGACTTACGCTGTGCCTTCCAAGCTGAACAGTGATATTAAAAACGCTAACCTTGATATTAGTCCGATCTCCTCTATCGAATATGCCAGACAGAGCAAAAATCTTCTACTCTTGCCAAATATCTGTATTCGTGCAGATTGTGATGTTCAGAGTATCGTCTTAGTCTCAAAGAAACCAATAGAACGGATAAACAGCGATAAAATTACCTTGACTTCAAAATCGGCAACCTCACATTGTCTCTTGAAGATCATTATGACAGAAGGTTATGGAGCAAGACCGACATATGAGGTAGCAAATATAAGCGCCGAAAATCCTATTCTCGCTGATACTACAGCTTCACTCTTGATAGGTGACGATGCTCTCTACAATTATTTAAACACACCCAAAAATTTATATTGCTACGACATTGGCAAAGAATGGCACAAATTAACGAGACACTCAATGGTGTATGCTGTTTGGGTTGTTAGAAAGGAATTTGCTAATGAGTCGCCGGAACTTGTAAAAAATGCCTATAATAAAATCATTTCAGGAATGCAAAGTGGTATTAAAAACAAAAATCTTGCCATTAAATCTGTACTTCAAGAGAAGCCATTTACTTACGAGATTTTGGATCAATATTTGGGTGGAATAATTAAATGGGATCTACCCAAAGAAGCGATTGATTCCCTAATGATTTACTATCAATCTGCCTATAAATTACACTTAATTGACAGTGTGCCTGAAATTGAATTTGTTGATATTGCATCAATTTAAAGCAATGCGAGCATACTCATCAAGCATATCAATAAAAGTCATATGATTACGCTTGCTGGCTTTACTTGTGCCAATTTCAGATAAAACACCGTTGTAAATGTAAGACTCTACGCTACCAGGAATGAGATTTTCCCAATTTTTATACTCATAAGGTCTTTCGGATACTGCATTTTGCGGACGACCAATCACTTCCAATTCGCACAAAAATTGAATTTGCTTGGTCTTTGGTCTGATATAGTAGTGCTCAAGGAAATATTTCCTTGACCGAAGTACCTTTTTATCAACTTCAGCATAATCAATTCCTTTTTCAGCAGCGTCGGCAATCTCGTTTTCTCCAGAATTAAGATATTGATATAAATTGTCGCCAGACGTATTAGGAGATTTTTCGATCATTCTAATCCAAACATCAGCCATATATTCGCTTGTTGAATAAGGCATACTGATCCACCGAACTGCACTTCGATCCAAATAATATTCGTACGTTTCGTCACTCAACAGCTTAACAAAACGTGCTTTTTGTTTTTTGAGTTTCTTGTCATTTTCAGTTGTGCTGCTCTTTTTTGTCGTTCCTTCAGTATATGGATTTGATGTATCACCACTCGTTGTAACAGGCGTTGTGACATTTGTTGTATAGCCATTTTCACCTTCGCTGACTCCGTTGTTATATGGATCATTAGTGCCAAGTTCACCGCCAGAACCGCTCGTTGTATTCCCAAAAGGAACTTCAGTTACATTTCCAGTTTCACCAGTTGAAATATTTCCACCTTCATTGAGACTCTCATTTCCGGTGTAATTGATATTCTCTTCAAAAGGCGGATTGTCGACAGGAGTCTCACTGCTAAAAGGATCAACTTCTACTTCCGGTTTTATTTCTTCTACAGGTGTTTCTATCGACGGATTGTCATTGTAGTTGCCGTTATAACTACTATCACCATTGCCATCATCAGTGGTGCCAACATTACCAGTATTGTCAGAGGTATTTAAATTTTCAACTTCAATCTCAGGTTTAAAATCCTCTACAGGTGTTTCTACAGGCTGATTTTCATTGTAATCACCGTTATCGCTACTATCACCAACATTGCCTTTATTGGCATCATTAAAATTATTAGTACTGTCAGAGGTATTTAAATTCTCAACTTCAACTTCGGGTTTTATTTCTTCGATAGGCTCTTGAACTTCTGGCTGGTTTACATTTTCAACTGGAATATCCTCTGGCGGCTCAGTTTGAGTCTCTTCTGGAACTTCAGTGGTATTTTCGCTCTCATTGATTTGTTCTTCTGGAGTTTCGACAATAGTATTGCCCTCATCTATTGGTACATCATTATCAGTAGAAACTGTTTCAGCTTTAGGTTCAAATTCGTCACCGTAAACAACTATATCATCATCTTCAGCAGAAACTAAAGGCAATGTAAAGAACATGGACATGACCGTCATTCCAATAATATATTTTTTCCATCTCATTTTACTCACTCCAATTACCGCAGTAAGCTCTCGCCTTTAGCTGTGAGCAGTCAATTAATAATATAAAAACCATAAAGAGTGGACGATCCTGACAAATTTTCAAATTGATAAATATTTGTCATTTAAGATCATCCACTTTTACATATGCCTTTTTAATAATTGCAAATTGTCATTTTTTCGTGACGACTTTGTTGATTGCCTGCTTAACGGCTTTTCCTGCATTATCGACCACAGCTTCTTTAACTGCCTTGCCCGCAACAACTTCAGACAATATACCAACGAGTGCAGAACTCACAACACCAAGTACATCTTTAAGAAGTGCATTGTAGAGATCGCCGCCGTCTGTTACACCGCGACCATTAGCTGTGATAAAAAATTTTTTAGGGTGCTCTGAATTTTTCAGTGCCTCTTCAATTTTATCTTTTATGAGTTTTTCAAGCTGTTCGCTGCCCATTTATAGTCACTCTCCCAAAGTAAAAATTTTTTATATCGTAATTTTCTACAATGATTACAAAAAATCCTGCCCTGCCTGCCGAAAATTTTTAATCTTGAATGACAAAATTTTAATGTCACTCTAACCATATTCCAAGAATTATTCGTTATACTCAACAAGAACTAAAGGGAACCCAACTAAAAAGTAAAGGAATGATAAAAATGACCTCTATGAAAAAGAAATTTTTGACCGGCATGCTTACAGGTGCTTTGTTCTTTGTGGGCGGCTTGGGAAGTTACAGGGCTTTTGCTGCAGAGTGTCCTGAAAACATTAATCAAATGCCTAAATTTGGGCAAATGGGACATCACGGCATGAAATCTCACATGCCAAAACTCTCGGAAGAGCAAATTAATGAGCTTTCAAAGAATATCGCTGAAAAATATGGCTTAGAAGAAGCTGAAATCTCACAAGCATTGAAAGATCGCAATAACAATCTTCATGATATCAAAGTTGCTGCAATGCTCGCCAAGATCAGCGGTAAAAGTTTTACCTCAGTACTAGAAATGAAGAGCAACTGGTGGCAAGTTGGAGAGAAGTTAGGTGTCACTTCCGATCAAGTTAAAGACTTTTTCAAACAAGAAATGGCAGAAAAACTCGCCAATGAAAGCTCACTTGATACCAAAATCATTGACGATTTGATTAAAGACGGTTACAATCCTCATGACATTGTCATTGCAGGAAAAATTGCAAAGACCGCGAATAAAAATGTAAAGAGTGTTTTGGCAAAGAAGAAGATTAACAACACTTGGAGTGAAGTTGCGAAAGATTTTGGCGTTGACATTAAAGAGATTATGCCAAAATACAGCAACTTTAAAGGAAATCATTTTAATCGCGGCTTCGGTATGACGAATGATAAATAAATTCAAAATCTTCTTCTGATCAATATTGAACAGAGAGGTAAATGAATATGCTGAAAGTCAAGATTTGCGGGATAAAAACTCTTGAGACGGCTGTTGAGGCTGATCGAGCTGGTGCAGATTTAATCGGATTTATCTTCTATCCAAAGAGTTCAAGATTTATCAATCCATTTAAGGCTGCGGAGATAGCCAAATCAATAAACTGTAAAAAAGTCGGCGTGTTTGTTGACGAAAATCCCGGAACCATTAATGGTATTGCTAGACTCGTAGGTCTTGACTATGTGCAGCTTCACGGCAATGAAGATGCGAAGTTCGCTGCAAAAATTCGCCGTGTTCCAATAATAAAGGCTTGGCGCTACAATGATGAGCTTGATATGCGTGAGGTCAACAAATATCCTAGTGACTATATTCTGTTTGACAGTTTCGTTAAAGATAGAATTGGCGGCACAGGAAAAACTTTTGATTGGCACAAAGCATCGCTTGAGACTCGTAAGTTGACCAAGCCTTTCTTTATTGCAGGCGGTATATCAAAACAGAATGTTCAAGAAGTCGTTAAAATATTTAGACCTTATGGCATAGATTTGTCCGGCTCCTTAGAGATTAAAGGTGTCAAATCTATCCATAAGATTCGTGACTTTATGGATTGGGTAAATAACTTACGCGGAGAAGAGAATATCTCTACATCTTCTGATGAGGTTGTGTTATCTAAATAAATATGCTATGATGTTGCAATGAGAATAGGAGGTGGCATCATGCAATTAAAATTTTTATTATTTTTGATTTGTCTTCTCGGTTTGAATATTTCTATTTGTTCGGCGTCAAAGGTCTTTAATGCTGAACAGGCAGCTATTGGCGGAATATCAGTCGGCAGCAGTACAGAATATATAAGGAGTATTTACGGCGATCCTAATAAAATACGCGTTGATGAGGACTCAATCAATTCGGACTCTCAAACTTGGTACTATGGTGACACTTTTATGATTGATTTTGTCAATGGAATAGCTTCTTGCGTTGTTACTTCAGGTAATAACGGATTGACGACACCAGCTGGAATTACTGTTGGCATGAAGAAAAAAGAAATGACTTCAAAGTATGGCAGTCCTAAAACTACAGATAAGTATGGCAATCGCGCTATTTATACCTATCAAACTACAAGTGGCATTGGAATGGTATTTGTCATTCGTGACGGCATAATCTCAGAAATTCGTGTAAAACAATAAGGTGAAACAATGGAAGCAATTAAACCGTTGTTATTGGACTTCTTGCAGCCTGATGACTTTTTTGATAATATACTGGTCATTGAGAGTGTCGACTATTTGCCGCAGCTTCGAGAGAGGTATCCAAAGGCTGGGATATTCGCAGTCGTCAAAGACGAAGATACTGTGGATAAATTTGCAGGACTTGATGTTGAGTTTCATGTAATTGATTATCGTGAAGAGCGCCTGCCGTTTGAAGAAGAATTTTTTGATACAATCATTGGTGACTTAACGCTTGAGGTTGTGATTAATCCACAGGACATTGCTGCCGGTTTCAGCACTTACCTCAAGCAGACTGGAGTTTGGATTACTAGTTTTAGAAATATTCGCCATTGGTCTGTCATTGATAAGTTGATGCGAGGACGCTTTGGCGGCATTGTTTCAAGACTCTATGCTAAAGTTGAATTTGAGCGCTTATGTTATGCTTCATTTTATAAAGAAGTCAGAATGATGCCCGTCGTTAAAACTGCGCCCAAGGGTTTGATTGATAAGCTGGTAGAATGTGGATTTGAGAATATCAATAATGATTTAGAGACGGAGTTTTGGTTGATTCGTGCATCACGATCAATGCCGGAGCTTTCACTTCTAAAGTCAATGTACACTTTGGAGCAGCGGCAGAAACTTTCAATCATTCTTCACCGAATTGAATATGGTATCGAAACAGAAGCAAGTGTCAAGAAGTTCTGGCACCTCTACGACAAGATTGGATTATTTCCTGATTATACTGCTGCATTTATCAGATCGGTCGTTATCCACCGTGAAAGATTTTACAAGACTTTGATTGCCAAGTCCAATGATCGAAGTGAGATTGAGGAAATATTATCGGCAGCGGAAGAGGTCAACGAGATGGAACCTGCTTTAGTTGCCGGTGGTGTCTTTAGATAATGATAATGAATTGGAGGAATTAGACTTGAACGAAAGTACTCAACAAATATTTGACAAAGATGCAAGAGATTATTTACCGGTGTTTAATCGTTATAAGATAGTTGTCGATCACGGTGAAGGCGTCTATACCTACGACAACGAGGGCAACAGATATATTGATTTCCTTGCAGGCATTGCTGTCAATGTCCTTGGACACAACTATAGGCCGCTTGTTACGGCAATCGCAGAGCAAGCGGCTAAAGTCATTCACATTTCTAATCTGTACTATACTAAACCTCAAGCGGACGCTGCTTCCAAACTTGTCAAACTCAGTGGGCTTGGACGTGCCTTCTTCTGCAATAGCGGCGCTGAAGCTAACGAAGGTGCCATTAAGATTGCCCGCAAATTTGCCCACAATATCGACAAGGACAAGTCACAGATAATCACTGCCTGGAACAGTTTTCACGGTCGTACTCTTGCCACTTTAACGGCAACGGGTCAGCCACATTATCAACACGGTTATGAGCCTTTACCTGGCGGCTTTGACTATGTTCACTATAATGACATTGACGAACTTGAGAAGACGATGAGCGACAAGACTTGTGCCGTCATGCTGGAAACTATCCAAGGTGAGGGTGGTGTCTATCCTCCTAAGGGTGATTATCTCAAACAAGTCCGCGAACTCTGTAACAAGTACAATGCACTGCTGATTCTCGACGAGATTCAAGCGGGTATCGGGCGCAGTGGCAAGTTCTTTGCTTATGACAAGTATAACATCAAGCCGGACATAGTAACGCTTGCCAAAGGTCTTGCAGGCGGAGTGCCGATTGGTGCCTTTATTACTACGGAAGAGGTTGCAGCAGCCTTCAAACCTGGCGATCATGGTACTACCTTTGGTGGAAATCCTCTTGCCTGTGCCGCCGCTAATGTTGTTCTTGATACCGTTCCTGACGAAAAGTTCCTCAACAATGTCATTGAGGTTGGTAAGTACTTCAAAGAGACCCTATATAATCTCAAGAGTAAATATCCAGAACTGATTGTTGATGTCCGCGGCGAAGGATTAATTCTCGGTGCAGAGTTGAGCGATCAGAATAAGCTTACAGGTGTAGAGATCGTCAACGAGTGCATGAAGCGCGGCGCTATAATCAACTGTACTGTTGGTAAGGTGTTGAGATTCATTCCACCGTTGATTATCACCAAAGATCACGTTGATGAAGTTATAAGTATTCTCGATGCTGTTATGAATACTAGTAAATGACACTTTGTGTATAATAAATAAGACTGCCACATTAGTTGTGTGACAGTTCTTTTATTTATGTCGACAATATTTTTAGTCTGCAGTGAACGGAAGAAGTGCGATATTTCTTGCACGTTTGATTGCCACTGTTACCTGGCGCTGATGTTTAGCACAGTTGCCGCTGATACGGCGCGGCAAAATCTTTCCGCGTTCAGTGATAAATCTGCGAAGTTTCGCAGCATCTTTATAATCAATATTTTCAATCTTATCAACACAGAAGGCACAAACTTTTCTGCGTGGTCTTCTGCCTCTCTCTCGTCTCATTGAGAAATCCTCCTCTCAATTAATGCTTCGGACTTAGAACGGAATGTCAATATCTCCATCTCTGCCCTTGGAATTTCCACTGTCAATCATGTCATCTCCGCCACTAAATGATGGATCAGAAGACCTGTCACTTGAGTAACCAGAATGTCCATAACTTGAGTTAGAATAACCACCATCGCTGTCTTGACGTTTTGAATCCATAAATTCAATGTTGTCTGAAACGACCTCAGTGATATAACGCTTTGAACCGTCTTGGGTTTCGTAACTTCGAGATTGTATTCTGCCCTCAACGAGGACTTTTCTACCCTTTGAAAGATATTTTCCGCAAAACTCAGCCGATTTGTCCCAAGCAACTACATTAATAAAATCCGTTGAATTTTGCGTCTGACCCTCCACAGGCCTTTTCCAAGATCTATTGACAGCAACCACAAGGGAAGCTACTGCCTTACCGGATTGTGTATAACGAACTTCGGGATCACGAGCAAGATTGCCCGTTATAATAACTCTGTTCATAATTAAGCCTCTTTCTCATCGGAACGAACGATCATATGCTTAAGAAGCTCATCAGTGATCTTCATAACACGATCGCACTCGTCAACGCAAGCAGGCTCACAGGTAACATAGAAGAGAACATAATAGCCCTCAACCTCGTTTTTGATCTCATAAGCAAGACGCTTCTTGCCCCAGCGATCTTCCTTGTCAACCGTACCGCCGTTAGCCGCTATAAGCTTGGAGAACTTTTCGATGACAGCATTGATAGCTTCTTCTTCAAGCGGCTTGACGATAAATACTACTTCGTATTTTCTCACAAAAAACACCTCCTCTTTGGACTGTGGCTCCGCTCATTCAACAAAATTAATGTCGGAGCAGGGAAGACTGTAAACGAGTTGCAAAACAACTCATTTAGACAACAATTTACTATATCACTTTTTTACAAAATAATCAAGTGTTTTTTGTTATATAATTTCAAGGATCCGGATTTTCAGATTCATTAAGGATTTTATTTATATTTAATCTTCACTAACTACCTTTATGATATGCTTGACTATCTTGAATTGGAATGGTAATATGTTTGGAGATTTAAAGAGGAGTGAATGAATTTGTACAATAAGGTAGATACTAACTTGAACTTTGCAAGCCGTGAGAAGGAAGTCGAGAACTTCTGGAAAGAACAGGATATTGCCAACAAAGCCATTGAGCAGCGCGAGGGCTGTCCAGATTATACATTCTATGACGGCCCACCGACTGCCAACGGTCAACCACACATTGGGCACGTCTTGACACGTGTCATTAAAGACCTATTCCCACGCTATCAATCAATGAAAGGCAAGAAAGTTCTCCGCAAGGCAGGCTGGGATACTCACGGTCTGCCGGTTGAGATTGAGGTTGAGAAGTTGATCGGCATCAGTGGTAAGGAACAGATCGAGAGCTACGGCATTGAGCCATTTATCAAGAAGTGCCGTGAATCTGTCTGGAAGTACAAGGGCATGTGGGAAGAGTTCAGTGGCGTTGTCGGCTTCTGGGCGGATATGGATCACCCATATATAACCTACGAGAACGACTATATTGAATCATGCTGGTGGGCGCTGAAGCAGATTTTTGAGAAGGGCTTGCTCTACAAAGGCCACAAGGTCGTGCCTTACTGCCCGCGCTGTGGTACTCCATTGTCAAGTCACGAAGTTGCTCAAGGTTACAAAGATGTCAAAGAGCGCTCCGCTATGGTCAAATTCAAGGTCAAAGGTGAAGATGCCTATTTCCTCGCTTGGACCACTACACCTTGGACACTGCCTTCAAATCTTGCTCTCTGCGTCAATGCCAAGGTAGATTATGTCAAGATCAAGGTTGCCGATACCGTCTACATCTTGGCTGAAGCTCTCGTCGATTCTGCCTTTGACGGCATTGAGAGTGAGCGTACAATCCTTGAGAAGTTCAAGGGTGCTGACCTTGAGGGCAAAGAGTATGAGCCGCTTTATCCATTTGCTGATGAGATCGTCGCCAAGGGCGGCAAGAAGGCTTTTTATGTAGTCTGTGATGATTATGTCACCACTGAGGACGGCACTGGCATTGTCCACATTGCGCCTGCTTTTGGTGAAGATGACAACCGCGTCTGCCGCAAGTACGATATGCCGTTCGTACAGTTTGTCGACGGTAAGGGCAATATGACTGCTGAGACTTATTGGGCAGGCACCTTTGTTAAAGATGCTGATCCGCTTATTCTCGACGACCTCAAGAAGAGTGGTAAACTCCTTAAGGCGCCAAAATTTGAGCACAGTTATCCTCACTGCTGGCGTTGCGACACTCCGCTCATTTACTATGCCCGTGAAAGCTGGTTTATCAAGATGACTGCCGTCCGTGATGATCTCCTCAAGAACAACGATACCGTCAACTGGATACCACCTGCGATTGGCAAAGGTCGCTTCGGTGATTGGCTGGAGCATGTGCAGGATTGGGGAATTAGCCGCAACCGCTATTGGGGTACTCCGCTAAATATTTGGCAATGTGATTGCGGTCACTTGCACTCAATCGGCTCTATTGAGGAGTTGAAAAAACTCTCAAAGAATTGTCCAGATGACATTGAGCTTCACCGCCCGTATGTTGACAACGTGACCATTGAGTGTCCAAAGTGTCACCATGATATGCACCGTGTACCGGAAGTCATTGATTGTTGGTTCGACAGCGGTGCAATGCCCTTTGCACAGTGGCACTATCCGTTCGAAAATGAGGACATCTTCAAGGAGAGATTCCCAGCGGACTTTATCAGTGAGGCAGTCGATCAGACGCGCGGTTGGTTCTACTCATTGATGGCAATCTCAACGCTTCTCTTCAATGTGTCGCCGTTCAAAAACTGTATAGTTCTTGGACATGTGCAGGACAAAGACGGTCAGAAGATGTCCAAGTCCAAGGGCAATGCCGTCAACCCGATGGACGAGTTGAGAGCGCATGGTGCCGATGCCATTCGCTGGTACTTCTACTCCAATTCCGCGCCGTGGTTGCCGAATCGCTATCACGCCGGTGCTGTTGAGGAATGTCAACGCAAGTTCATGGGTACACTTTGGAACACTTATGCATTCTTCGTCCTCTACGCCAATATTGACAACTTCGATGCGACTAAATATAATCTCGATTATGATAAACTCAGCGTTATGGATAAGTGGTGTTTGTCGCGTCTCAACACCACCGTCAAGACCGTTGATGACTGCCTAACAAATTACAAGGTTACCGAAGCTGCCAAGGCACTACAGTCCTTCGTTGATGAACTTTCCAACTGGTTTGTCCGCAGAATTCGTGCAACGTTCTGGGCGAAGGGCATGGAGCAGGATAAGATCAACGCTTACATGACCCTTTACACCGCGCTTGTCACTCTTGCCAAGGCCGCTGCACCTATGGTGCCATTCATCACTGAGAGTATTTACCGCAACCTCGTCTGCTCAATCGACAAGACTGCGCCGGAGAGTATCCATCTCTGCGACTATCCGACTGCCGAAGAATCAATGATTGACGCCGACCTTGAGCGCAATATGGAGCTGGTGCTTGAGATTGTCGTCCTCGGTCGCGCTGCAAGGAATGAAACCAACCTCAAGAATCGTCAACCACTTGCGGAGATGTACGTCAAAGCGCCTAATGCTTTGAGTGACTTCTTCGTTGAGATAGTTGAAGATGAACTTAACATCAAGCGCGTCGAGTTCAAAGACAACATGGACGAATTCATTAGCTACAACATCAAACCTAACTTCCGTGTTCTCGGCAAGAAGGTTGGCAAGGCAATGCCGCAGGTGAAGGCTGCTCTTGATACTATTGACGCTGCTGCCGCCAAGGCTGCTCTTGATAAGGGCGGTGACTTCAAGTTGGTCCTCAGCTCCGGCGAAGAGGTTACACTGACGAGCGAGGACGTTGAGATCAACATGACCCAAAGTGAAGGTTTCAACTGCCAGAAGTATGGAGAAGTCACAATCGCTCTCTCGACAACCCTCACACCTGAGCTTATTGAGGAAGGCTTCGTTCGCGAGATCATCAGCAAAGTCCAGACTATGCGCCGTGACAGTAACTTCGAGGTCATGGACAAGATCACCGTCAGCGTCTTCGGCAATGCCAAGCTGGAGGATATCATCAAGCGCAACGAGGAAGAAATCAAGCGCATTGTTCTTGCTGAGGTCATTGAATATGGCAAGCCTGCCGACAACGCCAAGGAATGGAACATCAACGGCGAGAATATCAGCCTGTACTTGACAAAGCTTTAATAAGTGTTAAAAGTCTCATAATAAATATCATCATTAAAAAACTGCCACAGCTTATGCGGCAGTTAATTTTTTGGTGTACTAGGATTTAATCTTCTATAGCGGTCTCTAAAGCAATTTTCACCATATCATTGAAGGTTGTCTCTCTCTCATGAGACGGTATCCTCTCATGCGTCAAAAGTTGGTCACTCACCGTAAAGATTCCCAATCCTTGAACGCCGGCTTCTGCTGTCAAAAGATAAAGTGCAGCAGTCTCCATCTCAACTGCAAGTATTCCGTACTGCACCAACTTCTCATTTAGTGATCGCTTGCCGTCGCCGAAGACACCATTGATATCATCATAGTCATTGTAAAATCTGTCAGTACAAATGATGTTGCCGACTTCAACAGACATATTGAGCTTACGGGCATTGTTGACGGCTTTTTCCAAGAGGTTAAAGTTGGCGATAAGTGCATAATTTACGGCACCGCCAAAGACTTGGTGAATGATCGAGGAATCAGTCGTCACGCCTTGAGCGACGATAACATCGCGAAGCTTGGCATCCTCGTGCATACCGCCGCAAGTGCCGACGCGGAGAAGCTTCTTGGCACCGTAGACATTGATAAGCTCGTGAACATAAATCGAGAATGAAGGAATACCCATACCTGTAGCCTGTACCGAGATCGGTACGCCCTTATACTTGCCGGTATAGCCGTAGACATTGCGAATGTCCGTGTAGAGTTTGACATCTTCCATGAAAGTTTCAGCAATGTGTTTTGCTCTAAGTGGATCACCAGGCAACAAAACTCTCTCAGCGATATCTCCAATATTTGCTGCATTGTGAGGTGTACTCATTAATACCACTCCTCAAGCTCTCGGTTTGCCACATTCGGCACAAAACTTGCCTTTGTTGCCTTCGTGGCCACATTCAGAGCAAGTCCACTCAGCACTATCCGCTGGCTTCGGCTTGCCGCACTCTTGACAGAACTTACCGGTATTCTTTGCACCACATTCGCACTGCCACTCACCTGCCGGAGCTGGTTTAGGCTTGCCACATTCGGCACAGAACTTACCGTTATTGCCAGAATGTCCACAGGAACAAGTCCAGCCACCTGCCGCTTGTTGGGCTTGCGGTTTATTCTGCTGTTGATTCTTGCCGATCACATCAAACATTGCATTGACGTTTGAGCCACCGCCCATATTGTTGAGCATGCCCATACCCATAAATCCTGTCATTGCGCCTGCTGTGTTGCCTGCGGCGGTCTTCATAGCTTCAGCACTGGAAGCAACATAGTTGGCAGCCATCATATCAGGTGAACTCAAAGCCCTCGTGCGCTGGAGGTCTTTAATCATCTGTTGATCTTCGTCAGGAATGGTGACACTGCTGATACCAAACTCAACAACCTCAATGCCGCGTCTCTCGCTCCACTTTGCATCAAGGACTTTATTCAATACTTCAGCGATCTCCATAGTATGAGCTGGCAAGGAGTTCGGACGGATCTCCAATTCAGAGATTTTAGCAAAAGCGGGTTGCAATGCCGTCAAGAGTTCAGTTTTGAGCTGACTGTCAATCTGATCGCGAGTATAGCTTTCAGTGACATTACCGCAGACATTACCATAGAACTTAATCGGATCGACAATCCTATAGCTGTACTCGCCGAAGCAGCGAACAGAAATATCAGCATCTAAGCCTATATTTCTATCAACAGCACGGAACGGAATTGGCGAAGCTGTGCCATATTTATTGCCGACTATCTCCTTGATATTGAAGTAATAGATTCGCTGATCCTTACCAGGAGCGCCGCCGAACGCAAAACGCCTGCCAATCTCCTCAGTCAAAATAGCCAGTTTCTCCATAATAGTTGAGCCGTTGACCAAGACTGAAGCCGCAGAGTTAGCATCATAAGTGTAGTTACCAGGTTCAGCACAGACTTCCATAACCTTGCCATCATCAACGATAATCATACATTGTCCGTCATTGACAACGAGTTTGGAACCGTTAGTGATGATATTCTCGCCGGAAGTGTTACCGCTACGATTTTGAGTACCACCATGACGTTTTCCGATGGTAACGAGAGTGTCGACAGGAATACTGTCACAGTAATAATAATCTTTCCACTGATCGGCAAGAGAGCCGCCCAATGCGCCCAAAGCCGCTTTTATCAAACCCATATCTATCTTCCTCTCTATGTTTTTGACATTATAGCATATATTGAAAATTTTTACAATATATGAAAAACTTACAGAATAATTGAAACTTGAAAAACAATCAAAAATGGTATAGAATAAATCAAACTTATGATGAAAGTTAGGTGAAGTTATGAAAACTCTCGAAGAATTGGATTTAGAATTGATTTGGCACCCTTGTTCTCAGATGAAGGACTATGAAACTTTACCGCCGATTGTCGTCGATCACGGTAAAGGTTGCTGGCTCTATGACATTCACGGCAACAAATATCTCGATGTAGTAAGCTCTTGGTGGTGCAATCTCTTGGGCCACTGCAACCCTAA
Source organism: Selenomonadaceae bacterium (assembly GCA_017475745.1). Lineage (GTDB taxonomy): Bacteria > Bacillota > Negativicutes > Selenomonadales > Selenomonadaceae > Quinella. Next base: position 30,972 of record JAFVEZ010000047.1, read on the forward strand.
CATTAACGCTGCTATCAAGGAGCAGGTGGACAAGCTAGAGCATGTTATCTTTGCAAACTTCACTCACAAGCCTGTTATTGAACTTGCTCAGAGACTTGCTGAGATTATGCCAAGTCGCATCAAAAAGTTTCACTTCAATGATAACGGCTCTGCTGCCATTGAATGTGCTCTCAAGATGTGTTTTCAATATTATTTGCAAACTGGCAAACCTAAGAAGAAATACTTCATGTGTCTGACAAATGGCTATCACGGCGAGACAATCGGAGCCTTGAGTGTAGGTGCTCTTGACCTGTATACCGAACTCTACAGACCATTGATGTTGAAGACTTTTCCTATTGAAGCACCAGATTGCTACAGATGTCCATTCGGTCAGAATCGCGACAACTGTCAATGTGAATGTTTTGCTAATGCTGAGAAAGTCTTTGCGGAACACGCTGAGGAGACTGCCGCAGTGATCTTCGAGCCTTTGTTGCAAGGTAGTGCAGGTATGAGGATCTATCCGCCGCTCTATATTAAGAAACTTCGTCAACTTTGTGACGACTATGATGTTTTGATGATTGCCGATGAAATTGCCACAGGCTTCGGAAGAACCGGCAAGATGTTTGCATGTGATAATGCCGATATTTCGCCTGATGTCATGTGTATTTCAAAGGGCTTGACTGGTGGTTATATGCCTATGTCTGCCACCTGCGTGAGTGACAAGATTTATGATGCTTTCTACGATGACTATAACACCGGCAAAGCGTTCATGCACAGTCACACCTATGCTGGAAACCCTCTTGCCTGTAGTGCTGCTCTTGCGGTGCAGAAGATATTGCGTGAGCAGAATATATTGTCGACGGCCGCTGAAAATGCAAAATTCTTGACGGCAGAATTAAACTCAGCTCTCATAGATCACCCGAATGTTGGAGAGATTAGACATATTGGATTAGTACATGCGATAGAATTGGTTGCAGACAAAAAAAATAAGACGCCATTTGATTCAAAGAGACGTCTTGGATATGAAATCTATAAAAAAGCACTCAAACGAGGTTTATTGTTGCGCCCTCTAGGTGATGTATTGTACTTCAATCCACCACTGATAATTAATCATGATGAGATAAAGTTTGCCATTGAGACAGCAAAGACATCAATCTCCGAAGTCCTCTGCTGAAGGCTAAATCCTCATCATTGTATGTTTTATAAATTCAAGGCTTCTCGTAATTCTTCTGTAATCAATATTATATTGTAGTACCCTTCTGACTGCAATTCGTAAAAGATGTTATATTGATGTTCTTCTTTGGTTGCAATCAGTATTACATCATGTTCTTTATCAATATTATTCCCTTTAAAGGCAGTAACTGAAATGTCAAATAGTTTAGCAGGATTGTTATTCATATCAGATACTAATACTCCTTTAACGGGAATATTTCTTTGATAGAGCTTGAACAAAACATTTGTTGCTGCCTTACCTGCACCATAAATATAAATATTGCTATAGGTTTTGAGTTTAGATAAAAATCCAATTACATAAGCACGATATTTTTGATTTTTTTCGTATTGATGATAGAAAAATTCATTCTTATTACTCAATAATAATTGAACTTCTTTCCATTTATTTTCTTGCCAGTAATTTTTATCAAAATATCCTGCAATATTATCCGTCTCTAAATCCTCAGACATACGTTTATAAAAGATAAATTTAAAATTATCGGCCATACGGTTAAAATTAAATATATAATGTTTATATTTTAACGGTTCTATTATATATTTACATAAATTGTAAATATCTTTTCTTTCCTTCAAAAATCTTTCAATTTCATTAAACTCATCAAAAATACAATAGACTTTTTCTTTGGATTTTACAGACGAGTTAGGATTATCCTTGCGATAATGTAAAAATGCTTCTTTTATGAAAAATAATCTTTCAGTACAAGCTAATACTTTAAAGACAAATGAAACATCTTGATAAGAAGCACCAGGTGTTTCATTAAAATAAATATCATTTTTCAATAAAAAACTACGAGAATAAATTGCACTCCAAATTGAAGTTGGCGCTTGAAAGATGGAATTATTATTTATCGGTATAAAAATTTCTTCATATGGTGTCAATTTACCAACTTCAATAAATCTTGAATAATCACTAACTTGTTCCCAGTAATTCGACTTCACAACCTCAGCATTAAACTTTTTAGCTGTGTTATAAAGAGTATCAAACATCTTTAAATCAGCAAAATCGTCACTTTCGACAATGCCAATATATTCACCTTGCGCGGCCTTTAATCCACAATTCATTGAATGGCCATAGCCGGTATTTTTTTTGTCTATAACTTTAATTCGACTATCTTGACTCGCATACTCGTTAATAATCTTCAACGAAGAGTCTGTTGATCCGTCATTTATACAAATAATCTCTATATCTTTCAATGTTTGATTGACAACGCTGTCTAAACATTGGCGAAGATATTTTTCTACATTATAGATTGGAATTAAAACTGAAATTTTACACATGATTGTTACCACCTAATTAATACATTTCTTTTGTGTAATATGATTCTATTGGTCTATACCAACATAACTTATTTTTGTCAATGTTCATATTAATTAATTCGTTCATAATTTGTTCTGCTATGTATTTAGATTTTACAGCAATTACTATTAAATCAAAATCTTCATTTTCTAAGTTACTTATAGGATTAACTCTTTTTTCTGTGTAATTGTAATTTGAAAAACCTTTATCAACCCAATCAACAATATTACAATTAGAGATTTTTGATATTTGATTATAATAGTTATAGCCAACTTTACCTGCTCCGTAAATGATTATATTTTTCCCTTCAATTTTATCTATATGTCTAAATAAATAATTAGGAATAAGATAATTTATCTCGGAAAGTTGTGTCAACATATATTTTGAAAGAGAATCTGACCAGTAATTCTTAACGTTATCATAAATATTGTAATCATAAAATAGATTGCGTACTTGTTCAAACATTTTAGCAATCCATATCATACGTTGTGCTCCTAAAGTAGAAGTATAAGAACCTTCTCTTAAAGAATTATAGTGATAGTATGCATTTTTCAAAAAGGAAACACGCCTACATTTTAATAAACACTCTGTTAATGAAATACGATCTTCTCCAAAATTAATGTCATTTGGAACATTTGCATAACAATAATCAATAAGTTCTCTTTTAAAAAGATTAGTAAAAATAAAAGGCAATAGTAAAAATTTTTCGTGTACCTGAAAAAACATTTTCCAAATATCAGTGTCATTTATTGGATAATCTATAATTCTTGTTTCAAACTTACAATTAATTTGAGTTCCTTCTATTTTTTCGATAATTACACCAGTATTTACAAAATCAGCATCAGTTTGTATAAGATTTGACAGCATTTCTTCATACATATTTGGCTCAATCCAATCATCACTGTCAACCGTAGCAAAATATTCACCGATAGCTAACTTTAATCCAGCTTTGCGTGCCGAAACAAGTCCACCATTATTTTTATGAATGACTTGTATTCTATTATCTTTTGCAGCGTACTCATCACAAATACTACCAGAATTGTCAGTAGAACCATCATTAACTAAAATTATCTGTAAATTTTTATAGGTCTGATTTATAATGCTGTCGAAACATTTTCTCAAATATTTTTCAGTATTATATATCGGTACAACAACACTGATGAGGGGTTCACTGCTCATAATCATTCTCCTATCAATTCAACAATAAATTTTGCAGTTCGTTCGCTTGCATGACCGTCTTCATGTACGCCATATTTATCAAGAAATTCCTTGACTTCTTGCTTATACTTAGCTTCATCAAAGTTCATTATCTGTTTTGATAATTCTTCGTTAGTAGTTGAGATTGGAAATGGCAAAGAGTTATAATCAATCAAAAATTCACGCTCATTTTTGATATAATCATCTTTATCAGGTGCGTACAAAAATACAGGTTTCAATATATAAGCAGGTTCAAACATAATGCTTGAGTAATCTGAAATTAGAATATCAGAAGCTGCTATTAATTCTTGACCGTCATCATATTTACTAACATCTATAACATAATTTGGCATTTTTATTTGTTTTGCTTTATTTTTAACACTAGGGTGAAGTCTGAGAAGAATTTTCCAAGTTTTTCCAAATTTTTGTTTCAAGGAACTCAATAATATTTCAAAATCTAAAACATTAGAAAAAGTACCTCTAAAATCGCCAATTTTTGCATTAATCATACGAAAAGTTGGAGCATACAATAAAATATGATCGTCAGTATTTAAATTAAAATGATTATATATTTTTTTCTTGCACTGTTCTTGTAAAAATAAAATATCACTTCTGGGTGAGCCAAATCTTAAATATTTGCCCTTAAAATTAAAAGCTTTGCGGCAAGTATCTTCATCTAATTCACTGCCCGATATAACATAATCCATCCATTTACCATTAATTTCAAATGTTTTTCTTCTTTCTTCTACATTACTTAAAAAAGGCATATCAAGATGCAATCTCTTTAGAGTAATACTACCCCAATGTTTTACTTGTATATAGAGTTGTTCCTGTCTTTTAATTAAAAAAGTAGGAACTGTATCATTAACAATCCAAATTTTGGCAGTTTCAACTTCGTAGATAAATTTTCTCCAGTTCTTTTCATTTACCTTCCTAACACCTGAAGGTATGTCTAAAGATTCAACATCAACAAACCAAACTATGTCAATATCGTTATTCATCATCAAAAGTTGTTTGGTGATATATTTTCCATGATCTTTATAAGTACTCATCTTAAAAAAGACTACTTTATTATTTTTAATGGTCTCTTTTTCTACACATTTAATGGCATAATTGCGGCAAAATGTATCTTGTGTTTCAAAAGGTACATTTTTTAATTTCATATCTTTTCTATAGTTATATTCAAGATTCAGTATGCTAAAATAACAACAATAGTTTTCTTTTTCTAATTCTGCAGCTATTTCCTCGTAATATCTCAAACTTGAAATTAATATTACAACTTCATTTGGAGAATAATTGTTTAATATCTCTTTTGATGATATCAAAACAGTTTCAGAATCTTTTAAGTCGTTTGTATCAAAAAATTCATTTAAATAATGTCCTTGTTTTTCTGCTTCATTATCAATAGCAGCAACTATATCAAGATTACTATTACATCTCAACCACAAAAAATTTAAAATCTCAGAAATGCCAAATAAAATTATCTTTCTTTTTTGGGCTTCATAAAAAAAATCGTCCCATGTTTTGTCCTTTATCTTAATATTATCTGTAATGTGTCTACCCATTTCGATTGAACGATCTATTGTGCTCATCTCAACACCATCTTAAAATTATTATAATTTATCACAAACAACATTAGGTAAAATTTTTTCATAATATTTTTTTGACAAATAAGCTGATACTTCTTCATACACAAAGAAATCTTTATCTTTTTGTAGGCCATCTTCTTCTAATATTTTACTTATTTCTTTTGCATATAAACTAGTAGAAATTATAATTTTATACTCATTTTCAATCACTAATTTTATGTCAGGTTTTATTACTGGTAATGCATGTTGAATTTCATTTTCTTGAGTTTTTTTATCAAAAATGCAAACAATATTGCGTTCTAAATATTGAAACAACATGAAGGCTTCATCACAAATAGCACCTTTACCCCACAAAACATATTTTCCATCTTTAGGAATATAATTTTCTAAAATAGAGGAAGCTAATACATTAGAATTTCTCATTATACGTCTTACAAGATATTGTGATAATTTGTAGAAAACGAAAGTTTGATAATCGTCTTTTCCATTTGCATATATTTCTTTTTCAACTTTATCTAAATTTTTAATGTATTTTATCATATATGGTCGCCATACCTCAAAATGCCGACTTCTAGACCATCCATGACATCCGAATGGTAAATTATCTTTCGATAGTTGACTATAAACATGTGATATGTTATGTTCAATAGAAAACATATTTGCTATCTTTATATTCGGTACTGAAAAATCTATTGACACATTTTTTCCACAAAAAGCAAAAAATTTATCTTCAATTTTTTCAAAATACTTCCTTTGATTACTCTGTTTATAAATTTGTTCACGTTCTCTTGTAATTCTTATAAAGCTTAAAACTTTCCGCAAAGATAATCCACCATTGCCGATCCTACCTATTGTAGAAAAAGCGAAATTCAGCATGGGAGCACCTATATAATCATAATCCAAAGAACAAAAATACTTTAACTTGTCATAAAATACAAAAGCATCTAACTGGTAAATCAACATATATTTATAATTCGCAAATCTTTGATAAAATTCTGGCGTTAATAACAATTTACTATATGCGTATCTACTGTTAAGATTATCATCAGGAAAAAATTCTGCTTTTAAACCTTTACTCGTCAAAAAAGAACGCATTTTTTCAGGTGCCATAAAGCATATAGGATAATCATTTAAAACTGTACGAGCTTGATTTAATGATATTTTTTCAGTTTCAGATAATTGTTCTTTATAAGTAGGAATAACAACTACAACCTCATTTTCATTCATTAAAATCACCTATAAATTTTTATACTTTCAAAATACTTTTCAACTTTCTCGAATACCATTTTTGGTGTTATAGAATACATACATTCAGGTTTTTCCAGATTTCTAGCACATTTATAATGATTGTCATGAAGGCAATAACAACCGCCACATTTTTCAGATATAATATTTATATTTTGTGGATAAGCAAATAAATAAGGCTGTGTTGATCCAAAAAGGACTATACACTTTGTGCCTAATTGAGTTGCAAGGTGCATTAAACCACCCTCAATATCTAAATGAAATATTGCGCCTTTTAAAATATATTTTATTAATTCCAAATTTTCACCTAAAATATATCTATCTACTCCAATAATATGATCCGCCGTAGTATCTCCTAGTTGGAGTATTTCAATATTTGGATAATTTTCCTTAAATAATTTAACAAATTCATCAAAATATTCTTTAGGCCACTGCTTGCTGATCCCTTGCTTATTACCCTTACCCGTTGCACCATTGCCAAAATTTAAAGTAATATAATATTTTAAGTTCATTTTATGAAAATTTTCTTCAATGGAAGGCATTAAAGGAATATTAACTTTTTGATCTTGAATGTTAAATACATTTGTGTAATTATAAAGACTATAACAATTCCAACCACGATAAAAACTTCTGCTAAAATGTATCCATACTTGTGACATTGGAAATGTATTGAGTTTATAATTTTTATGATTTTCGATATGTTGTTGCATTTTTTCAGCAAAATCTAAATTAAATTCTTTCAATTTTTCATAATTTATATGATCTGTTACAATCATGTAAAAAATTGACATTGCAAGAGTATATTTTTTTTGATTTGCCACATAGAGTAAACCACCATCATCAATAACTTGATTTAAAGCTGGTTGATCTGAGTATATTGATGAAATATATTTTGATCCATTAGGGCAATAAATATCAATCTTTGCTTCTGGTGCCATTTTAGCAATTTCAATAAAAAGTCGTTTCTTTATAATAGCATCACCAAGACCAGGGCCATATTTTAAAGCTATTGACAAAGGTGCAGTCTGAAATGCTAAGTTTTCTTGATTATTGTGTCCAATACTGCTAGTATCTGATATAACAATGTTATTTACTTCTTTGCGTGTACCTTGAAAAACTATTTTTGATTGTTGAATCCCTAAATTTAAAAGAAATGTTTCAACGTCTTGCGCTCGTTGTTCTGCTTTAAAAGCTAAAATTATATAATCAAACTGAAGCTCCAAAACTCTTTCAGGAGCATAAATTGGCACTATCATTGGAGGATATTTATCATGAGATTTGTCAAGAAATGCCATTACTTTACAGTAATTGGTCATGAGCATTTGCTGTAAATAATCTTGTCCGACATCTCCAGCACCATAAATTAATATTCTTGAACCAAATGGTATTTTTTCATAAGGAAACAGATATAAATATTTATCCATATTAACATTCCTAATCACAAATTTTTTATTATAAGATCAACTGCTCTTTTGCTAGATTTACCATCTTCCATGACTTCTTCAGTTGTAAAAAAATCTTCAAGTTTCTTTAAATATTCCTTTTCGTTAAAATTATCTATATCATTGATTAATTGCTCATTTGTACTAGCTACTGGAAATGGAAAGCTGAAAATATCACGATATAGCTTGCCACGATCTTTGATATACTTTTCAACATCATCAGCATAAGTAAAAACAGGAATTTTCATAAGTGCTGCGTCCATCATGGCACTCGAATAATCAGATATAAAGGCGTCAACGCCTGCCAAATACTCATATAGATCATCTTTAAAACTAATATCTGTGCAAATACTTTTAAGATCATCTGATATGTCCATCTTATTGTGTCGCAAGGCTAACTGTGGGTGCAATCTCAATAATATGTGCCATTCTCCACCGAAATGTCTTTCGAGAGCTGATTTTAACAATTTGTAGTTAAGAGTATCATTTTCTTTATGAACACTTCTAAAGGTACTCTGACTGCCACCACGAAATGTTGGAGCATACATAACTAATTTTACATTAGGCGGCAAATTTAGCTCTCTACGAATATTTTCATGTTGTTTTTTGACATCATTTATCAAAATATCTGATCGAGGTGCGCCTATCATTACAAAATTTTCATTATAAAAACTATTGCTGTACTTCTCCAAAGCGTATTTAGAATTGACTAAAAAACAATCCTCTAAATTTGAATCGTAACGTGTTACAAGTTGAGCAATCTTTGAAAATGACTTGCCACGCATTCTTCCAATAGGCTTAATTCCGATCTGTCCATGCCAGGTCTGCATATAAAACTGACCTTTGCGTTTGCGAGTTCCATAATTTTTGCGAGCATTATCAACCCAAATTTTAGCTGTTGATAAATGATATGCTCGATTCCAAAGAGTATTTTTTACTGCCGTTATCTCTTTTGGAAATTTTTTATTAGTATCATTAACAAGCCATATCAATTCATATTTTTCGTCATAATCATTCATTCGACGAATTAACTCTTCAGCGATATACTTGGGACTACAACCATATCCACCGCCTTCAAAGGCGCTGAAGACGATTTTATTTTTCTTAATTGGTGCCAAGCTGCACAAGCAATATACTGACCAACTAGCAACTGCCTTCAATCGACGATATAATATATACAATTCTTCAGAAAGATTCATGACTAATTCTCCAAATACTAACTAAGACCATCTATACTTTGATTAGAAAGCGGTTTTAATATAGTAGAAGAAACATTTGGAGTGTGTGGCAAGTAAACTACAGGAACATTATAAATAGATAAATCCTTTTCAGTTTGAAGCCATCTTTCATTGCCTTTCCAATCGTCTCCAATGAATATCGCATTAAATTGGATTTGTTTATAAAGTTCAACTTTATCCAAAGTGTCAACTATTTCACATTTATCTACAGCTTTTAAATTTCGAACAATTTCTGATCTATCTAACTCATTGATAATGGGTGTCTTTTTCTTATATTGTTCCACAAGTTTATCTGAATTAACCCCAACAATAAGGAACTCACATTGCTCTTTAGCATGGTTAATTAATCTCAAATGACCGATATGAAACATATCAAAGACACCTTGAGTGTATCCTATTTTATATGTCATGTCTTCTCTACACCTAATATTGACTTTATTATTAACCTCTTTGATCTTTGAGGAAGTATTCCATTGCCGATGACATAGCAATAGATTCACTTCTTGTCAACTTGAAGTCATTTACACCTCTATTGGTAAGCTGCATGAGAAAATCATTAATCTCATACCTCAATCCATCACCCAAGAAAGTTTCACTATATTTTTCAACTTCTCCAGGATTTTCATAATGAACTTCAAAATAGGTAGTCTTCCACCAAGGAGCTGTAACTATGATATAACCTTTTGTACCGGAGATTAAGAGTCTACCTTCTGACTTTACTCCTAAACCGCAAGTAGCAGTTGCGAGTCCTGTTGAGAACTTAAATGAAGCCTTTGTAAAAATATCAATCCCATTTTCGCTCTTAATGGTATCGAATCTTAAATCCTCATATTCCTCGCCAAACAATTTAAATATAGGAAGCATAACATAGCTGCCCAACTCTAAGAAGCTGCCACCGTAATTGGTGTCAATAAGCTCTCTGTGTTTGGGATCTTCCAATTTAGTGAAACAAGCTTCAACATTGCGTATGCTGCCGATTTTTCCACTATGAGCAACACCCAAAAGTCTATGGAAGCCTGGACAATAAGCAGTTTTAATACCTTCCATCAGTATTAAATCTTTCTCTTTAGCATAAGCAAACACTTCTTCTGCTTCAGATTTTTTCAAAACCATAGGCTTTTCACAAAGAACATGCTTGCCATGTTCCAAAGAAGTTTTGATATATTCATAGTGAGTTTCATGCGGAGAAGCTATATAGATGACATCAACATCTTTATAAAATTCTTCAAGATCGGAATATGGATTGATATCCCATTTCTCAGAGAACTTAGCAGCGCTATTTGGGTGAGGGTTATATACACTTTGTACATTAACACCACTGACACTTCTTGCTTCAACAACAAAACGATTTGCAATGCGACCAGTACCAATTATTCCAATGCGCTGAATATGGCGTTTTTGCTCTCTAAGCATAGTGCTTGAAATATTTTTGGTGCGTTCAAGATATACAACTTTGCAATAATCATTTATATAGTCGAACTTTCCAATCCAATCCGAACCAACAGTGAAAATATCAATATTATACTTCTTAATATCACTGAACTTTTGTCCGACACTTTCCTCAATGATGATCTCATCAGCAAAGCCAGTTTTCTTCACATTTTCAATTCTTGTCATAAGAGAATCAATAACACCTAATTTACCTCTTGCCTTGTCGAAGCTTTCTGTAGTTACGCCGACAATGAGATAATCGCCCAATGCTTTAGCTCTTTGCAAAAGACGATAATGACCCTCATGGAAAAGATCGAAAGTGCCATAGGTAATTACTTTAATCATATTATATTAACTCCTCTTTTCCTCTAATTTTTGTTTGACGAATTGATAAATTTTTTCTCCGGCTCTTCCGTCCATACTAGCATTAAATTTTCTGTATGTTTCTAATTGCGTTTCTCTATCAAATTTTTTACCGGGCAATTTATTATCTAAAAGTTTTTTCAAAGTTTGAAATGTTCCTTCATAGCAACCATATGGTTCCCATTCTGTTCGTGCTTTAAATCCACTAGAATATCGTACAACTTCTTCCATATCGAAAGTAATGTCGATCTTATCAAAGGTTTTGGATTTTAAATCAAACTTATAACACTGTCTATCTGAAGACAAATACCAGAAGAATACTTCATCTTTATCGGGCAAATATTTAAACATACCTGTATTTGTGTAACTAAAATAACCATTTTTTATTTTGAATGAAACCTCAAATGGTGTCTCCCACTCTTGTATATGACCTGTTTTTTTGTCGAGTCTGACGAACATATTACCCCAATATGGAACTAGAAATACCTCATTTTCATCACATATTGCACTCGCAAAAGGTCGCTCATTACAAACAATTCCTTGTGGAATCATTTGACACTGAAAACCTTGTGGAAGCCCAGAGTATTCTGTAACAGTTCCATCTGTCATATTTAATCTTGTAATAGTTTTTCCTAAATATGGCAGAAGCCAAAAAGTTTCACCATCAGGCACCATTGATATAAATCCGCCTTTTGTCGGCTTTTGTGAAGGTAATGTTATATACTGCATTTCGGTAGTTTCTATATTTACAATCAAAACCGCTCTTTTATTTGGTGAGACAAGAAGCAAATTACCATTCCAAATGCCATATGAATCACGATAAGCATAAGAAGGATTGGGTTGTACGAAAAAGTCATTAAATCCAGAAATATATTTAATTTCATCATTATGAATATTGTAACGCACCAAATAAGGATAATTATTAGGCACGATGAATACATAATCACCAATATGAATAACTTCTGAGAAAAGATGACGACGATTGTCATTTTGAACTTTTTTCAGTGGGATTTTACGTTCTACTTTGTGATCGCCTATAACTAATATATCTTGAGCGTAATATGGAAAAACTAAAACTTTTCTATTAATTTCTAATACATGTTTATAATAATTTCCAGCACCATAATCAGAAAGCGTACAATAATAATTATAATGATAGTTAGAATCTGAGGATTTATAGAGTTTATTACCTTGTGTTATAATCCAATTTTTACATTCAGGATGGAATACTCTAATAAATATATGTTTTTTATCGTCTTCTGTTGGTAAAGTATTTATATTATTATTCAAGAAAAAAGATGGTTTTCCTGCTACACCAAAAAGAGAAGTTACACTGGTTTTGATGCCTCCTATATATACATCTGAAATAGCTATAGATTTATCAATATCGGCAGTATCATCATATATTCCTATATCATTTTCTATGAAGTACTGTTTAAGTTGATTGTAAGCAGTTTGAGCTTCTTGACGCATTGAACCTAAAGTTGCATTTATTAAAGGGTGAGGACGCCATAATAAACAAGCATCATCTCTGCCGGAAAAAGTTTCAAATACATAACGCATCTTTAATAAAAATCTTTCGGTATCTTGGAGTAATCCGCTCAAACTGGTATTATAGAAGTACACTTTTCTTCCATTTATCTTTTCTTTCCATTCTTCTGGAGCTTCAGGTGGATTTTGACACATTTGAATAACTCTATCAAACTTTGGCGACCCAAGTGGTTGGAGTTTTTCAACAGGAATAGAAGGATCAAAAAATGACCTCATTGCTTCAGATTGGATCATTATGTAATCAGAATTATCATATGAAGGCATGTACTTTTGACCTTCAGACATCAAACCTGTAGTAGCATAATAAGGTACATAAATTAGTAATTTCGTCAAGAGTTTCAAATTAGATGAATAGAAAGAAGCGTCAACAGAAGTTACAAGATTATAATTGTCATAAGGATTGTGAATGAATATTACATCAGGTTTTAACTTCTTGAGATCGACTTTTTTGTAGTCCAAAACAGGAACATCTTTTGGAAATGAGTCTATCTCACAATGCCATTTTGCAACTTTTCTATCTGGTGTGAGGTCTGCATAAGGTATAGGGATAACATAAGTATTGCAATATTCTTTATCCTCAAAAGCTGCTTGCCAAATACTCTCCAAAGAATCCCACATAGAAGCTTTGTATGGAAGAAAGACTATATTTTTTTTGATGTATTTTGAACTTTTGAAACTTTTAAACCTACTTTTTATTTTTGCCATTTTTAGGGTGTTCCTTTCATAAGCATATTACTTTTATATCAAAACCCTCAATGAGTGTCAAGATTTACTGGATTTTCTCAGAAATCTTTTCAAGTACCTTGACATCTTGTTCACTGAGTATGGTGTACTGTTCCAATGCGGTTTTCATTAATCCATTGTATGCGTCTATTTTAGTTGTAAGTTTAATAATGTCATCTTTCATGGTCTTGATTGCGGTAGTAACATCAATGGCAGCTTTGTTGACATTGTTATTGAGGTCAATTACCTGTTCATTCGTTTGTGAAATTCCTTCAGAGATATTTCTATTTACTTCACTGAGATTATCTACACTAGAGGTCATTGAATTTCCACTCTCGGATATATAATCTTTCATATCCCTCAAATCGGATAGCTTTTCTGATGCCTCAATCATTGAGATTTTAATATCATCAAGCATATTCAGTTTTTCTAAGGTATCAAGCTTGTCTAATTTGTCCATTTTTTCGTTTAGAGTTTCCATTGTTTTACTGAGTTGTGTCAAATCTTTTGCAAATGGCGGAGCTTTTAACATCTGCCCAATCACTTGCATTAGTTTTAAACCTGTTTGAACTGTAGTTTGAGAGGATTCTGTAAGCTCGTTAAGTTTATTAGAATTTTCCTCAAGAGTATTGAATTTTTCTTCAAAGTCTGACATCTTTTCTATCGTCACTTTTAGCAATTTTGTTTCAGCTTCTGAGTTTTCAGCTAATTTTTGCAAAACTTCTTGATTAGATTTTGAATTCTCAACTAAAATATTTATTACTGTCTTTAGCTCTGAATTTGATTCTGCAATTTCCATTAGGGTATCGAGTCTGTCTAGTTTATCTCGAATTACTTGAAGTTCCTCTTCCAATCTGTCTGAGCCATTACTTATCGCTCTTATTATGGCTTCATCAGAATTATCGCCATCACCCAATTTGTGTCGAAGTTGCTGGAATTGTATCTCTAGGCGCTGATGATTTTCTTCCTGCGCCATTGCTGCTTGCATTATACTTTTTTTGACAAAGAATGCCGAAATGATAGCACAAAGTGCGCCTATACCGATACCTATCACTTCATCGCCTTTTATTAAGGCACCTATACTCACTAAGGCAAAGAATACTGCTCCTGCCGTTGAGTTTTCGTTCATTTTATCATTCCTCTCAATTTATCAATATGCTCCTCAAGTTCACCCTTAACTGTTTCCAGAACTTCGTTGCAGACAAAGTGCTCATATCTATCAAGAAATTCTTCTTTTATGCCGTAGAAGCGACCACCTGGCCTATCAACTAACGATAAGTAAATGTGTTCGCTGCCGGACTCATCATTGTTCAAGAAGTTGTGATATTTTTTTGGTGACATCATATACTGAACGAATCGATCATATAACTTTTCCTTCAACTGATTCAGATCAACTTCTACATTCCAGATAAAAGCCGCGAGATTTTTTCCTTGCTCATTAGGATTGTATAAGATTTTTCTATAAAGGTCAATAGCCTCATATATGCCTGCCCTAATGTTTTTGGTTTTTGGGAATAGGACCTTCTGAGCAGCTTCATTATAACACTTCCAAATGTGAGGGCGGCCTTTGACATTATCAAAGGAAGTTATCTGGGATTTAACCGAAGGATTTAAACAACCGCTAGTTCTCCAATTTTCAATATACTCTGTATAGTATTCACCGCATAAATTTACCTGATTGCGAATTTCCTTCAATTCGTGTTCAATGCGGCGTCTCAAATCAGTCACCAAAGGTCTGTGCCAATGCAAGACTTCTAGTACATCTGTCTCACTTCTTGCGGCAATCACGTCGCGTCCTTTTCTTTTCAAAACAGCCATTCGATTTGCGGCATCAATAATGGGTTCATAGTCAATATCATCTAGCAAGTCCATAAGCACAAATAAGGTCATCGGTTCATTTCTACCAAACTCTAAAAGATTTGCCAGATTTTCCGTTGATTCTCTGCCAAGTGGATGAGTTTCAAACAATGTACATTTATCAAACTTCTTTAAATCAAAATGTAAATCTTCTCCGTAAGTTGGAACAAATACTTCCATACCAGGCAGCATATTGTATGTTGTCACAATTAGTGCCGATTCTTCCTCTTGCAGATTGTATTTGACGGTATCATATTTTATCAATATGGTCTTTTGTCCTTGCCCTGGCAAGTCTTTTAAAGATATCTTCAAAAGCCAGCATACGAAGAGCCATCTTGAATCGTCACCGAGAAATATCCATTTGATCATCTGCACCCCTCACTCAATGAAAATTATTTTATAAAGCTGAAATGTTCTTTTAAATCGGATTCTTCTTCAGAATTCTGTACATTGATAAATCCTGCACGAAGTGTCCTTAATTTGTCAGTTGTATTGTGATGCTCTTTATTGATGTCGAAGATCATATCAGCTATAGCATTATTAAATTTCACCATTAGTCCAAAAATTCCTGTCTCACGCTTTTCGGCTAAACTGTTATTGACAATCTTAATTTCTTGCTGCAGCCATTCTTTTGTGAGGTTGTCAACATCTTCGGCACCTCTTGGAATATTCACCCTAGAAAGACCCTGCTTGATTTCAGTTAATCCTCTATTGTATTGCTTTAATTGGTCGATATTAGCTTGAGAGAGGTCTCTGGGTATTCTGAAGTGTTCTCTTACAAAGCGACTTAAAGTCAAAACATCTGTATCTTCATTTTGAAAATATTGATTTACGGCCATAGTATCTATATTACTAAATAAATCTTTCTCTGTTGTTGACTCCAATGAATCTGATGATTGCTCACTTTTATCCAAATTATCTGTCTGATTTACTGATTGCTCCATTTTAATGGTTTGTTCATTTACTTTGGAAGTTTTGTTTGGTTCGGTGTATTGAATTGCTATAAAACAAATGAAAGCTATAACTGCAAGTGCCATTGAACCGACGAATAAATGAGCAGACAGACGGCGAAAAGTCAACAATGACAACGTAAAGAGTGCTGCAAGTCCAAAGGCTCCGTACATAGTCACAGGCTGCAGAACATTGACGATATCATAGATTTTTATTTTAGATTCAGTACTGAGAATAGGTCGGGCAGTTGACCAATAATCATTCCAATTTTGATCCCAAGTAGATTGATAAACTATAGATAAATATGCCAATCCCAAAAGTATCAGTGAGATAGTAGAAAACAGCCATACCATGTAGGGTTTAGCCTGAACTTTTTTCTTGATACCTTTTCGTAGCTCGTTGAAGGCTGAAAATGCACTGTAAATGAAAAATATTGATAATATCACCAACATTGTGGCGATTACATAAAACATAAGATTTTACTCCTAAAATTAACTTGACTTATCTGTATATTTTAATCCAATTATTAAGAAAGTGCAAATGTAAAAATTAAAGGCACCTCTCAATGATAAGAGATGCCTATATATATATATCAACTCACAATATCTTTATTATCTTAAAACGTAGACAGTGATAGTTCTACGACCAAAACTCATTGCCTGTTCGTAACTTTCCATGCAGAGATCAATTTTGTAACCATAGATTGCACCGCCAGTATCAGCTGCAATCGCTTCGCCGTAACCAGGGATATAAAGACGACTTCCAAGAGGAATTACACTTGGATCAACTGCTGCGACACCATATGTTGCAGGAATACCCATTGCAGTTATGCCTGCACCATTACCATCAGACGGAAGATACGCGGTTGCTTCCATTGACATAACAGAAGCATATTGTCCATCATCACCGGAAAAACCAGAAACAGGATTAACCTCTTCAATTTCGTCAATAAATTCGGGTTCCTCGACAGCTTCGCCCTCTGCAATACCATTCATATCATCAATATTTCCTACATTTGCAAGGGTATGATTGACTACTTCTGTCAACAACTGCTTTTGATTGTCGTTTTCTGCTAAAGTTATGGAACCGAACTCTGATATTGTAATGCCTGAAGGAAGATTTTTGCTCTCCTCGGCAATAAGTAATTTCATTTCATCAGAAGGAATTATCTCGTTAGCCTGCTCTGTCTGTGCGGTCTGAGAAAGTGGAAGCTCACTAGTAGGCTGACTAGTGAAACCTGTATTCAACATTGCAAAAGCGGCAAGGCCGACAAAGAAAGCATATTTCCTCTGCTTATAAGTAAATTTATTTTTAGTTTGAATACCTTTTATTTTATTTTTTAAGTTTAAAATTCTCTTCAAATTCATCATTGCGTAAACGGCAGGAGCTAGTAAGTGTGCCGATTTTAAGCTCCGCCTTCCCCCTCTCAAGTATTAAGATAATAATCTTTGTTAGTGTTGCTCAAAGACGTTGTCTAACACCAACAAAGATATTATCTCATACTTTTATGAAATTGTACTGAAAAGAATTTGAAATTGTACTGAAAAAGAAAAAATTTTAATTGAGAAAAAATTACACTACCTAAAATTATAAATGATGCAGTCGTGATGATTATATGAACAAGATTAAAATTGTCATGATGAGATGGCATTAATTGTAATATTGGCCTTCAATGGCAATTTTTCGTCAGGTGTAACGTAGAGAGTGTGTTGATTAAAGAAAATAACAAAGCCAGGCTTAGAGCCAGAAGGCTTCTTGACGAATTTGCAGGCAGTATAGTCAACAGGTACATTTGAGGAATCTTTATATTGTGAGAAGTAGGCTGCAATCTTTGCTGCCGTTATCAGAGTTTCCTCACTTGGTTCAATGCCGCCTGTCTTCAATATTACGTGAGAGCCGGGTATATCCTTAGTGTGAAGCCAAATGTCGTTAGGATCGGCATTTTGACGAATTTTATCATTTTGATAGTTATTCTTGCCAACGATAATCTCAGTGCCATCAGCTGCATGGAAGATGTAAGGTTGCGCCTTCTTACTGCCGGCGTTTTTTTTCTTGACTTCTTTGAGGTAGCGTCCGGCGATAAGTTCAGCCTTAATCTCGTCTATCTCAGCGAGTGTTGTTGAGGCAGTAAGAGAGTGCTCAACCGTCTCAAGGTAAGCTATCTCTTCACGACAGAGTTTAATCTGATTATTGATGTACTCAGCAGAGCGCTTGAGTTTGTCATACTTCTTGTAAAAGACCTGGACATTGGCAGCAATGGTGATACGTCTGTCAAGCGGAATGGTTATCATCTCTCCGTTCTCGCTATAAATATTGACAACCTCGACCTCATCATCGGCGTGATCTTTAATATTATATTGATAAGTCAATAAATTGTCAGCGCGGATTCTCCAATCGTCAGCATTTTCAGCTTCGTTGAGCTCTTTCTCTAGGACGGCGATTTTATTAGTTGCACGACGCAGCTCATTTCTAACTAGTTTGCCGAGGACTTCTTTGTCAGGCGGAACGTAAGAACCAATTAGATTATTTGCAGCTTCTAACATCTCAGACAATGAAGAATAGTTAATTGAGTGTGAAGAATCAAGATGATTTAACGTAAAAGCTGATATTGCCAAAACTTTTTTGTTGCCGTCGAGAATCATACAAGGCATAGGCGATTTGCAAGTCTCAACGATATCAACTAAAATCTTACCCAACAAGTTAATATCCTCACCAACTCTGAAGGCAACCTCTTTGGCAGTCGTTGGACCAAAACCTTGGCAAGTATTCATTATGGCTTTATCGAGTCTTGAGGAATCATCGGATTTTATGCGGTTGACAAGTTCTTCAATGGGCGTCGTAAAAGGATCAAGTTTATCTTGAGCGGGTGGCAGTTGATATTCTTGATTCGGAAGGACAGTACGGACGCGGCTGTTATTTGTGCCAATCTTCTTAAGGGCGTCAACTATCACACCACCATTAATCAATATCATATTGCTATATTTACCAACTAACTCAACGACAAGAGTCAGAGTCTCAATTTTGCCACTTCCCAAAGTGTCCACATCAATAAATATTACTCTATCAACTTCATGCTGATGAATGTTTGCAATTCTACCTGCTTCAAGATTTTTCCTGAGTACCATACAGAAGGTTGGTGGCTCCGGCAAATTCTCCAAAGGTTTTTTAATTAGCTGCATTGAAGGATTTTGAGGATTGACTGATATTTGCAATAAAAAATTCTCACCAGGCTGCCGTATTTGCAAGCAGATTGAAGTCTTGCTCTGTTGAGTTATTTTGTCAATGCGCCCGCCGACAAGTGCATTTGCAAGCTCAATGGTCAGCGGACGCATTGAAAATCCGTCCAAATTCATTACTAATTCCTTCCTCCTTACAATAGTACGTCAAAACATGATATTGAATACTAACTGTTACACTGCAATTTGTCAAGGAAATTTACAATGAACCTTCTTTAACAGCAACTAATTTGAAATGCATATCGACTGTATCAATGAATTTTCTGACATCACTATTGATATTTGTCAAAATTAGTGATATGATTAATCATCATTATCAATTTAAATTTATAGAAAGCTGGGCTTTCTTTATTTACAAATCATTGATTGCACAGGAGTGATGAAAATGCCGGCAGCAGCAGCAAGCAGCTCAATGGATATGTACGGCGATGCCAGTAAAAAATTAACGGCTCATGAAAAGGCAGCTATACTGTTTATCGCAATCGGACCGGAATATTCAGCAAAGTTGTTTCAACATATGGACGATGACGAGATTGAAAGTATCACATTAGAAATAGCGAACCATAAACAGGTACCCGTAGAACAGAAAGCAGAGATTATCAGCGAATTTTACCAAATGGCTATGGCAAGGGATTATATCTCCACCGGTGGTTTGGAATATGCTCAAAAAGTCCTGGAAAATGCACTTGGTTCCGACAAGGCAATGGATATTATCAACCGTTTGACGACAAGTTTGCAAGTCAGACCTTTCGACTTTCTGCGTAAGACCGACCCTTCACAGCTACTCAACTTCATTCAAAACGAGCACCCGCAGACCATTGCACTCGTTATGGCTTACCTCGAACCCGATCAAGCAGCAATCGTTATGAGTGGACTTGCCACTGACGTTCAAGCTGACGTGGCAAAGCGTGTTGCAATGATGGATAGAACTTCGCCAGATATTATTCGTGAGGTGGAAAGAGTGCTTGAGAGAAAACTGTCTTCAATGATGACCCAAGACTTCACCTCTGCTGGTGGTATTCCTGCGATTGTCGAAGTCCTCAACCGCGTCGACCGTACAACAGAAAAAACCATTATCGAGACTTTGGAAGTCGACAATCCAGAACTTGCAGAAGAGATCAAGCGTCTCATGTTCGTCTTCGAGGATATCGTCATGCTGGACGACAGATCGCTCCAGATGGTTCTCCGCGAGGTCGATACAAAGGATTTGTCACTTGCAATGAAGGCAACGCCGCCAGAAGTCTCCGAGAAAGTTTACAAGAATATGTCCAAGCGCGCAGCAGATATGTTGCGTGAAGAAATCGAGTATATGGGACCTGTCAAGATTCGCGACGTTGAAGAGGCACAGCAGAAGGTCGTCAATGTCATTAGAACCCTCGAAGAGAAGGGTGAGATTGTCATTAGCCGCGGTCAAGGTGATGAGATGATCGTTTAATTCTGCCAAGGTTTATGATGATCGTGCTGATATATACGTTACCTTAATGCATAATTATACTCGTGGTCAATATAAGCAATAGGTGATGACGCATGAGCACAGACTGACTTTGCTAAAGCTAAAGAATTGGGTACAACGTTTAAAATTCACTTCAATGTAAATGCATTTAACAAGGTGGTGAAATAATGTTTAGCAAAATAGTCAGAGTGGCGCAGCTAGAAGAAGAGCCTGTCGTCATTAAGTATTCAAACAACACCAAAAATGTCGACGACACTGAAGAGGAAGAAAAAAACTCCGGCTTTGATGAGGAAACCTTGAATAATATGCTTGCTGAGATTGCCGCCAAGGAACAGCGCGCCATTCAAAAACTAAAAGATGCTGATACTCAATCAGAGATAGTTATTCAAGCTGCCAAGAATGAAGGCAAACAAATATTAGATAATGCTAGAGCTGAAGCAGATGAAATGAAGGTTAAGGCTGTTCAGAGCGGCCACGATGAGGGTTACAAAGACGGGCATAAAGAGGGTATCAAAGCAGCAAAGAAGGAACTGGCAGATTCCATAAAACAGGCAAATGCCAAGGCGGAGAAGACTCTAAAAGATGCAAAGGCTGCAACGGCGGATTACTTCGTCAAGGCAGAACAAGATATAGCCAATGTGGTTATGCTTGCCATTGAGAAGATACTTCCACAGCACTTTCTCGACGTGCCACAAGTCGTTCTGCCTGTCGTTCGTGAAGCAATCAAGGTTGTTCGCGATCAGAAGGAAGTCAAAGTTCACGTCTGTCCTGACAGCTATGATATGGTCTTGATGGCAAGGGCAGAGTTCCAAGGCATGCTCACTGATGGCACTGCTATTTTGGAGGTTATGTCTGATGAGAGCTTGCAACCAGGTGATTGCGTCATTGAAACTCCGAATGGTGGCGTTGATGCACGTCTTCTAACTCAAATTGAATTAATGAAAAATTCCATACAAAGTGTCTTGTCTAAATGATTGTTAAAAGACTGTATCTCCGGGCGGCTATATTGACTATTATCTTGATATTGAGTATGCCAATTACCATTGGTTTCGGTTCTATTGATATTGAGATAAATATTGTTGTTGAAGAAGTTTCGGCTTTTTTGCAAGGTCACTCAAGTGATTCTCCTAACTCAATGATAATTTTTGATATTCGCGTTCCGCGTATACTTTTTGCTGCAATCGCCGGTGCAATTCTCTCACTTACTGGAATGTTAATGCAGACCGTCTCACAAAATTACTTGGCTGATCCCTATATTCTTGGTGTTTCCTCAGGCGCAGGTATGGGAGCGGTTTTTTGCATTGTTACAGGTATTGCTCAATCCTTTGCGCCTTATGGTGTCTATGTTGGAGCATTTCTCGGCGCGACATTGGCAACTATTGTTGTAGTTCAAATTGCTGGAACGAGCAGCAGTCCAATCAAGCTGGTATTAATAGGTATGGGTATATCAGCACTCTTTTCTGCTTTCACGATGCTGGAAATATACGGCTCAAAGAACGAAGCACAAGTCAGAAGTGCAATGTTTTGGTTGATGGGTAGTTTCACCGGTATACAGTGGACTATGGTGCCGATTGCACTTACCGTCTTGATTGTGTTGATGCTATTCATTTGGTTATTCAGACACGAATTGGACCTAATACTTCTCGGAAGAGAAGAAGCCCAACATCTTGGTCTATCCACTGAACGCATGCAACAGATGGTTGTTGTTGTCTCTTCGATAGCTATCGCTGTGATTGTCTCAATCGCTGGAATAATAGGATTTATAGGTCTTGTGATACCTCACATTGCAAGATTTATTGGAGAGTCACGTCATGCCGTTATGCTATGGTTCACGAGTTTGATTGGTGCCTTTGTGATGGTTTGGGCGGACGTAATGGCAAGATCTATGTTTAAGCCTGAAGAATTGCCGATTGGAATACTTACTGCCTGTCTCGGTGCTCCAATATTCATGCAAATTATCAATCGACAGTATAAAAGTTGACTTAAAAGAAAGTGTAAGAGATGATGTTAAATGAATTGCAACTCACTGGCAAAAAGTCAATAAAAAGTATTTGATATTGAAACCGGTTTGAATATGACAAACATTATGGAAGTTAAAAATCTGTCGTATGTTATCGGGCAGAAGAAGATTTTAGATGATGTGAATGTTGCGTTCGCTGAAGGCAAGATCACTGCAATCATAGGTGCAAATGGCAGCGGTAAGAGTACTTTGATGTCGTTTCTCGGCAAAACGAGAGATTGTTATCAGAACATCTTCTTTCATGGTAGAGATATAAGCGAAATATCTGCACAGGACTATGCTCTTCAAGTTTCAGTTTTACCTCAACATCAAAAGATGATTGCTGACTTCCACGTTGAAGATGTTATTGTGATGGGGCGTTTTCCATATAAAAAGAGATTCCGCGACTATACCATTGAAGATTATGCCATTGCCCAGAAGGCAATGAAGCGCGCTGGCATTGCAGAAATGGCAAAACGAAAGTTGAGCCAAATGTCCGGCGGAGAGATTCAGCGTGTTCTTATTGCCAAGGCTTTAGCACAGAAGCCGGAATTAATTCTCATGGACGAGCCGACAAATCACCTTGATGTCAAGTATAAAGTCGCTCTAATGAAAACTTTACAGGAATATGGCAAGACCGTCATCGTCGTTTTACACGATTTATCTCTGGCCGTTCAGTATTGTGATAATGTTGTAGTTATGGTCAATGGCAGAGTCTTAATTCAAGGCAATACACAAGAAGTAATGCAGACGGATTTACTGGAAGAGATATTTGGCGTTCCTTTTGTGAGATTTGAACACAAAGGACGTGTATATATAAATTATTGAAATGTATGAGCAGAGCAAAATATTAATTGGAGGCTTTTAATGTGAAAAAGTTTACAAAATCGTTGAAAAAAGGAATTATCATTGGTATGTCAACAATGGCTCTGTTAGGTTTAGCAGGCTGTGGAGAACAACCTGCCAATACTCCCGCAAAGGCACCGACTTCCGTTTCATGGACTGAAATGCTTGACGGTCAAGAAGTCACAAATAAAGTTGATAAAGTGCCTGAAAGAGCAATCTCAATGTCACAAGCGACAACGGAGATGATGTTGGCACTCGGCCTAGAGGATAAGATGGTCGGCACGGCAATGAAGGAAGAAGATATTTATCCGCCACTTCAAGAGTCTTATGACAAAGTTAAGGTACTCTCTGAGAAATGGCCGTCTTATGAAACTTTCATGGCGGAGAAACCGGACTTTGCAACCGGTTGGGAAGTACCCTTCACCAAGCGCGGTATCCCTGCTGAGAGAATCACATCACAAAATATTCCGATCTTCATTCCGTCATCAATGCAGAAACTTGATGCTGATCTTGACACCGTCTTTGAAGATATGTTGAAATATGGCGAGATTTTCGGTGTCCAGGAAGATGCTAAAGTTTGGGTCGACGCTCAAAAAGAAATGTTAAAATCCACACAGGAAAAAATCAAGAACTTGCCGAAAAAGAAAGTGTTCATTTATGATTCAAGTGACGGTCAACCCTTTACTGCCTTCAAAGGCTATACGACGAACATATTGAAACTCATTGGCGCCGATAATGTCATGGAAAATGCAGGAGTTGACAAGACTTGGGCAGCGACAAGCTGGGAAAGCATAGTTGCGGCTGATCCAGAATACATTATCATTGCCGACTACAGCAACGGTGTCCGCAATGATGAGGACTTCCAGCAAAAAGTTGCCGCTATTAGGGAGAATCCACAGCTTCAAAATGTCACTGCCGTGCGCGAGAACCACTTTGTAAAAGTTAAACTCTCAGAGATCACGCCAGGCGTCCGTACTGTTGAATCATTGAAGCGTCTTGCTGAGGAAATCCACGGTATCAAAGATTAATATACACCTGACTTACAAAAAAATATTGAGGAGGGATTTTCTATGGATAGATTTGTACTGCCTTATAAAGGAATGGAACCGCAAATTGCCAATGGAGTATTCATAGCACCTACGGCCTCTGTAGTTGGAGACGTAGTTATTGGTACAGGCTCAAGCATTTGGTTTGGTGCTACCGTTCGTGGTGACTTCCAACCGGTTAGGATTGGCGCTTTTACCAACATACAGGATAACACCACAATACACGTCATGGGTGATGTGCCAACTGAAATTGGTAATTACGTGACAGTAGGGCACAACTGTATTGTTCACTGTCGTACGATTGGCAATAACTGTCTGATTGGTATGGGTTCAATCATTCTCGGTTATTCTGAAATTGGTGACAACTGCATAATCGGTGCTGGTACACTTCTTACGCAACACAAGAAAATCCCTCACAACTGCCTTGTTTATGGCAATCCTGCCAAGATTATCCGTGCCATTCGTGATGATGAGATAGAGGCTCTTCGTGAATCTGCTATGCACTATTTTAAATGTGCCAGAAACTACGATGCCGAATTTAGAAATTTATATGATAGAAGCGAGGAATTGTAAATGGAAAGAACTTTAGTATTAATTAAACCAGACGCGATTGCAAATAAGCATATCGGTGACATCATCAAGCACTACGAAAAAGAAGGCTTTCAAGTTGCCGCTATGAAATTAATGAAGATGACAAAAGAGATTGCTGCAAAACATTACGCTGAACATATTGGCAAGCCTTTTTACAATGATCTCGTTGAGTTTATGACGGCTGATCCGCTCGTCGCTATGGTGCTTACTGGCGAAAATGTTATTGCAAGAGTCAGAGAAGTCAATGGTGCAACCAATCCCGAAAAAGCAGCAGATGGCACGATTAGAAAACTCTATGCGGATAGTGTCACAAAGAATGCCGTTCACGCTTCCGACAGTTCTGAAAATGCTAAAAGAGAGATTGCCATCTTCTTCAGTGAGATTGAGATTGTAGGTGAGTAAAGTGACCAAATTGGAGGTAGCGGCAGGACTCCACGCAAAAGGCTATAACTGTGCTCAATCGGTTGCCTGTGTGTTTGCCGATGATGTCAATATTCCTAAAGATATTCTCTTCAAAGCAACAGAGGGCTTCGGTGCTGGAGTAGGCACAATGGAAGGCATTTGCGGAGCACTTTCCGGTGCGGTTATGATTGCTGGTCTCAAAAACAGTACTGCTAATCTTGAACAACCAGATTCAAAGGCTTCCACCATGAAAATCTCAAAACAGCTTATAACTAACTTCAAGGAGCGTGTTGGCTCAATAACCTGCCGTGAAATTAAAGGCAATAATCCAGAACATAAAGTTCTTTGCTCTTGTGATGATTGCATTAAGAACGGTGTTAAACTCGTTGAAGAATTTGTGATGCATTGTGATTGAGATATTGGAATCAATATAATATATCCTCACTTGTAATAATTTTCACACATGAGGATATTTTTTTGCCCTTATGGCTATAAGCTTGTCAATTTTATAGTTTATCCGGATAAAATAAATTTATGTAAATTAGCAGGATTTTGGCTTTCTATGACTAATACTTAAACAATAACGTGATTTAATTCACAAGCGAACAAATTTGCGTATGCTATTTTAAATTTAGGAGGGATTACGTTGAGAGAGCTGGACGTAAAAGTTATCACTGAAAACGTCGCTGAGATGTGCAAAGAAGCGGCGTATTATCTGCCAGATGATGTCTATCGCGGTCTCAAGCGCGGTCGTGAGACTGAAAAGTCACCGGTCGGTCAGATTGTCCTCGATCAAATCATCAAAAATGCCGAGATTGCAAAGGCTGAAGATCGTCCTTACTGTCAAGACACCGGTATGACGATTGTATTTGTGGAGATTGGTCAAGACCTTCACATTGTCGGCGGCTATTTGGAAGATGCAATCAACGATGGTATAGCAAAGGGTTATACTGAAGGTTATCTTCGCAAGTCCGTCGTTGCAGAACCACTCTTTAATCGCAAGAACACACAAAACAATACTCCGGGTGTCATCTATACACAGATTGTACCTGGTGACAAATTGAGCATTACCGTTGCACCAAAGGGCTTCGGTTCTGAAAATAAGTCCGGCATTAAGATGCTTGTACCTGCTGATGGTGTTAAGGGCGTTAAGAAGGCTGTTATGGATATTATCCTTCATGCCAGCATGAATCCCTGTCCGCCAATGGTCGTTGGTATTGGTATCGGTGGAACTATGGATCGTGCTGCTCTTCTCAGTAAGAAGGCACTTACTCGCTCTATAGATCAGCGCAATCCAATGCCGGAGTATGCCAAACTTGAGGAAGAACTTCTTGAGATGATTAATCAGACAGGTATTGGACCTCAGCTTGGCGGCACTACCTCAGCACTTGCAGTTAATATTGAATGGGGACCAACACATATTGCCGGTCTGCCTGTTGCTGTCACAATCTGCTGTCATGCAATGCGCCACGCTCACCGCGTACTTTAAGAAGGAGAGTGATAACTTATGGCTGAAAGCATTAGAATTACAACGCCGTTCACCGAGGAAGATTCACGTAAACTCAAAGCCGGTGACAGCGTTCTCATAACTGGTACTATCATAAGCGCACGCGATGCAGCTCACAAGGCAATGACAGAAGCTCTCGCCCGCGGAGAAAAGTTGCCTGTTGATTGGAATAACCAGATTGTTTACTATCTTGGACCTACACCTGCTAAACCTGGTGATCCTATTGGTTCCTGCGGTCCTACCACTTCGGGACGTATGGACGCCTATACTCCTACGATGCTGGCTCAAGGCATCAAAGGAATGGTCGGCAAGGGTTCTCGCGCTCCTGAGGTCGTCGAAGCCATGAAGAAGTATGGCGTCACTTACTTCGCTGCTGTCGGTGGTGCAGCTGCATTGATTGCTAAATCCGTCAAGAGTTATACCGTTCTCGCTTATCCTGAGCTTGGACCGGAAGCAGTTGCAGCTCTTGAGGTTGTTGACTTCCCTGCAATCGTTGTCATTGATAGCGAAGGTAACAACTTCTACGAAATTGGTCAGAAACCTTATCGTAACTTCGACATTAATCAGATCTAATCCAAGATGGGAGCAAGGGCATAGAACAAGGGCATAGTAGCAGAGGTTTATTATCCCTTGTTCTTGAAAAACCCTTACACCTAACAAAATAAGGAGGTTATCATGTTTCACACAACTTTTTATGTGAGAAGGCTGCACTCTCTCTGTGGTCTTTTCGTGCTCGGAATGGTCTTATTTGAGCACATCTTCACAAATTCAATGGCAATCTTCGGTCCGGAAGCACTCAACGGCGCACTGGAGATGATGGAACTTATTCCAAAACCAATCTTTATGGGTCTTGAGATTGGCGGTATTGCCGTGCCTCTGCTCTTTCATGCTATCTATGGCATCTATATTGCGCTCCAGGCTAACAACAATCCTGGTCGCTTCGGCTATCTCCGCAACTGGAACTTTGCCCTTCAACGTTGGACTGCTTGGTTCCTCGTAGCGTTCCTCATTTGGCACGTCGGTTATCTCCGCTTCTACACCAAGGGCATTACCGGTACGCCTATTTCATGGGAATTGCTCTATAACTATTTCCAAAATCCTCTCGTAGTTATCCTTTATGTCCTCGGAATGTTTGCAGCTATCTTCCATTTCTGCAATGGTATCACGACTTTCTGCATGACTTGGGGTATCACAAAGGGACCTCGCTCTCAGAACGTCATCAGCGCTATCAGCATGGGACTTTGTGCTGTTCTTTGCTTGATTACACTGACTTTCATGGGCAGCTATCTTGTACGTTAATTTGTCGATTAGGAGATATTTAAAATGGCTAAAGATATGACGAAGAAAAAGATAATCATCGTCGGCGGAGGCATTTCAGGTCTTCTTGCGACGATTAAAGTCTGTGAACTTGGCGGAGAGGTTGATCTATTCAGCTATTGTCCAGTCAAACGTTCACACTCACTTTGCGCTCAGGGTGGTATCAACGCCTGTATGGATACCAAGGGTGAGCACGACAGCATTTATGAGCACTTTGACGACACCGTTTACGGTGGCGACTTCTTGGCAGATCAGATTGCTGTCAAGGGTATGGTTGAGGCTGCTCCAAAACTTATCAAGATGTTCGACCGCATGGGCGTGCCGTTCACTCGTACTGCTGAAGGTACTCTTGACCTTCGCAACTTCGGCGGTCAAAAGAATAAGCGCACTTGCTTCGCTGGCTCCACTACCGGTCAGCAAATTCTCTATGCTCTTGATGAGCAAGTTCGTCGTTGGGAAGTCAAAGGCGCCGTCAAGAAGTATGAGTTCTGGGAGTTCGTTAAGATCATCAAGAACAAAGAGGGCATTTGCCGTGGTATCGTCGCTCAGTCAATGAACACTATGGAGATCAAGGCCTTCAAGGGCGACACAGTTATCCTTGCAACCGGCGGGCCTGGCCAAGTGTTCGGTCGCTGCACGGCTTCTACTATCTGTAACGGCTCCGCGGTTAGCGCAGTTTATCAGCAAGGTGCTGAGATTGCAAATCCGGAGTTTATACAAATCCACCCGACAGCAATTCCTGGTTCCGATAAGAACCGCTTGATGTCCGAGGCTTGCCGTGGTGAAGGCGGTCGCGTTTGGGTATGGCGCAACAATCCAGAGACTGGAGAGCGTGAGCGCTGGTACTTCCTTGAGGATATGTATCCTGCTTACGGTAACCTCGTTCCGCGTGATGTTGCCTCTCGTGCAATTTTCAAGGTCTGTGAGCATATGAAACTTGGCATTGACGGTGAACATCGTGTCTACCTTGATCTCTCTCATATCGACGGTGACTACCTCAAACGCAAGCTCGGCGGTATACTTGAAATGTACAGCGAGTTCGTTGGTAAGGACCCGCGCGAAGTTCCAATGGAAATCTTCCCAAGCGTCCACTATTCAATGGGCGGCATTTGGGTTGATAGACTCCACAACACCAACATTCCGGGTCTTATGGCCAGCGGTGAGTGCGACTATCAATATCATGGCGCCAATCGTCTTGGTGCTAACTCTCTACTGAGTGCTGCATATTCTGGCACAGTCTCCGGTCCGGAGGCTATGAAGTGGGCAAAGACAGGCAACAAAGGTTCCGAGCTTACCGACGCCGAAATGGAAGCAGCACGTCAAGAAGTTCAAAACGAATATGACAAAATCCTTCAGATGAACGGTAACGAGAATGCCCACAAGCTCCACCACGAGATGGGCGACTTAATGTATAAATACGTTGCAATCGAGCGCGACAACAACGGCCTTGATGCCGCGCTGGTTGAGTTGAAGAAGCTCCTCAAGCGCTGGGATAATATTGGAATCACCGACCGTGGCAACGTTGCCAATCAAGAGGCGATGTTCGTTCGTCAGCTCCGCAATATGATCCTCTATGCTATGGCAATCGCTAAGGGTGCAAGAATGAGAGATGAGTCCCGCGGCGCTCATGCAAAGATTGTCCTTGAGAACGGTCAACGCAAACTCGATAAGGACGGTGAATTGGTGTTTATGGGTCGTGACGATGAAAAGTTCATGAGAGTCACCATTGTCAACTACGATCAACAGACCGAAGAGCCGATCATCAGTTACCGCGACTTCGACCATTCGCTGATTAAACCTCGCGCCCGTAACTATGCGGTTGCAAAGAAAGAATAATCCGTCTTGAAAAGGAGAGAAAACCATGGCTGATAAGAAAGTCAGGTTCGTCATTGAGCGGCAAGACGGACCTAATGATAAACCGTATATCCAAGAATTTGACGTTGATTGGCGCCCAAGTCTCAACGTCGTTGCAGCATTGATGGAGATTCAGAAGAACCCTGTCACAGTTGATGGCAAGAGAGTCCCGCCGGTCGTTTGGGAATGTAACTGCCTTGAAAAGGTCTGTGGCGCTTGTATGATGGTCATTAACGGCAAGGCAAGACAGGCCTGCTGCGCTCTGATTGATGAGCTTAAACAACCTATCGAACTCAAGCCTGCTAGGACATTCCCTGTTATCCGTGATCTGCTGATTGATAGAACGAGAATGTTTGAAGCTCTCAAGAAGATTCAAGGTTGGATTGAGCTGGACGGTTCCTTTGAGTCCAGAGAAGCTCCTATCCAGAATCCTTACACTGCTCAGACTGCTTATGAAATTTCACACTGCATGACTTGCGGCTGCTGCCTGGAAGCTTGCCCGAATGTTGGCCCTCAGTCTGACTTCATTGGTCCTGCGCCTACAGTTCAAGCTTATCTCTTCAATCTTCACCCGCTTGGAAAGTTCGATGCACCGAAGAGACTTAATGCCCTTATGGAGAAAGGCGGCATCACGAGCTGTGGCAACTCACAGAACTGCGTAGAAGTTTGCCCGAAGTCAATCAAACTCACCACCTATCTCGCACAGCTCAACCGTGATGTGAATATTCAAGCGCTTAAAAACATCTTCGATAATTAAACATTAAATCATACTGACTCAAGCAACACCTTCGGAGTAGAAACTTCGAGGTGTTGTTTTATTATAAAAATTACTAAAAGTTTTCTGAAAAAAATCTAAAAAATCACTTGCATAAATTCAAATATGAATATATAATGAAAACACCTGAATAGTATATGGAGGCTGGAAAGTTGAATGTGTCAAGAGCAAGATTGAAAGAAGCAAACCGCATTGTCATAAAGGTCGGCACGAGTACATTGGCTTATCCTCAGACTGGCAAACTCAACCTCTACAGGATAGAACACCTTATCAGAGAGATTGCTGATTTGCACAACGCCGGCAAGGAGATAATCTTTGTGTCAAGCGGTGCAATCGCAGCCGGCATAGGTAAAATGGGTCTACCCGGCAAACCTGATACAGTGCCGGAGAATCAAGCTCTTGCAGCTATTGGGCAAGGTGTTCTAATGCACATCTATGAAAAGTTCTTCGCGGAATATGGCAAGACTATGGCGCAACTTCTGTTGACCGGCAATGATACTGTAGATGAGCATGCCCGCGAGAACTCGCGTACCTCACTACTTGCAATACTCAAGATGGGCGTAATACCCGTTATCAATGAGAATGATGCTGTTGCGACAGATGAGATCAAGATCGGTGATAACGACAATCTCTCTGCCATGGTAGCGGCAATGATAGATGCTGAGGTTTTGATAATCCTCACTGATATTGACGGAGTTTACACTGGCAATCCTAAACTTGATTCAAATGCCAAGCTGATAGATGAGATTCCAGAGATAACGCCGGAGATTGAGCAACTTGCGGGTGGCGCTGGTACCAAGCTTGGAACTGGCGGAATGTATACCAAGATTCAAGCTGCCAAGATTGCCAAAGCAGCGGGTGTGTCAACTCTTATAGTCAAAGGTTCAGAGAGTGGCACGTTGAGACAGTGCTTACAGGGCGCTAATATTGGTACTATCTTTCCGGCTTATTGAGGAACAAGGAATAAGTACTTGCTAACATTGATTGGAGGGAAATGAAATGACTGAGATTAAGCAAACCATTGAGAAGAAAGCATCGGCGGCAAAGAAGGCAAGTGTCAAACTGGCAAATCTGTCGACCGTTATCAAGAATGAAGCACTGTTGAATATGGCAGCTGCACTCGTGAAGAAGAAAGAAGAAATACTCAAGGCTAATGCTTTGGATGTTGAAGCAGCTAAAGTCAAGGGTGTCAAGACTTCGTATATAGATCGGCTCACACTCAACGATAAGAGGATTGAGGATATGGCGGAAGGTCTCAAGCAGACTGCCGCTCTGCCCGACCCTATCGGCACTGGTGATATGTACGTTAAACGCCCAAATGGGCTGGAAATTCGCAGAGTTAGGGTACCATTCGGAGTAATCGGTATCATCTATGAAGCAAGACCAAATGTCACTGTCGACGCTGCAGCACTCTGTTTGAAGTCCGGCAATGCTTGTATTCTCCGCGGCGGCAGCGAAGCAATCAACTCCAACAAGTGTATAGTCAAGATACTCCAAGATGCGGCCTACAATGCAGGTGTGCCTGAAGGTGCAATTCAATTCATTGACATCATTGACCGAGATGCCGTTATAATGATGTGTAAGCTCCGCGGTATCATTGACATTATTATACCTCGTGGTGGTGCAGGACTCATCAAGCGTGTGGTGGAAAATAGCTCCGTCAATGTCATTGAGACCGGCACCGGCATCTGTCATGAATTCGTTGATGTCTCTGCCGATTTAGATATGGCGATTAATATTGCCATCAATGCCAAGACTTTAAGGCCTTCCGTTTGCAATGCAATAGAGACTTTGCTGATTCACAAAGATATTGCCGAAAAGTTCCTGCCAATGGTCAAGATGGCGCTTGAGAAGAAAGACGTTGAGCTTAGAGGTTGTAAACATTGCCTTGAGATTTGCCCAGATATGAAGGCAGCAACCGAGGAGGATTGGGAGACAGAATACAACGATCTTATCCTCTCGATTAAGATTGTGGATAGCGTTGAAGCTGCCATTGAGCACATCAACAAGTATAACACCGAACACTCTGACACCATCATCACGCAGGACATCAAGAGTGCTCACAAGTTCTTGCAAGAAGTCGATGCGGCTGCGGTTTATGTCAATGCTTCAACAAGATTTACTGACGGTTTTGAGTTCGGCTTCGGCGCTGAGATTGGAATCAGCACTCAGAAGATGCACGCCCGCGGACCTATGGGACTCGAAGCTCTCACTACAACCAAGTATATCATTTACGGTGAAGGTCAAGTCCGCTGATGATTGTTGGCTATCTTAGAACAATTCGGAATTACTGGAAGACTCCAAAGGGTAGACATGACATTTTGGATTATTTGAAGGCGATTGTGATGATTGTATTGACAACGTTGATTGTATTGGAGGTGTTGAGGTGAAAGTTGGTATAATGGGCGGAACGTTTGATCCGATTCATACTGGTCACTTGGTGACAGCCGAAGCAGTCCGTGACGCCCTCGATCTCGATGAGGTATTGTTCATACCTTCAGCCAGGCCACCTCACAAGCACAGACGCGACATCACCTCTCCGGAGCATAGGCTTGCAATGACTGTACTTGCAACATGTTTTAATCCAAAATTTCGCGTTTCGTCGATTGAGATTATCCGTACGGGGCCTTCATACGCTGTTGATACTATTGACGCTCTCAAGCGTGAGTATGAGGTTGGCACGGAGTTTTACTTCATTCTCGGTGCTGACGCCGCGTTGGAGCTTGCAACTTGGCACAATGCTCATCAACTCATTGAGAAATGTCACTTCATTGCCGCCACTCGTGAGGGTACTGATATTGACATTGAAGCAGTTGAGACGCAATTCGGAGATATTGGGCGCGGACGACTTCAGAGAGTAGAGACACCGAAGATTGAGATATCTTCAACTGATATTCGTGACAAGCTTCGGCGTGGTCGCTCAATTCGATACTTGGTGCCCGATACCGTTGAAGCTTATATCAGAAAGGAGCAGCTTTATTATGACGATTGACGAGATGAGACGCCTGCTGCAGAGCAGATTGAAGAAAAGTCGCTTTGCTCATTCAATCGGCGTGGCAGATACCGCTGTTAAGCTTGCCAAGAGATTTGGCGTTGATACGGAGAAAGCCTATATTGCTGGCCTTCTGCACGATTGCGCCAGAGAGTTTGAAGACTCACAGCTTCCTGCTGAAGCAAGTAAGCGCGGCATTGAGATTGGTGAAATTGAAGTGAGAATGCCGCTTCTGCTGCACTCTTACATTGGTGCAATGATGATTAAAGAGACTTACGGCGTAGATGATCCCGAAATTTCACAGGCAATCTGGAGACACACTGTCGGCGGCAGAAATATGACTGACCTCGACAAGATTATTTACTTCGCTGATATGATTGAACCTCACAGAGATTATCCCGGTGTCGATCACTTGAGAGAATTGGCGGAGACAGCTTCACTTGATGATATGCTTCTCGCGGGCCTTAGTGAGTCAATAATTTTCATAGTTCAGAAAAACTCACTCATACACCCGAACACTGTCATCACTCGAAACGAAATATTAATGAGGAATTGGAAATGAGGTATTGTTAAAGAAAATTACAATATCTAATCATCATTTCCAATTAAAAGTACAATGGCTAATCTAACTAAAGACAATATCGCTAAGAAACGAAAACTGCTTAACAAGCGGCGGAGGATTAAATTCTTTCGCTTCGTTTTTATGGTTATATTGCTTGGGTTGGCTGCCATTGCTGTTCTCTTTATCGGTGTCAGTGCCTACAATATCGGCAGTCACTTTGTCAATGAGTTTCAGACTATGTATCAAGGTTACAATGATCGCAAGACTGCGCGTCAAGGTAACCCTAACCCGCGCTTCGACGGCTACACTAATATTTTGATAATGGGTGTTGACGAAGGCGCAGCGGACGGTGAGGAGTCTCTTCCAAATGCTGATACAATCCTGCTGTTGAGCTTCTCAAATGAGACTGGACGCTCAAGGATAATATCAATTCCTCGTAATACCTGGGTTACTCTTGGCGGTGGCGCGGGTGGCGGTGCTGGCCGAATTGGCAACATGTACCGAATGGGTGGTGCCAATATGATGGTGCGTCAAGTCTCTAATCTTCTCAACATTTCGATTCACCAATATATAATTATTGATATGAGAACGTTTGCCGATCTTATTAATGTACTTGGCGGCTTGGATATATACGTTGAAGAGGATATGGATTACGACGATCCTGAGTCTGGACTTTCTATTCACTTACAGCAAGGTTATCAGCATCTCGACGGTGAAGAAGCACAGAAGTACTTGAGATTCAGAGGAGAGAAACTCGGCGATGTTGGAAGAGTACAGAGACAGCAGAAATTTATCAAGGCACTCTATGAGAAGGTGCTTCAACTTGAAACTATCCCTAAATTACCTGCTATTGCTGATATCTTCCAGCACCGAATGGAGACGAGTGCAGAGCTGTTTGATTCCGCTCATCTTGCCAATGTGCTTCGGAAGATGAGCAGTGATCCGCCAACGACGACAATGCTGCCGGGTATCGAGGACGACGAAGGTATTTGGGAACCAAACTATGCACAGATTGACGCTAAGATCAATGAGCTGTTTCCGGACAGTCAACAGTAAATATAACGGAGGTGTGATAGATGAACTCTGCAATACAACCTTCTCTTGAAGGCTTTAAAAGGTTTGCCGAAAAGTCTAACTTGATTGCAGTCTCGACAAACATTAATATGGATTTAGATACGCCGGTGTCGATCTACTACAAGCTCGTCAATGAGGATAAGGGTTTTATACTTGAGTCAGTAGATACCACTCACCAAGCTTTCGGGCGTTACTCATTCATTGGCGCGGAGCCATTTGTACGCTTGCAGGTCTTCAAAGATAAGCTAATGATTAAGGAAGGCGACCTCATGAAATCCATTGAGGGCGATCCGGTCTCAACTATAAATCGCTATATGTCTGCTTACAAACCTGCCAGGCTTGATAAAATTCTGCCACTTGCCAATGGCGGAATGGTCGGTTACTTTAACTTTGAGGTAGCTGCGACATTCGACAGAGTGCGCGGTGTAGAGCTTGGTGATGAGGAACTCTTGGGACAGTTTATGATCTGTAAAATCCTCGTTGTTTATGATGCTCTCAAGAATTCTGCACAGTTGATCTACTTGGCTGATGTCCGCAACCGTGACAATCTTGATGAGTTCTACAATGAGATTGTCGATAAAATTAACGACTTGAAGTCAAAACTTGCTGTGCCACTTAAATTGACTGAAGCTCACACTCAAAGATTGAAGGTCAGAAAAGATACAGTTGACTTCAATGCGAAATACGGAGAAGCACCACAAGACTTCATTGACGCAATCAACAAAGCGAAGGAACATATCTTCGCCGGTGATATATTCCAAGTTGTGCCAAGCCGCCAATTCCGTGAGAAGATCACTAAACCAGCTTTCTTGTTCTATCGCAGGTTAAGACAGGTCAATCCTTCACCATATATGTTTTACTTCAACTTTGGCAGTGTAAAACTTGTCGGCGCCTCACCGGAAATGTTAGTAAAAGTTGCAGGCTCAACGGTTTATACATATCCAATCGCTGGAACACGTCGTCGTGGACAGGACGAAGCAGAGGACGCGGCACTTGCTACTGAGCTTCAATCCGACATCAAGGAATGTGCTGAACACTCAATGCTTGTTGATCTCGCCCGCAATGATTTGGGCAGAATCAGTGAAGCAGGGACTGTCAAGGTGCCTAAATATCGGACGGTTGAGTATTTCTCTCACGTCATGCACATGGTCTCTAGTGTTACTGGTACATTACATAATAACTATACGCCAATGGACGTTTTAAAGGCCACTTTCCCAGCAGGTACAGTCAGCGGCGCTCCTAAGTTGAGAGCCATGGAGATAATCAACAGCCTTGAGCCTATCAAGCGCAATGCCTATGCTGGAACTGTAGGTTATATGGATTTCTGCGGTAATATGGATATGTGTATAACGCTTAGAACTATGAGAATTGAAAACGACGACACAGCTGTAATTCAAGCAGGTGCAGGGATAGTTGCCGATTCCGTTCCGATTAATGAATACAAGGAAATTCTCCAAAAAGCAAAGGCACTGTTTGAAGTTGTTGAGGAAGTTGAAAATGATGATTGATGTAACTTCAACGATTGGAAGTAGATAAAATGCCTGCATATCGCGACGAAAAGACCAAAAATTGGTATGTGCAATTCAGATACACTGATTGGCAGGGTAAATCAAGAAGCACTACCAAACGAGGTTTCAAGACAAAGAAAGAAGCTCTTGCTTATGAATATGAGTTTAAATCTACTTCAAAAGAGCGAGTTGATATGACTATTGCAGAGCTTTCCGAAAGATACCTTGAAGATAGAAAACTACACATTAAGCCCAGTAGATATGCTTCAATGGAACAAATAATACGAAATCATATTCTGCCGTATATAGGCAACTTGAAGCTATCCGAATTAACACCTTTGACCATGAGACATTGGCAGAATGAGTTAATTATACAGAAGTTTTCACCTTCTTCCTTGGTTACATATCATCGTCAATGTTCAACATTGCTGAACTTTGGTGTTAAATATTATGGAATGAAAGAAAACCCTCTGAGAAAAATCGGCAGTATGGGTAAAATGGAAACTAGGGTCAATTTTTGGGAGCCTGAAGAGTTCCAGCAATTCATAGAAGCAGTGACTAATCCTAAATATAAATTGTGCTTTCTCTTGCTCTTTTACAGTGGAATGAGAGTTGGAGAATTATTAGCACTAAATGAAGGAGATTTTGATTTTACCAAGAATAAGATTAGTATAACTAAAAGTCTTATGCATGTTACCAAGGAAATAACAACTCCGAAGACAGAATCCAGCGTTCGTGTAATAGAAATGCCCGTTGGTGTCATGCAAGAAGTCAAAAAGTACATTGACAGTCTTGAGGAAGTATCAAGCCCTTTATTTCAAGTGGCACCTCAAACATTATTGCAAGCATTACAACGGTATGCAAAAGTGGCAAATGTCAAGGAAATATGCCTTCACGATCTTCGCCACAGCAATGCAAGTTTCCTCATACATGTCGGAATACCGATAACGACTATAAGCAAGCGACTTGGTCATAAATCACCAAATATAACCCTTGCAGTTTATTCTCATATGTATAGGGAAAGTGACGCTCAGGCCGCGAGGTTTTTACAAGAAAATTTTGTTCGTCAATCGTTCGTCAGTAAAGAATAATCTCCAAATTTCAATGGCAAAATTGTTTATTATTACAACGTTTATTTTAAGAGGAGCATTTTCTGATGATTCTGTTGCTTGATAATTATGATTCGTTTACATATAATGTCTACCAACAAGTCTCTGCACTCGGCGCGGAGGTTGAAGTTATTCGTAATGATAAAATTGATTTAAATGAAATAGATAATAATCGTTATAATGCTGTAATTATTTCTCCGGGTCCGGGCGTTCCAAAAGATGCAGGCATAACGGAGCAGTTGATTAATAGGTTTAAGAGTGTACTTCCAATTTTAGGCATTTGCCTTGGTCATCAAGCTATTGGTGAAGTTTTTGGTGGCAAAGTTGTTCGGAATAAAGAGATTGTTCATGGTAAGACTTCGCCGCTTCGCCATAATGGTAAAGGCCTTTATCAAGGATTGCCGCAAAATGTTGAGATTGGACGTTATCATTCGTTGATAATTGAGCGCGAAAGCTTGCCAGACTGTCTGGAGATCACCAGCGAACTTGAGGACGGCACTATAATGGGCGTTCGTCATAAGGAATATGATGTTGAGGGTATCCAATTTCATCCCGAATCTATTTTGACTATTGACGGCAATAAGATGATGCAAAATTTCTTAAAACATGTCGGTCGTTGAGTATGAATATAATAATAAATATGTTGTCACGAAATTTTGTGATGATTCTCGACGGAGCCCTTGCAACGGAGCTCGAAAAACGCGGTTTTAACATCAATGATAAACTATGGTCGGCAAAAGCTCTAATCGAAGCACCGGATTTAATTAAATCTGTACATTTGGATTATTTGAAAGCTGGAGCGAACATAATAACAAGCGCGAGTTATCAAGCAACGATTGAAGGATTTATGAAGCATGGTTTGTCGCATGATAAAGCAGTAGATTTGATTAAGTTATCGGTCGAGCTTGCAAAAGAAGCGTGCAAAGAATTTAAAAATAAATTTGTCGCAGCGTCGATTGGACCCTATGGAGCGTTCTTGGCGGACGGGTCTGAGTATCGCGGCGATTATTTAATTGGTTACAATCAACTAAGAGAATTTCATGATGAGCGCATGGCGATTTTAGCTTCCACTAATCCTGATCTCTTCGCCTGTGAAACTATTCCTTGTTTTGTTGAAGCTAGGGCTATAGTCGATGAATTAAAAAAATATCCAAAGTTTTGTGCTTGGATTTCGTTTTCTTGTAGGGACGGTAAACATATTAGCAATGGTGAATTGATTGCGGATTGTGCAGCTTGGCTTGATACTCAATCTCAAGTTGCAGCTATTGGAGTAAATTGTACGGCACCTGAGTATATTGAATCGCTCATCAAAGAGATTAGAAAATCCTCTTCCAAGCCAATCATTGTCTATCCTAATTCCGGTGAAGTGTTTGACGTTCAAACCGAAACTTGGCAAGGATCGCCTGTTTCCTTTGCTGACTATGCAAAGATTTGGTATGAGACGGGTGCAAGAATTATAGGTGGTTGTTGCCGAACGACACCACAAACAATCCAAAGTATAAGCAAAGCTCAATGGTATCAAAAGATAAGGAATGATTATAATGAAAATAGCTATAACTGATTATGACGGTACCCTCAGAGACTTAAAGAGTGGTATTGTTCCACAATCCAACATTGAAGCAATCCAAAGATGGCGCAAAGCTGGCAACAAATTCGGCATTGCAACAGGTAGAAATATCAGTATGCTTGATTTTGAGCTGAAGAACTATGACATCACGCTTGATTTTGTCGTCTGTGTCAATGGCGCAGTTGTCCTCGACAAAGAACGCAATATCCTCCACAGTGTCAAGATTCCGCCTTCAGTGGTCAAAGAGTTTATAAAATTACCGCTTGTGACGGACTCTGATAATCAAATTATTGTCTTTTGTGAGAGAAAGATTTTTTCAATTCGTCCTTATTCAGAAATGCCAATCGAATTGGTACCCAAAATCCCTTTTGATGAGCTTGCCAAACGTGAAGATGTAGTTCAATTTGGAATTAAATTTAAGACTGCTGAAGAATCACTCAAAATGAAAGAGCATTTACCAAAGATATTCCCCATGCTCGGCGGCAACCCTAATAGGAACTACCTTGATATTAACATGAGCGGTGTAGACAAGAAGTATGGAATATCTCAACTTTTAAAGATAATGGATTGGCAAAATTGTCCGCTGTTCGTAATTGGTGATGATTCCAATGATTTGCCGATGATTGGAGAATATAAGGGCTATACAGTAAAAACTGCCGCTCCATTTATGCATGAAGCAGCAGTCAAAGTCTACGATTCCGTCGGTGATATGCTTATCAACAATCTTTAAGATTAATCTATACAAGGACAAGCCGGCTTATCAAAATATTCACTAATGATCTTAACAGCGCAGTACTCACCACACATGGAGCAGGTTTCTTCATTAGCTTCATTGCGAGCGCTGCGCTTCTTCTTTGCAAATTCCGGATCGATTGCAAGCTCTATTTGAGTCTCCCAATCAAGCACCTTGCGCGCCTTGGCCATTTGTAAATCCCATTCCTTGGCACCTTTGACGCCCTTGACAATATCCGCAGCGTGAGCAGCAATCCTCGAAACTATAACACCGTCATGAACATCTTGAATCGTTGGCAGCGCAAGATGTTCAGCAGGTGTCACATAGCAGAGGAAATCTGCACCACTGACAGCCGCAAGAGTGCCGCCGATAGCCGCAGTGATGTGGTCATAACCAGGCGCAATGTCAGTGACAAGAGGCCCAAGCACATAGAAAGGTGCATTGCGACAAAGGCGCTTTTCAAGTTTCATATTCGCTTCAATTTGGTCAAATGGCACATGCCCAGGACCCTCAACCATTACCTGAACACCGCGCTTCCAAGCTCTGTCGACAAGTTCGCCTAGTGTAATTAACTCTGTCAACTGACCGCGATCAGTGGCATCAGCAATGCAACCCGGTCTCATACCGTCACCAAGGCTGATTGTAACATCGTACTTCTCGCAAATGTCAAGAATGTCATCATAGCGCTCAAAGAATGGATTCTCTTTCTCATTGTGGAGTATCCACGCGGCAATGAATGA
Organism: Selenomonadaceae bacterium; assembly: GCA_017475745.1. Lineage (GTDB taxonomy): Bacteria > Bacillota > Negativicutes > Selenomonadales > Selenomonadaceae > Quinella. The sequence continues at coordinate 72,379 of JAFVEZ010000047.1, forward strand.
ACCACCGCGGCTTACTATATCCATCTCTCGCTTTTGTCGACGCATTCTCTCGATTGCTTCACGTGAGACACCGCAGTGGATTGTCATAAAATCAGCACCGTCTTTAGCCTGTGTCTCAATGGTTTTCAAAATATCTTCTTCAGTCATTGCAACAACCGCGCCGTGTTCACGAATTGCCTTGACTGTTGCCTGATAAATCGGCACTGTACCAACCATGATAGTTGAGTGTTCGATTATTTTTTTGCGTGAAATGTCGATATTGTTGCCTGTCGACAAATCCATTACTGAGTCAGCACCGCATTTGATTGCTTCGTCGAGTTTCTCAAGTTCAGGTTCAATATCTGGAAAAGTGCTTGAAGTGCCAATATTGGCATTAACTTTAGTTTTGAGTCCTTCACCTACTCCGCAAGGTTTTAGCGAAGTATGGTTGATATTAGCGCAAATTGCTATCTTACCGCAAGCCACGCCTTGACGAATTTGCTCAGATGACAGTCCTTCATTCTCCGCGACGATTTTCATTGCTTCAGTGATTTTACCCTCACGGGCAAGCTGCATTTGTGTTGCCATCTTAATCTCTCCTTCACTTTATCTATTTTAATCATGCAAAAAGCCCGTTAAAGGATCAGAAGCAGAGGCACCGCGTGTCAGTATTCGTCCAAGTCCCGCAAGATAAGCTTTGCGACCTGCTTCGATAGCCTGTCTGAATGATGACGCCATAAGCGAAAGGTTGCCCGCCGTTGCCAAGGCGGTGTTTGCCATTATCGCTGCTGCGCCCATTTCCATTGCTTCACAAGCCTGCGATGGTCGACCTATTCCTGCGTCGACTATGATCGGCAATTCAATCTCATCAATCAAAATCTGAATGAAGTCACGCGTTGCAAGCCCTTTATTTGATCCAATCGGTGCTGCCAATGGCATAACCGCTGCTGCTCCGACTTTCACTAATTCGCGTGCAACATTGAGATCGGGATACATGTACGGCATAACGACAAAATCTTCTGCCGCCAATATTTCAGTTGCCTTAATTGTCTCGTAGTTGTCCGGCAGTAAATACTTGGAATCACGCATGATCTCAATCTTCACGAAGTCGCCGCAACCTAGTTCGCGTGCTAACTTTGCGATTCTTACCGCTTCTTTAGCATCGCGGGCACCGGAAGTATTAGGTAATAACGTCACATTCTTGGGTATGTAGTCAATGATATTTTCATGCTCTTTAGTGTTTGCCCTGCGGACAGCGACAGTAATAATCTCTGCTCCGGCATCTTTGATAGCTGATTCAATTAACTTCATTGAGTACTTGCCGGAACCGAGAATAAATCTTGAATTAAACTCATGTCCACCGATAATTAATTTGTCTTCCATTTAATCACCTCAAAATAAATGAGAGACCGCCAAAACAGGAAGTCTCTCAAATTTAAAATCCCTACGTTGGCATTATCCAAATCAGGTTTGGTCGAAGGTCGCACCTTCCTCTCAGCCTGTAACACAAGCTCCCATATATATTTACTTTTCAAATATGCTGATTGATATACTTTTCGCAATTAAGGTTAATCTATTACAATGCTAATGTTTTTACTGTTGATTATTGATTGTCCTGTTGAATCTGCTTGTGTCCATTGTGCGAGATTGGAATGGTTGAACCACGCTTGTCTCAGGACTTTCTTGAGGTTTCTTCTTTTTGTCTGCAAACGGATTAGGATCTTTGTCCGGTTTTTCCTTCTTAGTATCAGCAAGATAGACTGTTAAACGGTTGCCTTTGAGACTGTTGTTATCTTGAAAAGCCCAAGCATTGCCGCTGAGGATAGCCTTGCCATTATCATTAGCATAGTAGTCAATGCGATCGCCACCGGCTTCCAAATTCCTCGGCTTACTCACGATATGAGCATTACCGGTGCCGACATAATACTGATCATCAAGCCAGCCTTCCATATGATCTGCAGTAAAAGTACCCTCTTGAGTACTCGTCAATATTCCACCAGTCGGTATAACTATATGCTGCCTATCATCAGGGTAATAATCGACGTGATCTCCTCTAAAGGTCCTCAAATCACCTTGTGGCATTTCAGCAGTTGGAGCGACTTTCTGTTCGGCCTGGACATTGCCGTCAGCCTGCATGTGACCATATCCATCACTATTGAGACTATCACAAGTCAACCGCAAATTGTCACGAACAACTATAACATTACCAGTTAAATAAGCCGCTTCGGTATTGGTATTGTACATTGCCTTTAATCCTGTGGCGACGCCTGTTCCGTGCTTCAAAACGACATTGCCGGTAGCCGTGACAACGCCGGTATCCATATCATATTCCACTTCATCAGCATTGAGTTCTGACTTCTCGCCGTCGTTCTTAAACTCCGGTGCTGCATATACCAACATTGTCGAAGAGACCAACAGAGCCATTATGGCAGCAACAAATTTAGATTTCTTCATATGTAACGCGCTTTGTAGCGTCTCACCTCTTTCATTTATTGTCAATCTTCTCAAATTCAAGCCGCGGTGAATCGGCATCGAATATTATCTCATAAGTAATTAATTTATCATTTTCATAAGTAAATCTAGTAAATATGCCAATGCCTTCCATTATAGCAGGGTCTTTGTGAATTACATGGCAATAATTGGGATCAGATTCATCATTGTTATGAGTGACGGTTATCTCATTTCTGTCCATCTCAGTGCCATCACTGTATCTGCAGATCATCACATTGCCTTTGATTTCCAGTTTGACATACTCCCCATAGCTAAAGCTAGGGGATTCCGGTATCAACGACATTAGCCTCGAAAACGAGGTCTTACGATGTCTCCTCCACGGGTCGATGCCCCAACCCTTCATTCAAAATGTTTATTGCTGCATTGCGGTCTCTGTCGTGATATGCTCCACATTTCGGACAATGCCACTCTCGTATACTCAAATCTTTGACTTCTGCATTCCGAGAGCCACAGCAATGGCAAATTTGACTACTTGCAAAGTATCTGTTGACCTCAATTACCTCTGTACCGAACTTTGATGCCTCGTACTTCAAGATGTTGACGAACTCACTGAAAGCTAAGTCGCCTATCTTTCGACCGTAGAGCCGTTGCATTGCCTTGATGTTTAAATCCTCAATGCAGATTGTGTCATACTCAAGGCTGATTCGTCTTGCAATTTTGAAGTGGAAGTCGTGTCGCTGATTGGTCGATTGCTTGTACAACCTCGCCAAATTCAACTTCGCTCGTAGTCGATTGTTTGAGACTTTAACTTTATGTGAGAGATTCCGACAGGCTTGCTTGATGAGTTTCGAGTTTTGTGCGAAGAACAGCGGACTTGTTACATCTAATCCGTCTGACGCTGTGAGGAATTTCTTGAGTCCAAAGTCGTAACCGACGCTTTTACCTGTTCGTTCTACAACTTCAAAATCCTTGGCGTCTGTGACAAAGTAAACGTAAATA
>JAFVEZ010000048.1 GCA_017475745.1 Selenomonadaceae bacterium
GATAGCGAGTACCGGGGTCATCGAACCGGTTTAGTAAGGTGAAAATGCTTTAAATATAAAAGCAAACGAAGATTACGCACTGGCAGCTTAATGCCACCTCTGCCGCTTGATCTCTCACTAGAGCGGATCAGAGGCTAATGTGAGATACTGAATTGTGAGTGCTTCGTAACAATTCGGGAATTTTTCTTAGAAGCTCGGTGACGGTGAGTTTGTCGGTGGACTCACCAAAACTTAAATCCGACCACTCGACTGCACTCGGAGAAGTCTTTGTAACAATGCTTTCGGACAGGAGTTCGACTCTCCTCATCTCCACCAATGAGAATAACAGCCTGGTTGTGCGATAGACTACCAGGCTTTTAATATTGTTCTTGCACATAACGTTCAAATCTGATAATATAATGATAAATAAATATGGGAAGTGAGAGCTTGAGAATTAGAAAGAAACGAAATGTCAACGAAAAACTATTAAACTTTGATGACATAGTTATTAATACTGAAGTTGATTGGAGAAAAGATCGCTCAAATAAAAAACTCTTCGTTGAGCTTGGTACCGGCAAAGGTGACTTTATTAGTCAACTCGCTGAATGCAATCAAGATACTTATTTCATAGGCCTTGAGATGGAAGCTACTGTTGTCTATGCTGCCGCTCGAAAAGTTCGTGATAAGAATTTGTCAAATGTACGACTTATGGTTTTTGACATTAACAATATAGAAACTCTATTTGATGAATCTGAAGTAGATCGCTTATATATAAATTTCTGTGATCCTTGGCCGAAGAAGCGTCACGCCAAACGTCGGCTTACTTATATAAAATTTTTGGATAAATACAAACGTATTCTCAAGCCAGATGGTGAAATTCAATTCAAGACGGACAATCGTGGTCTATTTGACTTTTCCTTGGAACAGTTTGAACTTGCCAATGCCAAAGTAAGTGAAGTTACTTTTGACTTACACGCGGATAATCCGATTGATAACATCGAGACGGAATACGAAAGAAAGTTTAGCTCTCTAGGCTTTTCAATCTGTCGCTGTGTTGTTAGATTTTAATCTAGGAGGCGCTGATACTTTGCCTGAAAAGAAAACGAGTACTTCAACGAATAAAAACCAGCCTGCTCACAATGAAAGAAAGAAATTCTGGAATAATGACATGGAAGCTATTATCGGTATTATGATAGTATTGCTTATTTTGGGCACTATCAATGTCTTCAGTTCCAGTTTTATAATTGCCGAAGCAGATTTTGATACACCTTACTTTTTCCTTAAGCGTCATGTAATTAACATCGTTATAGGTCTGATTGCTTTTGCTTGCTGCTTTAGCTTTGACTACCACGTTTGGAGAAAATACATGCCGATCATGCTGGGATTTACTATCATCTGCTTAGTGTTAGTACTGATTATAGGTCCTTCTGTCAACGGTGCAAAGAGATGGCTGCCACTCGGAGTAACACAGTTCCAACCGGCGGAGATGGCAAAACTTGTATCAATAATGATAATAAGCGCATATTTGGCAGTTCAAGTGAGTGCCAAGCGCAAAATTGATATATTGACACCTCAAATGGGATTGATTGCGTTGATGTTCATTCTGACAGAGCAAGAACCGGATATGGGAACGGCTTGTATTATCTTGGGTGTGCCAATTTTCATGATGATAGTTGTCGGACTTGAACCAAAAAAACTGTGGATAATGGTAGGGTCTGTTATTGCAGGATCAATCATAATGATATTGAGACAACCTTACAGAATAGAGAGATTGAAAGTAACGTTCGATCCTTGGTCTGATGCTCAAAATATGGGCTATCAGACAGTGCAATCTCTCTCGGCAATAGGAAGCGGTGAACTTACGGGAATGGGTCTTGGTGTAGGTGTCAGTAAGTATGACTACTTACCGGAAGCTCATACAGACTTCGCCTTTGCAATCTTCTGCCAAGAGAATGGCTTCTTAGGTGCTTTGTTTGTATTCCTGCTCTTTGCTGCACTTGCAATCTACAGTGCCAGAGTTGCAAATAAAGCCAAAGATACATATGGACAGATACTCTCAATGGGTATAATGATACTTGTTGTCGGTCAGGCTATTGCCAACCTCTTAATGGTCGGCGGAATGTTCCCAGTTGTTGGCGTACCGCTGCCATTTATAAGCTATGGTGGTACATCATTAATCGTGACAATGGCGTCAATAGGAATTTTGGTAAATATTGGGCGTCAAGGTGAAAGAGAAATACAAAAGAAAATCCTCGCCGGTGAACAACCACCGCCGCCGAGTGAGTTTAGTTTAGATTCTCAAGTTCCTATACCAGCAAAGAGATGACTTCGATTATTTGATATAAGGAGCGTGATTGCTATGTCCAGTGCAGCTTACAATCTCGACTATGTTGAACGCTATGAGATTATCGAAGGAGTGAAAAGTATTATGTCACCTAGTCCAAACTGGGAACATGGAGCAGTTGATATTAATTTGGTTATTCTTTTCGGGAATTATTGCCGCAAAAATAATTGTGGTATGGTTTTCGGAGACAATATGGATATTCATTTGCCTGATGAAAAGAATGTCCTTAAACCAGATGTAAGCGTTTTTCTAGATTTCAACATCTTCAAACATGGAAAAAATGTCCATGGTGTTCCGGATTTGGTTGTTGAGATACTTTCACCTTCGACGGCAAAGAAAGACTTCAGCGTAAAAAAAGACGCCTATGAGCGTAACGGCGTCAAGGAATATTGGATTGTCAATCATGTAGATAAAACTGTTCAAGTCTATCATTTGATTGACGGCAAGTACGAACTCGATCATGTATATCACGTTTATACCTCTGACGAACTTTCACAACTTGAAGATGATGAACGTGCTGAAGTGAAGAACGAAATAAAAGTAACTATATTTGATGATCTTATGGTTGATGTTGCTGATATATTCTATTGCGTTTGATTTAGCTTATTTCTTCTTTTTCTTCGCTTTTGACTTAGCTTTGGTCTTTGAGGACTTTGGCGACTTCATGGCATTGTTGATTTTGTTCTTGATTTTCTCTTCGTCTTGCTTTTGCTTGTCGGTTGACTTCTTATCTCGCTCTTGCTTGGCATAATCGACACCTAGACCTTGAAGTTTATGTTTAATCGTCATCATTGGGTGGGACATCAACATCTTACGCTGTGAGCTACTCATCACATTTCTAAATTCTTTGGTTGCATTTTCACCGAAGCAAGGAGTCTCACATTTGTCACAAATAGGCTTGCCAATTCCATAAGGGCAGCGCCCAATCTTCGTGAAGACTGTGGTCAAAAGTGCGGTACACTTCGGGCAGAGTTTGTCACCTTCAGTGCCGTGATTATTGCGGCAATAGACTCCAAAAGTCTTGCGAATATTTTCCTTCTCTTTCGGAACATTATTCTTTAACTCAGGCTCCTTCTTTTTCGGAAGAAAACTCTTGATCTTATCTAAAATTCCCATAAAAATCTCTCCATTTATATTTCATATTACTCATAGACTATACACAATTTAGGCGATAATGTCAATAATCTTTCATTTCAGGTGGTGCAATAATGAATTTTTTGAAGGTTCATGGACGGTTGATTTCAAATATATTGGTTGTCATTCTCGTAGCAATGGCGATATATGTCAAAGTGACTGAAAACGGCATTGACGATCTAGTACACGAAAAAGATATATACATCTTTGCTGGAGCTATATTAGCATTTCTGTTTATTCGTATGTTTCAGCGGCGTAATAAGAGGTAATCACCATGCGGAAATTAAAACCGACGAAGAAATTCAAGTCTAAATCAACATTGAAAATATCTGCTTGTTGTATGGTCAAGAATGAGGAAAATAATCTGCCAAGATCACTAGACAGTATAAAAAATCAAGTTGACGAGATTATAGTCGTTGACACAGGCTCAACTGATAAGACGATTGAAATTGCTGAAAGATATGGTGCAAAGATTATTGAGACACCTTGGCAAGACGATTTCTCGACGCCGCGCAATATGGCGATTGATGCTGCAAATGGTGATTGGATTATCTTCCTTGATGCTGATGAATATTTCGCCACCCCTAAAAAAGTTCGTCTTGCAATCGAAAGTTTTAGCAAGGATGCCATATTGATACCACGAATCAATATTGACGAGACAAATGATAGTAGTGAAATTAGTCGCGATTGGTGCTTGAGAATATTTAAAAATGCAGATCATCTGAGGTATCGTGGACTAATTCACGAAAACATCGCAGACATAAAGCATGAAAGACTTGACTATACCTTTGGTAATGAGGATTTGACGATTTATCACACTGGTTACGGAACACAGATAATTGAGAGTAAACTTCGCCGCAATCTCGCCTTGATTGAACTTGAGTCTAAAAAGTACGGTCACGAGACGAAACACGATATTGCTCTTGCTGATTGTTATGCCGGTTTGAAGGATTTTGAAAAATCGCTCTATCATGCACGAAAGGCACTTGATTCTGAGGTTGAAGCCGTTGCAAGCCGCGGCAATCTATATCACAAAATCCTCAATGCTATGAGAGAGCTTCACTATACTGATGAGGAAATGTTAAAAGTCGCTGACGAAGCAATCAACACCTTACCTGCCTTACCTGAGTTTTATGCCGAACGTGGAATGATCCTTTGTGGTCTTGACAGACTTGACGAAGCATACTTGAGTTTACACAAATCTCTTGAAGTCTGGCGAAAGCTGAACGGTGATATTCATGAAGAATCATACTTTGCAGGCGCGGCGGATAAGGTTTATATGAGACTGGCTGAGATTGAAGCTTATGTCGGTAACTTCAAAGAAGCACTTTACGATATCTCCGAAGCAATTAAACTTTCACCAAACAACAAAGCATATCAGAAACTTGCCGCTGAATACAGAAAGAAGATATAATATGAGAAAACTAAAACTGACTAAGAAAACAAAATCCAAATTAAAAATCACCGCTTGTTATATGGTCAAGAATGAAGAAAATAATCTGCCACGTTCGCTGGAAAGTGTTAAACCTGCGGTTGACGAGATCATAGTTGTTGATACTGGCTCGACGGATAGAACTATTGAGATCGCTGAGTCTCACGGCGCTAAGATCATTCAAACGCCTTGGAAGGACGACTTCTCCACACCACGGAATATGGCGATTGACGCTGCAACTGGCGATTGGATTATTTTCCTTGACGCTGACGAGTACTTTGCCACACCGAATAAAGTTCGCTCTGCCGTTACCAAGCTCGCTGATAGCACAACCATTATTATTCCGCGTATTGATATTGACGAGGAGCAGAGCAGAGAACTCAACCACGACTGGAGCATGAGGATATTTCGCAATGTTGATTATCTGAGGTATAGAGGACTGATTCATGAACACCTCACAAATATCAAAGATGGCAAAATGCCCTACGTCTTTGGTAGTGGTGACTTAACAATCTATCACACTGGTTATGCCGCTTCTAAAATTAAGCAAAAACTTCAACGCAATCTCGAACTCATTGAGCAAGAAGAGAAGACCTTAGGACATAGACCTCAGCACGATATTACCCTTGCCGATTGCTATATGGGGCTTGGTGACTATGAAAAGGTCATTCATTACGTCAAGAAGGCGCTGAACTCCTCAACTAAAGAACTTACAGGCCGTGGTCGATTGTATCGCAATCTCATGAACGCTATGCGTAATTTAAATCAGCCTGATGAGGAAGTATTGAAGGTCATTGAAGAAGCCATTAAAACTCTGCCGCAGCTTCCTGAGTTTTACGCCGAAAGGGCGATCACACTCTGTGATCTCAATCGTCTTAATGAAGCATATGACAATTTCAAAAAATCACTTGATATTTGGGAGAATATGTCAAGTGACACTTACGAAAACTCCTATTATCCAAGAATCAGAGATGTAGTCTACGCGCAGCTTGCAGAACTTGAAAGGCTCAAAGGTAATATTAAAGAAGCAAAACGCAATATTGCCGAAGCAATCAAAATTGCTCCACATAATCAAATGTACCAAAATCTAGCTGCTCAATATCAAAAGGTGAAGTAATATGAGGAAATTAAAACCAACCAGGAAAGCAAAAACTAAATTAAAAATATCTGCTTGTTATATAGTGAAGAATGAAGAGAAGACATTGCCGCGCTCTATTGATAGCTTGAAGTCTGCGGTTGATGAGATTGTAGTTATTGATACTGGATCCACTGACAAAACCATAGAGATTGCTGAGTCATACGGTGCTAAAGTTATCAAGACGGCATGGAATGACGACTTCTCCGCACCTCGCAATCTTGCAATCGACAACGCCAGCGGTGATTGGATAATCTTTCTTGACGCTGATGAGTTCTTCGCTTATCCTGACAAAGTACGTCCTGCCATTGAGAAGTTTTCCAACGAGACGACCATAATTATACCACGAATCAACATCGACGCGGATAATGATAATCGTGAAATCAATCGTAATAATGACTTGAGAATCTTCCGCAATGTCGACTATCTGCGCTATAGAGGAATGATTCACGAAAACCTCGAAAATATCAACGGCGGTGATTTACCTCACGTCTACAGCGGTAAAGATTTGACAATATATCACACCGGCTACAGTTCAACGCTAAGTGAGGATAAATTCAAACGTAACCTTCGTATTCTTGAGCTTGAAGTCAAGCAATATGGTTACAGAGTTCAGCAAGATATGTCGTTTGCGAGTTGTTATACTGGCCTTGGTGATTATGAGAAGGCTCTATATTACGCAAAGCGGGCAATCAAGGCGGAGACACCGATCATTACTAATCCGGAAGCGCCATATGTTCACGCTCTCAAGGCCATGTATGAACTAAAATATCCTATTGAAGAGTGCCTAAAATTCCTTGACGAGACCTTACAAGCCTTGCCGGATGTACCTTTCTTCTACGATCAGCAAGGTATTCTGCTGGAAAAGCTTAAACGTCCAAAAGAAGCAAATATAAGTTACTGCAAGCGCGATATAGTCAAGGTCAAATTGGACATTCAGCTCAACGGACACAGACCTCAGCACGACGCCGAACTTGCAAGCTGTTACTCTGACATGGGAGATTATAAAAATGCCCTCAAATATGCAAAGGCGGCTGTCAAGGCAGGATATAAGACTGATAGAGTGTATCGTGACATCATCAAGTCAATGTACATGCTAAAGAAGCCGATTGAAAATATCGTCAAAGTGACGACGGAAGCAATAAAGGCGTTGCCGCAGTGTCCAGAGTTCTATGCCGAACGAGCAATGATAATGTGCGACAACAATCACATTGCTGAAGGTTATCGAGAATTGAAGAAGTCTTTGGAAGTTTGGAACAAGTTGGAAGGCGAAGCACATGATAAATCCTACTTCGCAAGAATAGCAGGAAGAGTTTATGCTCGAATTGCTGAGATTGAATCATTGATGTCAAAGGTTGAAAACAAATGAGAAAAATCAAATCTACAAAGAAGCCAATACTTAAATCAAAGGTAGGATCTACATCAAAAATTAAGATTTCTGCTTGTTATATCGTTAAGAATGAAGAGAAAATGCTTCAATGTTCTATTGAGAGTTTGAAGTCTGCGGTTGATGAGATAATTGTCGTTGATACCGGCTCAACGGATAAAACCATTGAGATTGCCAAGTCCTATGGCGCCAAAGTCATTGAGACAACCTGGCAGGACGATTTCTCCACACCAAGAAACTTGGCCATTGACAATGCGACGGGTGATTGGATAATCTTCATTGATGCCGACGAATATTTCATAAAACCCAACAAAGTACGCAGTACGATAGAAAAACTATCAGATACTGAAGCAATCTTTATGTTGCGAATTGATGTTGATGAAGACAATGGTGGTAGAGAGATTAACCGCGACTACTATCTCCGTGCCTTCCGTAATGTTGATTATCTGAGATATAAAGGATTGATCCACGAGAATGTCGAAAATATAAATGGTGACGGATTCTCGTACAAGCTGGCAGGTGATGATTTAATACTCTATCATACCGGCTACAGTGCAACGAAAGCTAAGAGTAAACTTCAGCGCAATCTTGCAATCCTTCAAACAGAAATTGCTAAGGAAGGTATACAGATTCGCCATCACATTGCTCTTGTTGATTGTTACTTTGCGCTTGGTGATTATGAGAAAGTTCTTCAGCACGCCAAGGAGATAATCAAGACCAATTCACGCCCATTAACGGGTCTTGCTCTCTTCTATCGCAAAACTTCGTTTACAATGAGAAAATTAAACGTTTCTGTTAAAGAATTGATGGAATTATTAAATGAAGCTATAGAAGCCTTTCCAAATGATCCAGAGTTCCGAATAGAACGTGGTATGCTGTTGAATTACCTACAAAGATATGAAGAAGCAGCTCAAGATGTAAGGGTAACCTTAAAGAACGCCGACAAAAAATCCGGCTTGATACCGTTAGCAAGAGACGTACTTGCAGAGATAGAGAGAAAACTTGCAGAGGTGAATACATTGAGAAAATTGAAGCCGTCTAAAAAAATTGGCTCAAATAAAAAAGCGTCAAAATTAAAAATATCTGTGTGCTACATAGTGAAGAATGAGGAACACAACTTGCCGCGATCAATCGACAGTTTAAAGGATCAAGTTGATGAGATTGTTGTCGTTGATACCGGCTCCACCGATAACACAATAGAAGTTGCAAAGAGTTATGGTGCTAAGGTATTTGAATCTCCTTGGAATAATGACTTTTCTACGCCAAGAAATATGGCGCTCGATAATGCAACTGGCGACTGGATAATCTTCCTTGATGCCGATGAGTATTTCTCAGAAGCAACTGCCAAAAACGTAAGGCAAGTTATTGAACAATCTGATAAATTCGGTAAGAACGGTCTTCTTGTGAATTTGGTAAATATTGATGTTGATAAAGATAATAAAATATTAGATACAACTTACATCTTGCGAATGTACAGAAATATTAAGGAATGGCGGTTTGTCGGAAGAATACATGAAGAACTCAGAAAAAGCGGCGGTGGTACTATTGACAAAGTGTCTTTGGTACCTACAAATAAATTGGAACTCTATCATACAGGATATTCGACAAGTATAAATGCTGATAAGGCAAGACGAAATTTGGAGTTGTTGCTTGCCGAACTTAAATTGACAGACCATCCCGAAAAAATCTACGGATATATTGCTCAATGTTATAACGGTTTATTTGACTATGAAAACGCTGAAAAATATGCAATAATGGACATTGACGGCGGTCGTCGTGAGACAACTTTTGCCAGCTCTTCATACAGAATACTTCTCAACATCTTGGCAAAAAATCCTAAACGCATGGAAGATAGACTTAAATTCGTCGCTCGAGCGATTCAAGATTTTCCTGAAACTCCTGAATTCTATGCTGAATATGCCGAATGTCTTGCCGCTGTGAAAAGATATTCCGAAGCGATAGAGGAGATGGAAATGGCCCTCAATAAGTTTGTCTCATATGACAGCTTGGAGCCAATGATGTTCAATGAAAAGATGGCTGAAGCGGCAAAAAAACGTTTAGAACTATGGAGGAAAAAATTAAATGCGGAAGATTAAAGTCACGAAAAAAGATTTAGAAAGAAAGAAAAAGATTATTGATAAGCTCTTAGAAGAACTTTTGGAAGTTCATATGAAGCAACATGATCGACAAAGGACGATTGAACTTGCAGATAATATTCTGGAACTTAAGCCCAATGAATCTTATCCAATGGAAAAGGTAACTTCCATATTTGTTGATTTGAATGAAACGGAAAGAGCAGCTCAAGCCTCACAGTATATGGAAGATCACTTTCCACCGTCAGGCTATAGAATGTTTTTGAAGTCACGTGTCTTTGATTTGAGACATGATTATGAAGGTTGTATCAAATACGCTGAAGAAGCTCTTAATATACCGGGTTCATCACTGCTTACTATCATGATGATACATAATATCTTAGGGCACGCTTACCGCTATGTCGGTGACGCTCCGAAGAGTATAGAACATTACTACAAGAGTTCAATGAATGATATCACGCCTTATGTCAACGACCCAGATACCTATAGATATCTCTTTAATATCAAATGTGATGACTATAGTAACTACCTATTCTCTTTGCACAATGTAAATATCAGTCGTGAAGAACTCTTTGATGCGATTTGTAAGTATAATGATATCTTCAATGGTCGCAAGATATTCCAATTTGACAGGCTGACTCACCCAAAGCATGACAAAATCCGCATAGGCTATGTATCACCTGATATTCGCCGTCATGTTGTCGCGTTCTTCAGCTATGCCTTCTATAAATGTTACGACAAAAACAAGTTTGAGGTTTACTGCTATCCGAAATGTGTTGAGGATCACGCCTCTCAAGAGTTTAAGGCGAGTGTCGATGGTTGGAAGAATATTTTGTTTGATAGTCCATATCAAGCAGCAAAAAAGATACGTGAAGATGAGATTGACATATTGGTTGACCTCTCAGGACACACCGCTAACAATGTGCTTCAAGTTATGTCATTCAAGCCTGCTCCGGTCTGTATATCTGCCATAGGTTGGTTCAATTCGACTGGCTTAAAGACGATTGATTATTTCCTCTGTGATAAGTTTACCGATCCCGTTGGACTCAATGACAACTACTTCAGCGAAAAGATATTGAGATTGCAACATAGTCACTTTTGCTACATGTGGCATGATGCACCTAAAACCATATCACCGGCACCCTGCACCAAGAATGGCTATATAACTTTTGTCAGCTTCAATAACTTCGCTAAGGTGACTGACGAGACATTGAGGGCTTGGGCTAAGATTATTAACGCTGTGCCCGATTCCAAGCTATTCCTCAAGGGTAAAGCATTCCGAACGGAATATGGAATCAATGATGCTAAGGAACGTATGACAAAGGCAGGATTGCCACTGGAGCGCGTTATAATTGAACCTGACGAGCAGGAATATCTTCAGAAGTATGAGCTTACTGATATTGCGCTTGATACTTTCCCATATCCTGGTGGCGGTACTACCTGCGATGCACTCTACATGGGTATTCCAGTCATTACCCTCGTCGGTGAGAGACACAACGGCCGCTTCGGATACTCTCTGCTCCATAATATGGGTCTTGATGAGCTTTGCACATATTCTGAGGAAGAATACATTCAAAAGGCGATTGATCTTGCTAACGATTGGGATAAGGTCAGGGACTATCATCTTACACTTAGACGGAGAATGAGACAATCACCGATTATGGACGATACAATCTACATGGCTGAGGTTGAATCAGCTTATGAAAAGATTTGGAACGCCTGGATTAATGGTGAAGAGTTACCTGACTTTCCACAAGACGAGCCAGAACCAACGGCGGCTGATATCGAAAAATATTACCAGCGTGGACTAGAATATGTAGGTTATGAAGAAGGCTTCCACGAGGGAAGAATCAAAAATTCTGTCAATGTTAAGCGTACAAAGTATTGGCTTTCTAAAGCTGCGGAAGTTGAGGGTGAGCACTCAGCGGAGACATATCTGCTTCTGGCCAAAGCGCAACAGAATCTTGAGGATTATGCTGGTGCCTATGAAAGTATCTGCAAGGTTGAAAAATACATCAATGAGGAAACCGACAAAGATTTCCTCAAGCGTTATCACAGTCTTCGAGGAGAGATTGCTCTGATTAACGGTAATATCTCAAATTCAGTTGACAGTTACAATCGAGCAATAAGTCTTGCTTCAAACCAAGAAGAGAGAGCAACATTGTTCAATAAGGCAATTAACGCTCTGACTTACCTTAGTATATCCACCGAAAACCTTGCCATCAATAGTTTTGAGTATCAAAAACTCTTCTCAAATGTACAACCTTACACTCAGTTTAATGGATTTGACAGTATCATTCGCGGTGAAAGACGCATTAAGATTGGTTATGTTTCGTCTTATTTCAGAAAGAGCGATCATTTCTCCTTTATATATGGTATCCTTGCTTGTCACAATAAGGAAAGGTATGAGGTTAGTTGTTATTCGCTCAATCCTTCCGATGATCCGTTCACCAAGGCTATAGAACCCGCAGTGGAGCACTTCCAGAGAGTTAGTGATTTGACGACTAAACAACTTGCAGCAAAGATTCGCGAAGATCAGATTGACATCTTAGTTGATCTTTCCGGTCACAGTGCTGAGACTGTTCTGCCGGTATTTGCCTACAGACCTGCGCCTGTGCAGATTTCAGGTATTGGTGCGACTGCAACAAGCGGATTGGATACTGTCAATTACTTCATTACCGATAAGCAGACCGACCCGCCACAGCAACATGATCGCTTCTTTAAAGAGACCTTTATCTATATGCCCTGCCAATTCTGCTATGCAAGCAACAGCGAAGCACCGCAGCCTACACCCACACCGGCTATCGAGAAAGGTTATGTGACATTCGGTGCCTTCCACAATTACAACAGAATAGGCGATGATATGCTTAACGTTTGGAAAATGATTTTAAATCGTGTTCCAAATTCCAAACTCATTATCAGAGCAGACGAGTTTAGTAGTGATTCACTTGTTGATGCTGCCTATAATCGAATGAAGGGTCTCGGTTTTAATATGGACTTAGTGACATTCAAACCTGTGACCATGGATTATCTCCGGGATTATCTCTCAATCGACATCATGCTTGATACTTTCCCAAAATCTGATGCAATGACAACATTCGATTCTCTGTTTATGGGTGTGCCGGTTGTCAGCTTCTATGATGAAAGACGTGACAGTCGCTATAGTTTGACCATTCTTCAAAATATAGGTCTTGGAGATTTTGCGGTAAATAATGGCAATATGTATATAGATCGTGCCGTTGGGCTTGCAAATGACAAAGAGGCGCTTAATATTCTCCATCAAGACTTGCGCTCAAGGATTCAGAATAACAGCAATGTTCTACCAAGGCACTACACAAGCGTTTTGGAGCAGTGCTATGAACAAATCATCAAACAATTCCAAGCTGATTAATTGTGTACAATCATTCCGTGAGAATTTTCCTTTGACTTTACAAATATAATTTGATAAAATGGAATTAGAAAGATGAAATTATACTGAATAGGAGGAATGATAAATTGGCTCTTATCGTTAAAAAGTTTGGTGGCAGCTCCGTCGCATCAACTGAAAAAATTATGAACGTGGCCAAGAGAGTTTTGGCAGATAAAAAGCCTGAAGATAAAATTGTAGTAGTTGTTTCGGCGATGGGTGATACCACTGATGATTTGATTAGCCTTGCTGAAGGAATTGACGAACACCCTTACAAAGCAATCTATTCGCGTGAAATGGACATGCTTTTGACAACTGGTGAACAGATTTCGATTGCACTTCTGGCCATGGCCTTTCAGAAGCTTGGACAGCCTGCTATCTCAATGACTGGCGCAATGGTTGGCATGCGTGCTTCTTCCGTGCATACTAAGGGCAGAATCCTTGGGGTAGAACCTGATCGAGTTCACGAGGAGCTTAACAAGGGCAATATTGTCGTTGTGGCGGGCTTCCAGGGCATTGACAAGTTTGGCGATCCTGTAACTCTTGGTCGCGGCGGCTCTGATACTTCTGCCGTTGCAATCGCCGGGGCATTGAAAGCAGACAGTTGTGAGATTTTCACTGATGTTGACGGAATCTACACCGCTGATCCGCGAATCGTCAAGAACTCTCACAAAATGAAAGAGATCACTTACTATGAGATGTTGGAGATGGCAAGACTCGGTGCCGGTGTCATGCAGCCACGTTCAGTTGAGATGGGCAAATACTTCAACATTCCAATTCATGTACGTTCAACATTTACAAATACGAACGGAACGATTATTAGGGAGGATTATACTATGGAGGATAGACCATTTGAAATTAGAGGAGTAACACATGACGAAAAAGTTGCAAAGATTGCTGTACTTGGTGTGCCAAATCAGCCAGGTATTGCACATACAATCTTCTCAGCTCTTGCCAATGCAAATATTGACGTTGATATGATCGTTCAGAGTATCAGAAATATCGAAAAGAATATTACCGACATGGTCTTTACGATTGCCTCTAGTGATCTTCCTGAAGCTAAAAAGGTCATTGACGAAGTTGCCAACAAACTCAATGCCGTTTCTGCGATCTTTGAGGAGGACGTGGCGAAGGTCTCAATAGTTGGTGCCGGTATGCTAGGATCACCTGGTATAGCGGCAAGAATGTTTGGAGCGCTGGCGAAGGCGGGCGTTAATATCGACATTATCAGCACCTCAGAGATTAGTGTCTCATGCCTTATTAAGGGCACACAGGTAAAAGATGCCGTCAACGCTATCCATGAGGAGTTCTTCCCTAATTGATTTGGGAGTATTAAATTTGGAAAAAGGTCAACAGCAGGAAACCTTTCTGAATTGCCTGCTTGCACTTGTGGCAGCAGGTATTTTTGTTGCGTCGATATATTCCATATCACCAAAGGCAATAATAAGTATCACCTTAGTCTCATTTGCCGCGGCGACTGTACTGCTTAAGTATGAAAGCAAAGTAACCTTCATTCCTTTTTGTATCTTATTTTTCATGCTTGGTGTGGTGAGGTATCAAGCTGTTGATAATTTACCAGCAAATGACATCTCTAGCTTCGCAGGCAGTGATATGAGTGTCACCGGAACTATTAGAGAACAGCCAAGAATTCGTCTCAATGCCGATGACAGCTACTCTGTACGCTATACCGTTGATGTTAAATCAGTGACCAAATCTCAAGAGGAGATTGTAGCCACTGGTGGCTTAAATATCAATGTACGATACGAAAGTCAAAATGCCATTCCGACAGCACTGATTGGATACAAAATCTCCGCTTATGGCACTGTCAGAAAGCCTATCAATTACAACAATCCTGGACAGCTTGATATTGTAACAATGCTCAAGAGCAATGAAATCACTGCAAGTCTTTCAGTCGGAAAGGCTGGCGTTGAGATTGAATATGTTGAGGGTAGTCTTTGGACAAAGTTCCTGCGAACGATGGCGGCAATCCGCGAGCATTACAAGGACTCAATGCGGCAGGTGATGTCAAACGAAGATGCTGCAGCGATCTTTGCCATGCTCTTCGGCGGTTATGAAGGCTTAAAACCGGAACTTACTGAGTCATTCGTCACGACAGGCATTGTGCATATATTGTCGGTCTCTGGTTCACATATGTCACTACTTGCAGCTACAACTGCCTGGATTTGCAACTTCTTTGGCTGGCGTCGTTGGATAAAGATCTCTATAGGATTAATTGTAATTCTAACTTATACAATATTGTCAGGTTTCATATTCCCTGTAATTCGTTCAGCGTTTATGGGTTTTCTTGTATTCTTTGCAACCTCATCAAATAAATACTATAGCAGCAGTCGTCGATCACTGACAATTATAGCCATGTTCATACTATTATACTCACCTTTGGCACTATTCCACATCAGTTTTCAGCTCTCATTCTTATCAACAGTAGGGTTATTGTATTTATCGCCCAAAATCATTGAGTTTTTGACCAAAGGTGCAAACTTACAACTAAAATTGTATGAAAAGGTGTTCAATCCTAGACTAAAATTATCTTATTTCTTGTCAACGTCATTAGCTTGTACAATTTCAGCATTGATATTTTCTCAACCAATAGTAGCTTGGTACTTCAATCAATTATCAATCAGTTCGTTGCTGGCAAATCTGATTGTAATTCCGATTTTAGAGATCATTATAATATTCGGCTTATTTGCTGGAATTGTAGGCTTGATTGTTCCTTTGTTTGCAAAAGTTGTCTTCTTGATGGATTCCTTGATGTTTGGCACTGCATATGAACTTAACAAATTAATTGCCGCTCTACCGATGAGCAATGTGTACTTCCCAACCATTAACTTTGCTTGGAGTGCCATATATTATGTAGTGTTACTCTTTGTGATTCAGAAACGCAAAGTTAAAGAAGCTATACTAAACTTATGCAAAACAAATGTCAAGATTGTCCAAGGTATCTGTGCAGTGATAGTCATATTGATTGCCTTCAATATTGGTGTCAAATTTGTCAAACCACTAGAAATGCAGGTTCACTTCATTGATGTACATCAAGGCGATTCTGCTCTAGTCATAACTCCTCATGATCATGCTATGATGTTTGACACTGGTGGTGTCCGTGAGCACGCTTATGATATCGGTGGCCGTATTGACGTTCCCTATCTTCATCATTACGGAATTACAAAACTCGACTACATCTTCCTAACACATGCCCACGAAGACCATGCTGCAGGTGCTGGCTCGATAGTTAAATCACTGGAAGTCGACAATATAATAACCGCGAATGAACCGAAGTCCGAATACGCGGCAAGTATGGCAGTTAGTGAAGAATTGCTCAAGCTGAATAATCTGCGATCAGCGGTTGAAGGTGAGATTTACAGTGTTGATGGTGTAAAAGTAGAGGTACTCTTTGCACCGAAGGCTGCTGCCTTATCGACAGGCAATGAGGTCTCAAACGTCTATAAAGTCACTTTCGGAAACATCTCTTTTCTGTTCACTGGTGACTTAATCAAGGAGAATGAAGCTGTTATTCTTCGCGAACACAAAGATGTTAAAAGTACCGTTCTAAAAGTAGGCCACCATGGCTCAAAGACTTCTAGTTCAGAGGAATTTGTCGAAGCAGTTGATCCGACTTATGCTGTCTTCTGTGTAGGTGCTAACAATACATTTGGACACCCACGTCCGGAAGTAGTTGAGCTTATGGAGAAAGTCGGTGCCAAGATTTATAGAACTGATAAGAATGGTGCCATTGTCTTCACTACTGATGGAACAAATATTAATATTGAAACTAGGTAGTGTTGAATAACTTTAAAAATTCTCATTGTTCATTTATAATATATCTGGGTGGTGAAGTAAAATGTCAGGAAGAAGATATGAATTAACAGATGAGCAATGGGATAGGATCAAAGAATATTTTATCATTCCAAA